>NZ_JABSOV010000019.1:0-15534 GCF_013215345.1 Colwellia sp. | reverse complement strand
GCCATCAAGCTAAATAGCTTTTATCGTGTCAGCTTGGCTACCACTGTTTCCCCACCACTTGGTATCATCAAGACTGTACGGTTGAGGAATAGCGGTGTTAATGTATTGTGTTTGTTGTTGGTCATTTAAATAAGTAAGTAACAAGGGAATATCGGAATGATTGAAAGCCCTAGGATAATCATTTTTAATGCGAGTTAATCAGAGTTAATCAGAGCTAATCGGCTGTGACTCCGATATTATCGCTTTATAATAACAAAATAGATGTTATCTAATGTTACTTATGTATTCATAGAGGTTGTTTTGGCTGTTATATAATTCCATCATACCGATTTGCTTGAAGCCCACTTTTTGTAATAACCTATTTGAAGAGTGATTATCTGGACTGGTTATAGCTAAAATAGTTGTTAAAGAGTATTTAGGTAATTGTTGTTTTA
Source organism: Colwellia sp. (assembly GCF_013215345.1). GTDB lineage: Bacteria > Pseudomonadota > Gammaproteobacteria > Enterobacterales > Alteromonadaceae > Colwellia. The sequence continues at coordinate 15,100 of NZ_JABSOV010000019.1, read as the reverse complement.
GCATATTATTTGCAGCCTCTAAGGCATAACCTTTACCACAATATTCGGGTAAAAAAGCATAACCTAAATCAGGGTGCTCTAACTCTTCACGCTTAAGTAAGCCACATATACCAATAGGACATTTTGTTGTTTTCAACTTAACCAAACACAGCCCAAAGCCGAGCTTTTCATAGCTTGCCATAGGCCCTTATTGTAGGTGTTTTTCGGCTTGAGTGATATTGCGAACCTTTTTATCGGAAATATTACGGGTAAAGCTTTTTTCATTCAGTAGTCGCAGCATAAATTCAGCATCCGCTAGGGTGAGCTGCCTGATAATTAACAGATCACTTTCACATACTATCATTGCTAAATACCATAAAAATTTAACACAAAATCATAACTTAGTTATTATCTTGTCTATATAAGTCAGCAGGATTATACCGACTAGATTGCCTGATCAGCGGATGATCTCTGTAACAATTTGGCTTTTTACTGAATTGGCGATAAAGCATTGCTCATGCGCTTGATGGTGCATTTTTTCAAGTTGCGTTAAACTTGGCTTTTATCACTACTAAAAATAGCATGGGGCCTTAGCGTGACTTTTGTCATTGAAACCTTACCTTGTTCATTTTTTTCCATAAGCCCAAGAGCATTATTTATACCAAATGCTTACCACAATTGTTGATGGTTGAAAGAAACCACCACTTTGAGATTGGGTGATATTTTGAATTTTGATATTTGGTTGCGTGGCTAGCCAAAGATTAATTTCGCCTTCTAAACCTTGATCGGTTGCCACATCGGATTTAGGAAGAAAACCTATTTTTGCCCGCAAAATTTTAGTAAATATTTTAACTTCCATAATATGCCCTTATTAAAAGAGTGTTCAGTAAGTTAGTGTTAAATTGGTAAAATTGTTTTCTTGAATAAATGACGCCGCTCAATTTAATTTATTTTTCATAGGATTTTATCAGCCACAATTGCATTAATTTTGCCACTTCTTCACTCAATGGCAAATTTAGATGTTTAGTCTTCTTCACAAGGTGAAACTCGGCATGCGGTGCATTTTTTTCCAATACTTTTTCAAATTCATTTGGATAAAAGGCCTCATCTAACTCACCCACTAGCAGCAGCATTGGACTTTTGTAGTTTGATAAATCAGTAGCATATGATTGTGGCGAAAAAGACTCATTTAACTGATAACTATAACTTTCTAATTGCAGTTCACCTGTGACTTTCGCTGGACGGTTAAAGAAGAGTACCTGATAGTTATTTAAAAAAGTGATGCCTATGTTATTAAGCATGGCTAATCCAGCGTAACGAAGCTTGGCTATTTGTACCCAGCCGCCTGAATTTTGCCTAACAGTGGGTGCTTGATAACCTAAGTAAGGGGCTAAAAGAATAGCGCCATCAAATTGATTTAGATTATTACCGCCATACTTAACCACAAGCCCACCGCCAGAAGAATGCCCAGCTAATATTACTTTCGCATTGGCATAGGATGACTTTATATGGCTAAGTAAATCTTCGAGATCATGTTCAAGCTGGCCAAGGTAATTAATATCGCCCGGGGTAGAGCCTTGTGAATAACCATGGCCACGTAGATCGGGGATGATAACGGTAATATTTAATTCAGTATTTAGTTTTTTAGCTAAGGGGATTAAATATCTTCCCTCTGTCCCTGAGCCATGTAGTAAAACAATAGTTTCAGCAGAGCTACCTAGAATATAGCGGTAAAACAACTTGCTATTGTCTCTTGCCTTATAGTGCTGTTCGTTTATTGACGTAACCGAAAAATTGTTATGTGCGATAGCATCAAAGTCCAATCCTCCCTCAGGCTGTACGCGTTTTATCGGAAGAAAGACAAAAGTAAATGCCATTAACAAATAGATTAAAGCTGACACCACTAAGCAAATAATTACTATACGCACAAAGTGTCCTTTTGGTAAAAATCTTGACTGTATTTAATTGACTGCATTTGCTTGTTAGCAATACCAGTACTAACTATTTTGATATAAAAGATTTAGCGTGACTAACTAAGCGATTTTTAACCTGAGATGTTAAACCTAAACTTATCAGGCCAGATGAAAATACCGAGATAAATATAACACTTTTGATAATTTTAGCGCCGGTGAATAAAGCTAAGAGTATTAATAAAGCCGCATAGCCTACGCCAATTAAACCTAAGAAAAGACACATCCCTTTAATATCGTTATTCATAATATTCCTTTAATGGTAGATAAACACTTATGTTGATAATAACCTAAAAATTTGCAAGGCACTAAACATAATGATTATTGCTAACGCGCCAACTGTTGCCTGTAAGTTATTTAATGACCTTGTCCTAGTTCATTAATAGGTGATTAATTGCTAATTAGGAGAGGAAATTCACTTCCATCATATCGACTATTTGGTTGATGCTAACGTCCTTTAAGGCATGTTCGGTTGAAGAGTGGACGACGCCAGCTTTATCACCTAGGGCAATGTCAACCGTATCAGGCTTACTATCATGCAACACCAAGACCATTTTTTTGTCCATTGCTATGCAATCAATTGTTATCGCATCGGCATTCATGCCTTGTTTACGTAATGTCTTATCCATTATGCCCATCAAGGTGTCTACATGTTTGTTACGGTCATAAAATAAATCATTGGCTTTGGCGACTATATCAGCGAGTTCTTTTAAGGATTCTTTCATTTTATTCTTATGAGTAGGGTGGTATAAGCAAGTAATTTGGCTACTGTAAACTAGCGGACAGGTAAAATCTATCTACAAGTTATGTGCCATTGACATTGGTGGAAACTGAGCATGACAGTTCACTTACCTTGCGGTACGTTGATTTACATATCGAAGCTGGTTAGTTGTTTTGAGAACATTTATACTTCGGCCATCTTTTTCACTGTATAAGTATATTTATTATGATAAAAAAAATTGCCTTATCACTTCTTTCAGCCGCCGTGCTGGTAGGTTGTGTGGCAACTACGTCTGACAACTCTTCACCCGTTAACTCTTCAAAAGACATTAGCGCAAGCTACGACAGTATTAATACCGCGCAATTAATTGAACATGTAAAAGTTTTATCTTCAGATGAATTTGGTGGTCGTGCGCCATCGAGTGAAGGTGAAAAGCTTACCCTTACCTACTTAACTGAGCAGTTTAAAGCTTTAGGTTTTAAACCAGGCAATGGTGATAGTTTCTTACAAGAAGTACCCTTAGTATCAATTGAAGCCTCAACTGATATGAGCTTAGTCATTGGTGGTAAACACTACCAACAAGGCACTGATATGGTAATGGGTAGTGCTCGCATCAGTGAATTAGAACAACTTAAGAATTCTGAGCTTGTTTTTGTTGGTTACGGTGTTAATGCACCGGAATATAACTGGAATGATTATAAAGATCTTGATGTTAAGGGTAAAACGGTTGTTATCTTAGTGAACGATCCAGGTTTCGCCACGCAAGATCCTGAATTATTTACAGGTAATGCCATGACCTATTATGGTCGTTGGACATACAAGTATGAAGAAGCAAGTCGTCAAGGCGCTGAAGGGGCAATTATCATTCATGAAACTGCACCCGCATCTTACGGTTGGTCGGTAGTTAAGAACTCATGGACTGGCCCACAATTTAGCTTTCAACGTGAAGACTTAAATAAAGGTCGTGTTGCGGTTGAAGGTTGGATTAACAGCGATGTTGCAACTGAGTTATTTGCAAAAGCGGGTTTAGATTTCACTGAAATGAAGGAACGTGCCGCACAAGGTAGTTTTAACATAGATATGGGCGATTTAGATGCTTCTATTACCGTGAAAAATACTATCAAGAATTCAATTTCATATAACTTTATCGCGACTTTACCGGGCCAAGAATCAGCAGATGAACATATTTTATATTCTGCTCATTGGGACCACTTAGGTACTGATTTAACGAAAAAAGGTGACCAAATTTATAATGGTGCCCGTGATAATGCTACCGGTACGGCTGCGTTAATTGAAGTTGCTGAAGCATTTTCAAAATTACCACAACCACTTGACCGTTCAGTTACCTTTTTAGCGGTAACGGCAGAAGAGCAGGGCTTACTTGGCTCTAAATTCTATGCTGCAAATCCTATTATCCCAGCAGCTAAAACGGTTGCTAACATTAATATGGATGCATTGAACGTAAATGGTAAAAGTGCAGATGTTGCCGTTTACGGTTTAGGTCAATCAGAGCTTGATAACTTTTTAACTAAAGCAGCTAAAAAGCAAAACCGTGTAATTTCGGGTGACCCTAGACCCGCAGCAGGTATTTACTACCGTTCTGATCACTTTGCTTTTGCTAACGTAGGTATTCCAGCGTTATACGCAAAAGGCGGCGCTACTCCGGCCGACCAAAAAACTGCTGATTTAAGAGCTAAATTAGATCCAATTCTTGCTAAGTGTTACCACGGTCTTTGTGATGAATACAGTGACGATTGGGATTTAACTGGCGCTGTTGAAGATATGCAATTGTTCTTTGAAATTGGTGTTGAGCTATCTCACGAGGGTGTTTGGCCACAGTGGAGCAAAACCTCTGAGTTTAAAAGGTAAGAGCAGCGTTAAACGAATGGTTAAAAATATTCCTGTTTGAGTTAACGGGGCAAATAAACTAGTAATATAAAGCGGTAGTGGCCATAGGGCATTATCGCTTTTTTTAGCTGCATAAGCTTACTGGCAAATATCTGCCATCTCGGCTTGGGTTAACTTCTGTAAATCTTGTGGACTTAACTCTATTTCTAAACCTCTTTTACCAGCACTGACATAAATCGTCGGAAATTGTTTTGCCGATGCATCAATAAAGGTTTTTAGGCGCTTTTTTTGCCCAAGTGGGCTAACACCACCGAGTACATAACCGGTTGAGCGCTCTACATCGCTTTTTAATGCCATGGTCGCTTTTTTCCCTGAATAGGCTTTAGCGATAAGTTTCATGTTTAGCATAGCTGACACAGGAATCACAGCTACAACCAAGGCTTTATTATCAATATTAACGACTAAGGTCTTAAAAACTCTATCCGTGGCTATGCCAAGCTTTTGTGCGGCTTCATCACCATAAGATTCGGAAGTTGCATCATGTTTGTACTCATGTACTTTATAAATCACTTTGTTTAGCTTGGTGGTATTTATTGCGGGAGTCATGGAAGTCTCTTATCTTTTGATTAAACTTGTGATTTTCTTTAAAATTTATCTTTATTTATTGTGAAAAAAAATAGACAATAAAAAACATAAAATAAACTCCCTAGCAGGAAAATACAAGTTGTTAATCCTGTTAATGGGCAAGGTGATTCAGCAAACTAAGTGGTGTGAAAAATGTCTAACAACGTAAATATAAAAGGAATTAACTCAGTTTTATTTGTTTGCATGGGCAATATTTGCCGATCGCCCAGTGCTGAGGCTGTGTTTAGATATAAAATGAATGCTCAAGGCTTAGCGCTAAAAGTTGATTCTGCTGGTACCTTAGGTGCTCATGCCAAAGAAAAGCCAGATCATCGTGCGCAAAAAGCCGGTGTTGCCCGTGGTTATTCTTTTGATGGCATTAAAGCGCGTAAGGTGACAGTGCAAGACTTTACAGATTTTGATCTTATTCTTGCCATGGACCATGACAATGTTGCCGAGCTAAAGAAAGTAGCACCAGCAGCTGCGCTTGATAAAATACATTTATTGTTAGATTTTGCTGTCGACCATGAGGAAGAGCAGGTGCCAGATCCGTATTATGGTGGCGCTAAAGGTTTTGACTATGTACTGGATTTAGTTGAAGCGGCCAGTGATGGTTTATTAGAAAAAATATAAACCAGCGCGACATATTACCGTGAAAATAAAAAACCTTAGCCAAAGCTAAGGTTTTTTTATTTGCATAGTTATACTTTTTGCTCTTTCAACAAAATAAGTAAAAGCTTATCGCTCTATTTAAGCGAAACGCGTTTTTATTGAATCAGCTAGTAGCGCTAAAATGTCATCACTTACCGTTAAATCAACACAGGCATCGGTAATACTTTGTCCATAAGTTAATGGTGTATCTTTTTTAACCGCTTGATTGCCTTCGACAATGAAGCTTTCAATCATAACACCAAAAATACTTTCTTCACCCTGGCTTATTTGTTCAGCTATTGAGCGAGCGACATCTATTTGTTTATTGTGATCTTTACAGCTATTACCATGGCTGCAATCAATCATAATACTTTGTGATAGTGACGCTTTTTCTAGTTTCTGACGAGTCTCTTTAATATCAGCAACATGATAGTTAGGAACCTTGCCACCACGTAAAATCACATGGGCAAACGGGTTGCCATGAGTTTGGTAAATACACATTTGGCCACTTTTATCGGGCGAATATAATACATGAGGTACACTTGAAGCCTGAATCGCATCAAGGGCAATTTTAACATTGCCATCAGTACCATTTTTAAAGCCAACAGGGCATGACAAGGCAGAGGCTAATTCGCGGTGAACTTGGCTTTCAGTAGTACGTGCGCCGATAGCGCCCCAACTGATCAGGTCGGAAATGTACTGACCGGTAACCATATCTAAAAACTCAGTGCCGGCAGCTAGTCCTAGGTCATTAATTTCGACTAATAAGCTACGTGCTAGTTTTAAACCTTTAGCAACATGAAATGATTTATCTAAGTCAGGGTCGCTAATTAAACCCTTCCAACCTACGGTGGTACGTGGCTTTTCAAAGTAAACACGCATAACAATAAGTAATTCACTTTTATACTTGTCACGCAATACCGTCAGTTTTTTCGCGTAATCAATGGCGGCAGTTGTATCGTGAATAGAGCAAGGGCCGATAATTACCAGTAAACGCTTATCTTCACCACTAATAACCGCTTCAATTTCTTTGCGGCTTTGCATTATAAAATCTGCGGTGGCAGCACTTAAGGGAATTAGCTCAGCAAGCTCAGCGGGAGAGGCTAAATTTTCAATTAGCGTCGTGCGTAATTCATCAGTTTTAATGGTCATGAAATTCTAATACTTTTTTGGTTTTAATTTGATTTAGTTTGTTTTTAGTTCGGCTTTTTAATCAGCGATATGTTCGCGGCGCATATACCCGTTATCATTCAAAATGCATGTTTCAGAGCGTTTGAGCAATTTCAATTCAAGGCATATCAATATTGCCATGGTTACTCCATTTCAAATTGATGTAACGATGAAGTGATGTTGCTCAAGCGCTTCTACGATGGGTTTAAAGTTCGTTTATACTGCGTTATTAATTGTCACAATGGAATAACCATTCTGTCAACTTAATGCCTTGCATAAACAAACTTTAATTCCCACTGAAATCCCGTACTTTGATTGGTAACGGGTATTAACTAATTTATGGGCGATAACATAGCTAAATTAGCCGCTAATGTGAACTGTTATTACTAATAAAAAGCGATAAAATGCCGATCATTTGATATCAAGAAGGTCTTAATTATGACAAATTAATATTTGTAACGCTGCAAGCCGGTTTCAGACAGTATTTTAGCGGTAATCTCTTCAACGGAAAACTTGGTGGTATTGATGAAAGGTATCTTCTCATTTTTATAGAGCTTTTCTACTTCTCTAACCTCCATGCGACACTGTCTGGCTGAAGCATACTTACTATTAGACATACGACCTTCTCTTATATCCATCAGTCTTTTTGCATCTATGGTTAGGCCAAAGAGTTTCTTTTTAAATGGCTTTAAAAAAATTGGGATTGTTAATTCTTCCATATCATCATCGGTAAAAGGGTAGTTAGCCGCTTTAATGCCATATTGCAGTGCTAGATATAGCGCGCTTGGCGTTTTACCTGAACGTGAAACGCCGACTAAAATTACATCCGCGTCTTCATAGTTGGTGATATTAGAGCCATCATCATTTGCTAGGGCATAATTCACTGCTTCAATGCGGTAATCGTAAGTTTTCTCATGAATGCTATGAGTTCTATGGGCGGTAGGTTTGGCTTTCATTGCCAGTTCTTTTTCTAGGGGAGCAACATAGGGCTCTAAAAAATTATAAATTACCGCGTCACAACTATCAATTATTTCACGAATATCATTATTAACGAAAGTATGAAATACCAACGCTGGCTCACCGCTGCGGTTGGTCGCTCTGTTTATTTTTTCTTTGGCCTCTTCAGCCTTTTCTACGGTTTCTACAAAGGAGATGGTGTGGTGCTCAAATTCAGTGGGGAAAAGAGACAGCAGTGCATGACCAAAAACTTCAGAAGTGATGGCGGTGCCATCAGAGATATAAAAAGCTGAACGCATAATTGAATCGTCTTAATTGAAAAGTGAATTGAATAGTTATTTATCTGTAATGAATTTATCGTGAAAGCTAGTATGAAAACTTTTAAGTTATATTTTATTATGTCTTTAATTTACTATAACTGGCAGTGTAGAATGTACTTAACTACAAAAAATACTAAGTCTATCAAGTGGCTTCACACTCAGTGATAATTAAAAGCCTTTGAGGTAATGCATTGATTGAATATAAGGGTTACGCCTTTATCGAAATCAATAGCGCCGTATTGTAAGGCTTTTAAACTCACTCATGAAGCGCTGAGTTGAGCATTAACTTAATAGAGTTAGTATGATTAAACAAATTTATTTTTTAATTGGAGAAGTGTCGTGCAAGAAAATGTTCTTTGGTATCAAAACTTAGGCATGAATGATGTAGATCGCGTCGGCGGTAAAAATGCATCACTTGGTGAAATGATTTCTAACTTGGCTAATGTTGGTGTGCAAGTGCCTACGGGTTTTGCAACCACGTCATTTGCCTTTAATGAGTTTTTAGAGCAAAGCGGTATTAATGAAAAAATTTATCAACTACTCGATGGCTTAGATGTTGACGATGTTAATGCACTAGCCAAATGTGGTGCAACTATTCGCCAATGGGTTATCGATACGCCATTTCGTCCACAAATGCAGCAGGATATCGAAGCTGCTTATGCACAACTTGCCGGCGACTTCTCTGACGATGCTTCTTTTGCAGTACGTTCTTCGGCAACAGCGGAAGATATGCCAGATGCTTCTTTTGCTGGCCAACAAGAAACCTTTTTAAATGTTCGTGGTTTTGATGCGGTAATGATTGCCATTAAACATGTATTTGCTTCTTTGTTTAATGATAGAGCTATTTCATACCGTGTACATCAAGGTTATGACCACCGCGGCGTTGCGCTATCTGCTGGTATTCAGCAAATGGTGCGTAGTGATATTTCTTCTTCGGGTGTAATGTTCTCTATAGATACTGAATCGGGCTTTGACCAAGTCGTCTTTATCACTTCAAGCTTTGGCTTAGGTGAAATGGTAGTACAAGGGGCAGTAAATCCTGATGAATTTTATGTTCATAAACCAACCCTAGCTAAAGGTAAACCAGCGGTAATACGTCGTAATATTGGTAGCAAAGCTATTAAGATGGTGTACTCAGATAGCCAAGAGCATTCAAAACAAGTTGAAATTGTTGATATCGACCCAGCCGATTCTAACCGTTTTTCATTAACCGATAGCGAAGTTGAAGAGCTGGCTAAACAAGCGGTAATCATTGAAAAGCATTACGGCCGCGCCATGGATATCGAATGGGCAAAAGATGGCTTAGATGGCAAGCTGTACATTGTACAAGCACGTCCTGAAACTGTTAAGAGTCGTGAAAATGCCAATGTAATGGAACAGTTCCACTTACAAACAGATGACACGCTAGAGATTGTTTGTGAAGGACGCTCAATTGGTCATAAAATTGGTAGTGGTGAAGTGAAAGTATTATCGTCACTCGCTGAAATGGATAAAATCCTACCAGGTGATGTTTTAGTTACTGATATGACCGACCCAGATTGGGAACCTATCATGAAAAAAGCTTCTGCCATTGTCACTAATCGCGGAGGTAGAACTTGTCATGCTGCTATTATTGCTCGAGAAATGGGGGTTCCTGCTGTAGTTGGCTGCGGCAATGCCACTGAGCTGATTAAAACCGGCGATATGGTAACTGTATCTTGTGCTGAAGGTGATACCGGTTTTATTTACCGCGGCAAGCTAGATTATCAGGTGAAGACCTCTGAAATTAATGATATGCCAGAGTTACCGCTTAAAATCATGATGAATGTTGGTAATCCAGACCGAGCTTTTGCTTTTGCTCGTTTACCACATGCAGGTATTGGTTTGGCGCGTTTAGAGTTTATTATCAATAAAATGATTGGTATTCACCCAAAAGCGTTACTTAATTTTGATAAGCAGTCTGCTGAATTACAAGATGAAATTAACGATATTATCGCCGGTTACGAAAGCCCGGTTGAGTTTTATATTGCCAAACTAACTGAAGGTATCTCAACCTTAGCAGCGGCATACTCACCTGAAAAAGTGATTGTGCGTATGTCTGATTTCAAATCAAACGAATACGCTAATCTTGTTGGTGGTGAAGCGTATGAGCCGCACGAAGAAAACCCTATGATTGGTTATCGCGGTGCAGCACGTTATATCTCTAAAGATTTCAGAGATTGTTTTGCCTTAGAGTGTGAAGCGATAAAACGTGTTCGTAATGACATGGATTTAACCAATGTTGAAGTAATGATCCCGTTTGTTCGTACCTTGGGAGAAGCGGCGGCGGTTATTGATATTCTTGCTGAGCATGGCTTAAAGCGTGGCGAAAATGGTTTACGCGTTATTATGATGTGTGAATTACCGTCAAATGCTTTATTAGCGGATCAATTCCTTGATTACTTTGATGGCTTCTCTATTGGCTCAAACGATTTAACTCAGCTAACGCTTGGTTTAGATAGAGACTCGGGTTTAATAGCGCATTTATTTGATGAGCGTGATCCAGCGATAAAAATACTATTATCTATGGCGATTAAAGCCTGTAAAGCACGTGGTAAATACGTCGGTATTTGTGGTCAAGGACCTTCAGATCATGAAGACTTTGCTGCTTGGTTAGTAGAGCAGGGCATTGATAGTGTTTCACTTAACCCAGATACGGTATTGCCAACTTGGTTATACCTTGCTGAACAATTAGCGAAGAAAGCTTAGCTCGTCTTTAGTTAAATTTTTACTTAAACCTTGTGGTAGAACTTAGCTAGAACCTCAGCTATAACCTTAGCAAAAGAAGCTGTAGTGATATTGCAGCTAGAAAAATATTAAAAACACCTTAGCGCGATTTTAGCTAAGGTGTTTTTTTATGCCTGCTATTTATCGAAGTGTTAGCCGGACATTATCAGTGTTTTGTCAGGGTATTAGCAGCTTACGCCTGAGCAAATCACGTTCATCGTTACGTATGTTCATTAAGGTAACAACCATTAATGAAATACACGCCTTGATCATGAATCGCTCAGGCGTCCTGAAACGAGCATATTGAAGTAGCTTGGGTATATATTCACTCCTCCTATCCATTCAGGTATACTTATTTAATTGAATAGCAGAGATTTCTATACTGCTTCTACGATAATCTAATCGAGATCTGACATGACGGGCAATTCTGAACAACTTTCCTTAATCCAAGGTTTAAAAACAATCGTGGGTGCCAAGTACCTACTCACTGACACCGTAAAAAAACAAGCTTACACTAAAGGTTTCCGATTTGGCTCAGGTGAAGCTATTGCTGTGGTAAGACCAGAGAACTTGGTAGAAATTTGGCAAGCACTTAAAGTCTGTGTTGAGGCTGATGTTGCCGTCATTATGCAAGCAGCAAATACCGGCCTAACAGGTGGTTCAACGCCAAATGGCAACGATTATGATCGTGACCTTGTTATCATTAACACTATGCGTATAAATAGCATTCATTTAATTGATAATGCGAAACAAATTGTAGGTTTAGCGGGTAGTACTTTATTTGGCTTAGAAGATGTTTTACGACCATACGGCCGTGAACCGCATTCTGTTATAGGCTCTTCTTGTATTGGCGCTTCAATAGTTGGTGGTATTTGTAATAATTCAGGTGGCGCTCTAGTACAAAGAGGGCCAGCTTATACCGAGCTTTCAATCTACGCGCAAATAGATGCACAAGGTAATTTATCACTGGTTAATAATTTAGGTATTGATTTAGGTGATACCCCAGAAGAAATTTTAACTAACTTACAACAAAAAAACTTTACTGAAAAAGATGTTGGTTTCCCATCAAAACGTGCATCAGATAATGAATATCATGAACGTGTTAGAGAGATTGATGAAGATACACCTTCACGTTATAACAACGATGGACGTCGTTTGTATGAGTCCTCTGGTTGTGCTGGAAAGTTAGCTGTTTTTGCCGTACGTATGGATACTTTTGCCATTCCTGAAAAGCAGCAAGTTTTTTATGTTGGCACTAATGATCCTGCTGTATTAGAAAAAATACGAAGAGATATGTTATCGACATTTAAATCATTACCGGTATCGGGCGAGTATTTACATCGTGATTGTTATGACGCTTCAAAAAAATACGGTAAAGATTCATTTTTAGTGATTGATAAGTTGGGCTCAAAATATATGCCTAAAATGTTTGCTATCAAACGTACAGTCGATCGTTTTGCCGATAAAATAAAGTTTTTACCGAGCAAGTTCTCTGACCGTATAATGCAATATATGAGCGCTTTGTGGCCAAACCATCTGCCTAAACGCATGGATGAGTACCGAGATAAATACCAGCATCACTGGATCATTGAAATGAGTAATGAAGGTGTTGATGAGGCTAAAAATTATTTTGACAACTTCTTTGCCTCCAATGAGGGCAGTTATTTTGAATGTACCAAAGAAGAAGGTAAAAAGGCTATTTTACATCGATTTGTTGCTGGTGGTGCTATTGGTCGTCAGCAGCTAATGAACAGTAAAGAGCTTGGCGCTATCATGACTATAGATGTTGCTTTTCCTCGCAACGAAAAAGATTGGTTTGAAACCTTAGCGCCTGAGCTTGATGAGTTAATTGCAGTAAAACTGTATTACGGACATTTATTTTGCCATGTGATGCACCAAAACTATATTCTAAAAAAAGGTGTTGATGCAAAAGCGGTTAAAGATAAAATATTGGCTACCTTTGATGCACGGGGGGCAGAGTACCCTGCAGAGCATAATGTTGGACATGAGTATTTTGCTAAGGCTGATTTAAAAGCGTTTTATAAAGAGCTAGATCCGACCAATAGCTTTAATCCGGGTATTGGTAAAACGTCTAAATGTAAACATTGGCACTAAGTTAATCACTTTGTAATGATTTAACCGCTAACCTTAGGGAAAAAATCATAAAGGGAAAGCGGATGAAAAAAGTCAATGTTTACGGCAATTAACATTACTTCTGCTCTAGCTAATGCGCCAGTTGCTCACAGATCAGAACTATTTAATAATGGGGAAACTACGCTATATTTTATAGGTATTGGCAATCATTAGGGTTACTTGAGTGGGGCGTATAGATATCCGGTACTGATGAGTGATTTTTCAGTAACCAGTACCGGAGCAACTACAGATATCACATGGTTAAGGTTGGTTAGCTATGATGTTTGTTTTCTAAATGCTTGTCTGCTAAATTCTTGATAACTGTTATCTAAAAGGTAGTAGCTTTGTCTGATCGGCGCTTAATGTTATTACTGAAAATCTCTATCGGTATTGGACTCTGCCTATTACTGCTAGGGATTTATTTACATAACTACAGTGATTATATGGCATCACTAGGCGTTACCGGTATTCTCATTAGCGCCACGTGTTTTGCCTTTGGTATGGTTTTTTCTTTACCCACTAAAATGTATTTGACCTTTCTTTTAATGAAACGAGAAGCCGAGCAACGAGCCAAAAAATCTAAAAAACCTCAAGATTAACTACTGGCAACCCTTATATCGCATTTATTGATAAAAAAGCCACTATTTCTGCTACCGAAAGCTACCTAAGTATGAGTTTTCGTGTAAAATCAGTCCCATTTTTACTATTTCACTTAGTCTAATAATAAATGACTTACTCATCTGCGCTTGTTTTCATCGGCCCAGTCGAGTCAATTCGTTTATTAACCCCCTATTAGAGGAAATCATGAGCTTAGACACCACCACTATAGATGCTATTGTTGCACAGGCAGAAGTTGCCATTGCAGAAGCATCAGATTCAACTGCACTTGATCAAGTGCGCGTTAACTTTTTAGGGAAGAAAGGTTTATTTACTGAGCAAATGAAAGGCTTAGGTAAATTACCAAAAGAAGAAAAGCCTAAAATGGGACAAGTAATTAATATTGCTAAACAAGCAGTACAGAAATTACTTAACGACCGTGGTGAACTATTACGTGCCCAAGAAATTAAAGAAAAACTAGCGGCAGAGTCTATTGATGTTACTTTGCCTGGTCGTGGTACACAAATCGGTGGTTTACACCCGGTAACTCGTACCATTGCTCGTATTGAAAGTTTCTTTGGTGATTTAGGTTTTGAAGTTAAAGCCGGCCCAGAAGTTGAAGATGATTATCACAACTTTGATGCCTTGAATATTCCTGAGCATCACCCAGCACGTCAAGATCATGATACTTTCTATTTCAATCCAAAATTAGTATTACGTACACAAACCTCAGGCGTGCAAATCCGTACTATGGAAGTTGAAAAGCCGCCACTACGCATTATCTCGCCAGGTAAAGTGTACCGTAATGATTATGACCAAACACATACACCAATGTTTCACCAAGTTGAAGGATTGATGGTAGATAAAGACGTTAGCTTTACTCACCTTAAAGGAATTTTGCATGACTTCTTGCATCACTTCTTTGAAGAAGAAGTAGAAATTCGCTTCCGCCCTTCATATTTCCCTTTCACTGAACCTTCTGCTGAAGTAGATATCATGGGTAAAAATGGTAAATGGTTAGAAGTGTTAGGTTGCGGCATGGTACATCCAAATGTTTTACGTAGTGTTGGTATCGATCCAGAAGTTTACACAGGTTTTGCCTTTGGTATGGGTGTTGAACGTTTAACTATGTTGCGTTATGGCGTAAATGATTTACGTGCATTCTTTGAAAACGATCTTCGCTTCTTAAAACAGTTCAAGTAGGAAAACTCATAATGAAATTTAGTGAATCTTGGTTACGTGAGTGGGTTAATCCTGCACTTACTTCTGATGAATTAGCACATCAAATTACTATGGCTGGCCTAGAGGTTGACGGTGTTGACCCAGTAGCTGGCGAGTTTAGTGGTGTTGTTATTGGGGAAGTGGTTGAATGTGGTCCTCACCCA
>NZ_JABSOV010000189.1 GCF_013215345.1 Colwellia sp. | reverse complement strand
TAGCCTTTTTTAGAATTTCCTTTTCTTCTTCAATGCGTGCAATACGTTTTTTTAGTTCACGAATTTCAAGTTGATCTGGTGTTAATGGTGTTGCTTTACTCGTGATGCCATTACGTTCACCTTTTAACTGACGAACCCATTTATCGAGTGATGATTTACCCACATTCATTGCTTGTGAGGCTTCAATGACGGAGTAACCTTTATCAACGACTAACTGAGCACATTCAAGTCTGAATTCTGGTGTGAAATTGGGTCTTGTTCTTCTTTTCATAATGTCACCTAAGTTTGATGAGGTGCATTATAACACCTCTAATTAGGTGGCCAAAATCACTGTACCACTACAAGATGAGTATGAAGTAGTTAGCGGTGGCTACGGTAAAGGAGCTATACCTAATGGTACTTATGATATTGAACGGTATAAAGCTGTTGTCGGTGATAAATCGACAATGAAATCTGGTTTTGTTAACCCTGCAAATGGTCGAGGGTGGTTTTTACCATTAACTCCACGGTTTTCGACAGTAAGACATGGATTTGGTATCCACCCTGATGGAAATTTACCTGGTACTAAAGGTTGTGTTGGACTGCAAGGTTCGGACATGAAAGCGTTTTGGGATAAATGGGTGAGAACAGGAATGAAAATGCGACCTGCTTCTTTAGTTATTAGCACAAAAATATAACAAGGCGCTTAAACGGAAAATTACAGTAGGCTTGCGCTCCGCGCAGTTTAGCCTAACTGTACTTTTCCGCTTAGCTTAGTTATCGATACAAAATCGGCTCTTCTCCGCTTTGATGCAAATTAGTGTGTCTTCTGGCTAATCTATCATATTGATTTAAAATTATTTTTTCACCTCATTAAATAATAACTAAGTCATGACATCTATATCTTCAGCACTTTTTCAACTTCCAGGGCAGTGCATTCAATCGATTACACTTGATAATGAGCAAACTGTTGTCATTCAGTGTCGTCGGGATAAACGTAGAAAGCCTATCGATCCAAGAACAAATCAATCAGGAACGATCAATCGTTATGTCCATAGAAGAGTGCGCGACTTACCCATTTCAGGTCACCCATGTGTGATTGATATAGAACTGGCCCAAGTTTCAACACAAAATTATGAGCGTCGCATTGAACATTGTGAATTCGTAGGAAATGGTGCTCGTTATACCACTCGATTTTGTAATATGATCAGTGGTCTTTGTCGATATATGAGCATACATGCGGTATCTAAACACCTTAATATTCGTTGGGAAACAGTTAAAAACATCGATAGAGCCTATTTGCTTTCTTCATTACCATCACTTGATCCCAAATCGATTACAGGTCTCACTCACATAGGTGTTGATGAGGTTGCACGAGCAAAAGGTCATGATTATATGACGGTAGTTTATGATCTTGTCCAAGGTCATCTGATTTGGGTAGAACAAGGTCGCCAATCTCATGTTCTTCAATCATTTTTCACACAATTACCTAAGGCAACCGCAGCAGGTATTAAAGCCGTTGCTATGGATATGGGACAAGCGTATCAATCCGCTGTAAGGCGCTCGCTACCTCATGCCGACATTGTGTTTGATCGCTTCCATGTGATGCGTAATTATCATGTTTTGATAAAAAACCAGCGAAGAAAGGAATTCTTTAAAAGTACAAACGAAGGTAGACAAATAATGAAGGGTACGTTGTATCTTCTATTAAAAAACGCCTACAAACTCGATGAAAAGCAATCAGGTAGACTTGATGATTTACTTGAAAGTAACAAGAGCTTGTGCACTATTTATATGATGAAAGAGCAGTTGCAAGCCCTGTGGCAGGAAACGAGCTATGAGGCAATGGATAATGCACTTGAAGGTTGGTGCCGGCTTGCAGAATCGACAAATATCTTAGCTCTGCATAACTTCGCAACAGGGTTAAGAATCCACAAGGTAGGCATTTGTAATTATGCAAAATACAAACTGACAAGTGCGCGGATTGAGGCTGGGAATGTATCTATTGGGATGATTAGGAGGCGAGCCAGAGGAGTAAGGGATACAGAATATTTCAAATTAAAAATAAGGCAAACATCAGTTCCAGCAACGCATTCTATCTTTTATCCAAAAATCAACCTCACATAACCGGAGAAGAGCCCAAAATCTAATCGAACCTGACCAATTAGCTGTAATTGATAATGTCTCCAATGTGGTAACAGTGACGGGTAGCTCTAACTGTCAAGAGGGTACAAATCGAAGTGGGTTTTACAGCAACTCTGTGCGTTAAGCTTCAAGTTTATCTTTTCTCTATCGCTGGCGTTTAATTTTATTCGGATACCCCTAAAGTAAGGGCAATTCATCATTTTGTTTTTTTAGCTTGAGCAATGAAATCGTTGAAGTAGTCAAGATGTTGGTCGGTCTTGCGAATACCTACAAAGATCTGTTTACCAATGCCTTTCTCTCCAAAACGAATACTCTTGATAGGCATTGATTTTGAGTACTCATCTACTAGCCAGCCCGGCAAGGCACAAACACCTCGACCAGCGGCGACCATCTGTAACATGATCTCAGTTGTTTCAATGTGTTTGTGTTTCTTTACTGAACACTTTGCTGGATTAAGAAATTGACTAAAAATATCGAGCCTGAGCGGCTCAACAGGGTAGGTAAACAGTACTTCTTCGCTTAGTTGCTCGGGTAATACAAAATTTTGCTTTGCAAGTTTGTGAGACGCGGAGACTACGAGTCTATGTTCATAGTCAAAAACGGGTATGTAGTCTATTTTAGGTTTAAAGAGCGGGTCTGGTGTAATAAGTACATCTATTTCGTAGCTAAGTAATGCGCCTAAAGCTCCAAACTGGAACTCCTGCTTCACGTCCATATCAATGTCTGGCCACTGCTCTAGATAAGGCTGAATTACTCTCAGTAGCCATTGATAACAAGGATGGCACTCCATTCCTATGCGTAGCGACCCCATTTCACCTTTTGCAATCTGATTCAGTAATAATTCCGTGTGTAAAAACTGAGGCAATACTCTATTAGCCAGCGTTTGAATGCGTTCTCCAGCAGCAGTAAGACGCAAGTTTCGACCGTCTTTTTTCCATATCGGAGTAGCAACTTGGCCTTCTAATTTTTTGATACTGTGACTTAACGCAGATTGGGTTAAGTGCAACGAATCAGCAGCTTTAGTCAGGGTTCCATGCTCTTTTATTGCAGTTAGTATTTCTAAATGAATCCTCTCTAGCACCTGTTAACTCCTATCTTTAGCTTTAATGATGAACTACATTCGTTGATTGATGAAATTATATCATTGTATCAATCTAACAAGTTTATTTACAATTAGAACAGGAATAAAACCTATAAGAAAAGTTGCACCAGCATACGTGAGCCAGTAAATAGTAAGACGAAGGCAAAGATCTTTTTCAGTTTTACCGCATCTAATTTTGCTGCCAGTGATGCCCCTACAGGTGCGAATAATACCGTTAGCGGCACAATACAAATGAAGGCAAATAGATTGACCAAGCCAAATGTACCAGCGGGAGCATCGGTTGGTGTACTGCCCAATGTCAACATTATTAGCGCACCTGGCAACGAAATGATTAACCCTATTGCCGCAGCTGTGCCAATGGCCTTGTGGGCGGGATAGTTATATAGGGTGAGTAGTGGCACCGAGATAGTGCCGCCGCCGATCCCCACCATAGAACTGAAAAAGCCAATGCATGCCCCCATAACCGTTTGTCCTGTTGTATTAGGCAGTTTTTGGTACAGAGCGGATTTTCCCGTTCGAAGCAGCATGTTTAGTGCCGATAAAACCGCTATCACCCCAAACAACATAGTAAGCATAGACCCTTCAACGCGAGTCACTAACCAGCTACCAACCAATACCCCCATAAGAATAAATACAGCCCAACGTTTGAGCAGGTCAAAATCCACATTACCTTTTTGATTGTGAGAACGAATTGAACTAATAGACGTTGGTACTATGGTAGCCAGTGAGGTTGCCGTAGCAACGAGCATCGCAGACTCTGGTGATACGCCAAAGCTCTGGAACAAGAAAAATAGCACTGGTACGATCACGATACCGCCACCTACGCCTAACAAGCCAGCTAAAATGCCTGCGAATACACCTGTGGCAACCAATGCCAAAATGGTAGAGATATTATTTGTTATAAATTCAATGATATTCATTAACTACTACTTCTATTTTTAATAACGGGCAAGACCTTATAGCAATGGTACTAATTAAGTGATCATTTTAAAACGGTCTAAATATCCAATTTCTGCGTTTCGCTCAATCCCAATAGCCTGCTATTGCTCAATTACACGCCTTGAACTTGAAAATTTATCCTCACAAATTTAATGCCATCGGTATTACTATCAATTAAGGGGTACGCGCTTAGCTAACCCCACTAAGCATCATTATATTGATTAGTTACTGGTAGATAGTTCTCTTCGGACTATTTCTGCGCCTGCAGTTAAAGCATTGAGCTTGCCTCTTGCCACTTGATGAGATAAAGGTGCCATGCCACAGTTGGTAGAAGGGTAAAGCTTGTCGGCATCTACATACTTTAGTGCTTCTCGTAGGGTATTAGCTACTTCTTCTGGTGTCTCAATGGTATTGCTTGCGACATCAATGGCCCCTACCATCACTTTTTTACCGCGAATAAGTTCAAGTAGCTCCATTGGAACACGAGAGTTATGACATTCTAGCGAGATAATATCGATATTAGATTTTTGCAGTTTGGGAAAAGCTTCTTCATATTGTCGCCACTCAGACCCCAACGTTTTTTTCCAATCTGTATTGGCTTTGATGCCATAGCCATAGCAAAT
>NZ_JABSOV010000188.1 GCF_013215345.1 Colwellia sp. | reverse complement strand
CATCGGTGCATTGATGAACCAGATAATGATGTTTATTTAGTAAAGCTGTAACTTGCTCGTTAAGTGCTAAGTCATCTTCTATGATTAAAATGCGCGCTGACGGCAGCATAATTATACGCTCAATATAAAAACTGACTGATATCATACCTTTTTTATGCAAATAGTTCTTATTAAGTTTTAAGGTGTTTGATTTGCTAAGTAATTAATAGCATGTAAATTTAACTACTTAGCTTGGCGGGTACTTGTATGCCAACAAGCTCTGACAGTAAATGCCGAAGCTAGAGGGGTTATTAACTACCAAAAAGCACCGAAACCTCAGTA
Source organism: Colwellia sp. (assembly GCF_013215345.1). GTDB lineage: Bacteria > Pseudomonadota > Gammaproteobacteria > Enterobacterales > Alteromonadaceae > Colwellia. The sequence goes on along the minus strand of NZ_JABSOV010000188.1, from coordinate 4,445 downwards.
CCCTATTTATGGCGTTCCTGCTACCGTGACTAGGACTCGTGTTGGTATTGCTCACTTTAAGTTGCCAACCCTGAAGTTCACATAAGCGTTTTACTATCGATAAACCAAAACCATAGCCGGTACTTTGGCTACCTTTTACTGCAATTTAGGTAACTTTGTCAGCAATATCAGCCTCTATTTCTGAGCCGGTATCGGCGATAATCAAGCAATTATCAAGATAACTTATGCGTACTTCACCCGCTTTGTTATTGAGCAAATAGCTGTGATCGATAACGGCTTGCTCAATCAAGGCGATTAAGTATACTGCAGAGTTTTTAACTGAAGTTTGCTCTTCTCGTGCTAATGGTAATAAGGTCACCACCGTTTGCTCCATTTACACACTAGCATCACCAATACGCTTTATCAGGGTATCGACGGCTAGGGCATCATTAGCTTGTTGAGCTGCATATTTATTTAGGTTATGGCTAGTGTTGATATTCTTAGCTATAGAGCAATATTCTCAAATATTCAGTTAGTTATTTCTTCATGAATAACCAAGAATACTCTTAGCTACTAGGCAGTTAACAATAATAATCTTATAGTTGTTAGTTACTGGTAGTTAAACAAAGTAATCAGCAGCCGGCGCTTTACTTATAACTTTACTGATAAAGTATTTATCAAATTATATGGAATATTAGCCATGAACTTATCGATGACATTGGGTGAACAGTTAAAAAAATTACGTGCAGAAAAAGCGCTAAGTCAGCCTGAATTAGCCGAGTTAGCTGGTATTGAGCAATCTTACTTATCAAAATTAGAAAATGATAAGTCACTGCCATCAAATGAAGTATTAAGAAAGCTACTGAGTGCTTTCTCTTTATCCGTTGCTCAGTTACTTGAGTCACTAGATAAAAGCTATATAAAGAATAATTTACTGGTGATCAGTGATATTGAACAGCTATATCAACAGGCAAGCACTAAGCAGCTAAGCCAACAGCGTAATCTACTCTATATGGCAAGTTCACTAATTGTGCTTGCCGTGACCTTATTTTATGTTGGTTACAGTAAGCAGGTATTTAATGAGAGGTTGTATGAATACCGTTCCGATGGTGTGGTATTAACAGGAGAGCCAAGTGATGTATTTTGGAAGTGGCGAGACTTAATTGATATTAAAGACCGTAATGAAAAAGATGAAAAAACGCGCCAATTAAGAGTGGTTATGGCGCAGCGTAGTGATGTCTTAGTAAAGTTAGTGCCGACAAACAAAGGCTATTATTTTGAAGAGCCGGTTGCAGGTGGCCGACGTTTATTTACTAAGTCAAAACATGACTTACCAATAGTAGAACCTAGAGCTATTAATGCTTGGTTACAAGTATTGGGAGTCTTGTTATTGGTTAGCGGAATTATGGGGTTCGTGCTAGAACGTAGGTTATTCAAGTTAAGTAAATAAGTAAGTAAGTTACGGCTTAATCAGTAAAAGAAATGGTGCTAACATAATTTGTGTTAGCGCCATTTTTAAATAGATGTCTCTATACCCTGAGCGTATAAAGCTTAAACGGTAAAGACTTTATTCACCGGTAAATCACGAATACGTGTTTTACTGGCATGAAAAATAGCATTGGTGATACTCGGCGCTACCGGTGGTACACCTGGCTCACCAATACCGCCAGGAGGGGCGTCAGACTCAACAATATGCACGTGCATTTCAGGTACCTGGTTAATACGTGCTACCGGATAATCATGAAAGTTACTTTGCTGTACCTGGCCATCTTTTACCGATATCTCACCCATCAAAGCAATGGATAAACCAAATACCATAGCGCCTTCCATTTGCGCTTTAACCCTATCAGGGGTAATCACAATGCCACAATCTACCGCGGTATGCATTTCAAGTACGGTGACTTTATTGTTAACGACTTCTACTTTAGTTGCTGCGGCAACAAAAGAGCCAAAGCTACGTAAAAAGCTAATGCCCCAACCTTGGTTTTCTGGCAGTACTTGTTCAACCTTAGCCTTATCACTAATTAAGTTGATAAGATCTTTCATGCGCTTGGTATCAATTGGGTGGACTGCTAAGTCTAAATTATAATTAGAGTAGTTAAAGCCATTGTCATTTGGATCGATATGACGATCTGCACCGAGTAAATTGAGCCACATTTTTCTAGTGGGTAACTTTGCTTTTACCGCTAATTCATCGACAAAAGAGCCCAAAGCAAAGCCGTTATTAATACAGGCAACTGAGCGTACCCAACCCGGTCTAACAAAAGAGTCAACCGCGTGTTTTTCAATGCTTAAATTGTTTAAAGCAAAGGGAATATCGCCAAAACCCAGCGCTAGTTGACTATCACTGGGAACTTTAGCTTCGGCATTCCATAACCAGCCAATAGGTGGGTAAGCATTACGGCTAATCCAATGATCGGCACTGCCATTAGCGGTTAATTCTGCTTTACAGTAATTGGCTGAAATTGAATGGTAATAGCCATGTTGAATATCATCTTCTCGACTCCAAATAACCTTTACCGGACGTTTGCTGGCTTTAGCTAACTCAACCGCTTCAACAATAAAATCTGCCTTGGACTTTCGACCAAAAGCGCCGCCCATTAGTGTGACATTTAGCTCAATATTGTCTTGCTCGTCTTTTTCTAATCCTAACTCTAGGGCAACAGTACCCTTAGCCCATTGTGGGTTTTGAGTACCGGCCCAAATGGTACATTTTTTACCGTTAACAACTGCGGTAGCCGCAGGTGTTTCCATTGGTGCATGGTGTATGTAAGGCACAGTGTAAGTCGCTTCTAAGCTATTACTTTCATTATATTGATAGTTATAAACATCGCCTTTACTCGCAACTGTTTCACCTTGTTGATTTACTTGTTTGACAAGCTTTTTGCTAAATTCACTGCTGTTGTGGTTTTGCTTATCACCCAGTTGCCATTTGAGTTTAAGTTTTTTACGGCCTTCAATAGCTGCCCAAGTATTATTGGCTAATACTGCGACACCACCTAATGGATTGATACCTACTGGAATACTGCGCGGCTTAAGGGCGATAACATCAACCACACCTTTTACTTTTAAGGCTTCGCTGGCATCAAATGTGATGAGCTTACCGCCCACCACGGGTGGTCTGACGATTGTGGCAATCAACATATTTGGCAGTTGAATATCTTGGGCGTATTGCGCTTTACCAGCAACAATATCATCTAAGTCAGTTAACTTGACGTCTTTACCAATAAGTGAAAAATCACTATTGGCTTTTAACTTAATGGTTTTGCTATCAGGCGGAGTTAGTTTGGCAGCGTGACTGGCAAGCTCACCAAAGCTAATTTTTTCACCGGTAGCGTTATGCACAACATAATGTTTTTGTGCTTTTACAGCGCTACGGGGCACTTGCCAAATATTAGCGGCCGCTTGCTCTAGCATATCGCGGGCGACAGCACCTATTTGACGAATGCTGGTGAAGTGATTACGAATAGATGCTGAACCAGCGGTACCTTGTGATCCGTATTTTTCGTCAGCTTTGGCTTGGATAACGGTTACTTGTTGCCAATCAGCTTCTAGTTCTTCGGCAATAATTTGCGGCACGCTGGTGCGAATACCTTGTCCCATTTCACTGCGATGACAAACTAAGGTCACCATAGAATCGCTGGCAATACTGACAAAGAAGTTTAATTCATGGTTGAGTGTGCCGGTCGAAGACTTGGCTTGTGCCACAGCAACAGGCAGATTGATACCTAAAACAAAAGTACCCGTTGAAATACCAGCAACTTTTAAAAAACCACGACGACTGACATTTTCAATAGCGTTCATGATGCTGCTCCTTGCTTCTTACTAGCAAACTGGCGGGCATCAAAAATTTCAATTCTGCTTTTATTTGAAGGTAAAGTGCTAACAGGCAAGGTGCTAGCAGATGAGTTACCTGTAGCTGAATGACTGGCTGATAAACTACTCGCTGATAAATGAGTCGCCGCAGACTTTATTGCCGCTTTAATGCGTTTATAGGTGCCACAGCGACAAATATTACCTTGCATATGTTCAATTATTTGCTCATCGCTTGGTTGAGGAATGGCTTGTAATAACGCAGCTGCACTCATCATTTGGCCACTTTGACAATAACCACACTGGGGCACTTTGAATTCACGCCAAGCAACTTGTACGGCACTTTCACCCAATTTACCGTTATGATCTGCTAAACCTTCAATGGTGGTAATAGCTTGCTCAGCAATAGCCGATACCGGTGTCACACAAGAGCGCATTGCTTGGCCATTTACATGTACTGTGCAAGCGCCGCACTGTCCTGCTCCGCAACCAAATTTGGTGCCGGTGAGTTTTAACTCATCACGCAGGGCATAAAGCAGTGGCATTTGTGGATCAACATCAAGCTCAACAGGCTTATTGTTTAAGGTTATTTTGATCATACTGGCTCCAGGTTTTGTCAGTGTGAAGGTGTGTTTTGGTGTAAGTTACTCTCT
>NZ_JABSOV010000187.1 GCF_013215345.1 Colwellia sp. | reverse complement strand
ATAAACTGTCTAAGCCAAGGTAATGAGTCAGCCAGTACACCAATAACATGCGGTGCACAACGGATTGAGTACCTGTCTTGTAACCTGTGTGAATTGCGCGGATGCTCATGATGATTTAAGTCATGTTGTATCCATGAGGCTACATCTGCTTGACCTGGATGAGGTTTAACCGAGAACAATATGTCATCAAAGTGATTACTGTTGCCTTTTAACGCTAAACTACTTAATGCGGTAATTCTAGCGCTCAATTTAGTTAAATAAGCTGCTCTATCAAAGGCTTGACATGCTAAAGCAGTCATTACTGCTGTACCATTCATTATCGCTAAGCCTTCTTTAGGGCGTAGAATAATCGGATTAAGCTTTTCGTTAGCTAAGGCAACCTTAGCAGCAACTTTTTTGCCTTGATAATAAACATCACGCTCACCACAAAGTGCCCCAGCCACATAAGAAAGTGGTGTTAAATCACCACTGGCACCAACAGAGCCTTCTTCAGGAATAACCGGGATAATATTGTTATTTATGAAAGCGGTAAATTGTTTTAATAATGCCCAACTAACCCCTGAATAACCACGACTCAATGACGCCAGTCTGGTGGCTAAAATTGCTCGGCCCTGCTCTGGGCTAAAATAATCCCCTAAACCGCAGCCATGAAATCGTGTTAAATGTAGCGGTAATTCGTTTGCTAATTCTGGCGGGATTTCTACTGTGCATGATTCACCATAACCTGTGGTCACACCATAAATCACGCCGTCTTCTTTTAATAACGCATCTAAAAAAGCAACACCGGCATCTATCTTTTGGGTAAAGTCACTGTCATTTGAGAGTGTCACTTGTTTTTCATTTTTAGCAATGGCGACTATATCTTCAATGCTTAATGCTGCAGCACCAAAAACAATGGTGGCATTTTTGTCTAACATATCTTCATCCTACTTGTGTCTTCGATTAGCCATCTTGGCTACTTTTATCTCTACTAATTTTGTCTTGTTGCCAAAAATCAAAAAAGTTAAACCATTGCAACGGGTAACGTGCACAATATTTTTCTAATGTTTCAGCGTATTTTTTTACCAATTTATTTAACTCAAGCTGACGCGTTTTTCTAGTCCAATGAATACCTGGAGATAGTTGTTCAAAAATCAAATCATATGAATGCTTTTCTGATGCCTGCGCTCTTAAGCAAAACATCATTAATACAGGACATTGCAAAATACCGGCAAGAATAAAAGGCCCTTGGGAGAAAGGGGCTTGTTCACCTAAAAATTCATTATAAATAACGCGGCCAGCCACCGTGGTAGAGGTTCTATCCCCGGCAATAACGACATATTCACCTTGGCTGATTTTTTCTTGTAGCATAATAGCAAGATCTGGCCCCATTTCAGTGACTTCAATTAGGTTTACTTTCACGTCACTATGTAAACTATTAATCAGATCATTAAACTGCTGGGCATGTTCGGTGAACACTAACACATTAAAACAAGCGCCAGTATTGTCGTTGGCTAGCGCGCGACATATCTCTAAATTACCTAAGTGTGAGCCGATTATTAACGCGCCTTTATTTGCTGTCAGCAAGGGTTCAAAAACATCATAGTTAATATGGTTTATCGACGTCATACTGATTTTCCCTAACCAGACATCAATTTTATCTAAGGCGGCAAAGCCCATGGCTAAAAAGTGTTTAAAGCTCAGCCATAGACCCGGCTTGTTCGCTAAATAACCCGCTTGGTGCATTTTAGCTAAATATTTTTGTGACGCAGTTCGGCTTGGTTTACCTGTTATAAAAAAATAAAGAATCACCGGGTATAAAATAAGCTGCGCTAGGTAACGACCACCGTACTTGTAGAAGGTAAATAGTATTTTTAAACCGAGTATTGAGCCGCGTTCACCCATTGATGACCAATGATTAGTTGTCGTCATGCGTAGCACCCTGCTTTATCGTTTTATCTGGCTGACTTTTGCCTGTTTTTGCTTTTTCTTTTGATTTAGCTTTTGATTTAACGAATCTACTCATCACTAAATAGGGAAAGCGCATTAACATACCGATAACTAAGCGAGTATGCAGCCAACTGATCAGCACATTATCATGCAAAGCTCTAAAATGTGATTGGCCATCTTCGGGGTAATCCACTTTGGTGGCTATAAACTTAATATCGACATTGCGCCAAAAGAGTCGCACCATAATTTCAATATCAAAGTCCATGCGTTTACCTAGACTGACCTGATTTATTAACTGGCAACTAGTGGCCAATGGATAAACACGAAAGCCACACATGGTATCTTTTACTTGCAGCGACAAGGTTTCAATATGCACCCAAAAGTGCGTGATAGAGCGGCCCCATAAACGGCCTTTAGGAATACTGTCATCGTATACCGGTTTACCACTAATTAACGCCAGTGGATATTTGGCCGACAATGCAAGTAAGGCGTCAATATCATTAAGGTCGTGTTGCCCGTCAGCATCTACTTGTAAAGCATGGCTAAAACCGAGTCTTTTTGCAGCCATCAATCCAGTGATAACCGCGCCGCCCTTGCCTTGGTTTACTTGATGGTTTATTAAGTGAATATTATCATCGCCATCGCTAATTTCTGCTAACACAGTACTGTGCTCTGCCGTGCTGGCATCATCAACAATTATTACCGCGATTTTTTTTGCCAATAATGCGGCCGTGATTGGCGCCAACTTAGCACTATGATTATAACTAGGTATTATTGCGCAAACAGTGCTGCTATCAATACTGTAGGTATTGTTGGTACTGTCGGTTCTATCGGTACAAACACTCATTAGCCTAAGACCACGCGCGCTGAAGCAAACTTATCGTCATCTTTGAAATAACAAAAGCTAAATTTTTCCGGCGACTTTTTCTCAAGTACTAGTTGCACTTTCATATCAGGCAAGAGCAACTTTTGAAATTTCAAGACACTGATATCGAGCACATCACCTGGCATTGCTAAATATTCGCAGGCAAAAGTAATAGCCCAATCTAATTGCACTACACCCGGTACTACCGCGACATCATCAAAGTGACCTTGAAAACAGCGTAACTCTGCGTCTATCGTTATTGTTAATAACACTGAATCTGGCTGTTGTTCAACGCTGTTAATAGTCGGTAGTAGTTTTTGGGCATTGTTTTTCATTAATATTTGCTCATTCATCTTTATTCATTAAGGCAGATGCTCATTAAGTCTTACTCATGAACCTTATTACTGGAGTTAAAAAGGTTTACTAATTCGATTTGTACTAGCTTGCCTTGGCTATTAAAAGGCAGCTGCGCAACAAAACGCCACTTCCTTGGTAATAAGGACGGTTCAAATACTGACAGTAAGGCTTTTTTATATGTACTGATTAGCTGTTTTCTTTGAATTAAATCACTAGGTAGCAAGCAATTATTTTTCAATTCTATCACGGCAACTAATGCGGTTTTACTGTCTAAGCTATCTAAGACAAAGCAGTGACAAGCATTAACATTTTCCAGGCTGGTTAATTGCTTTTCCATCTCATCAAGGGACAGCCTTTTTTCATGTAACTTGATAATACGGTCAACTCGACCCAACAAGTTAAAAAACCGGCTGTTAAGCTCAACTCTATCATCGGTTTTATAACGCTCACCTTCAGCCAAAAAATTTGATGTTAATACTAAGGTGTCATCTTTGGCTAAGCTCACTTGGTGCTGTGGAAATAACTGCCATTGAGCATTCTCGTTTTGTTGTCGCCAAGCAATACCGCCGGTTTCCGTACTACCATAAACTTCAGTAATAGCTTGCTGATATTTGCTAAAAATTTCATCAGCAACATTTGCACTTAAAGCGCCACCTGAGCAGAAAACTCGCTGAATATTTGTCATTGCTTGCGCTGAGAACTGCTGATATGTACGGGCTAAATAACTTGGACTTGAAATCAACAATAGTTTAGTGAAATTTTGGCTGTATTGTTCAATTTGCTCTGGGTATTCAATGGTCTCACAAATGATTTGTTTACCGGTAAATACTGGCCAAATTAATTTAAACAACAAACCATAAATATGTTTATGGGTAACCGTCGACAAAATACAGCTGCTTTGCTCAGAAGTAAGCTGTTGAGGAGAAAGCGCCTGAGGAAACAGCTGCTGTAAACATTCAACTTCATTTGCTAGCTGGTACCAATACTTCTTAATGGCTTTGGCATCACCGGTCGAACCTGAAGTAAACAAAGTGATAGTGGTGTTGGCATTAATGTTAAGTGCTACTGGCGTTGAATCTTGGACCAAGCAGTCTTTATTAGGACTAAAATGTGCTAAAGGTTGCGACTGGTTACTATTACCACTAGCACTGTCAGCAATTATCCTGTCACCAATGCAGATGTCGGCAAACTTAGCTGCCTGCTGTAACCGTTCAGCCTGTTCACTTTGTGCGAGCACAATATTTTTATCGGCTAATAAAAGGGCAAAAAAGTTTACACTGAATTGATAAAAATCATCCTGATATAACAGCCAACTTTCCTCGCTATAACTATTTATCTGTTGTGCTAGGGCTATGCATTCTTTTGCCCACTGCTTGCCTGAAATACTCTGTTCGCGCTGAATGAAGTTATTTTTCTTGTCTACAGGGAAAGTATAAAGATCAATGGTCATTCAGTTTTTGCACCCTTAATCTTACTAGATACTCACCATAAAAGAGTATTGCCATCAATATATAAGCAATGAAGCCATTGTAAATAGTCCACGTTTGTAAACTAGTAAATAAGGCGGTATAGCAAGCTACTAAGCCATTGAGGATGAAAAACCCTAACCATACTTTAGTTACCGTACGCGTATAAATTACCGCATGATCTGGCAAATCAGCTTGAGTTAGCCGTGCAAGACGCTCAATGATGGGTGGAGGATTGACTAACGAATAGGAAAAAATCAAAGCCAA
>NZ_JABSOV010000186.1 GCF_013215345.1 Colwellia sp. | reverse complement strand
CATTCTCTTCAATCAATGCCTTGCCTCTAAGCCTTTTACCTCTCGCTGAGTGGGAAAGAACTTAATCAACTTGGTATAAAAGTAATCAGGCTGAAATTGCTGTTCATTATATTTCCCTCCTTAGCAACTTGTGCGGGAAAATAACTTTAGGCTAAAACTGATTTAAGCAAGTATGACTAAAAATCACACTGCAAAAGTTTCATCGGTTTATCAGCAGCCATGATACAGCCCCTAGCTTCATCAGTAGCGGCTTTACACTGTTTAAGCATTGACGACTGATTCGGTGCCCTGTCCTTTAATACCTTTTTGACATGACTGACTACTGTGTCACATTCACTTACCGCTACTGGCGGCGCTTTAGAGCAACTTACTAAAGTTATTACCACTAAAGGCAAGGCTAAATAAGAAATAACATTGATTTTTTTACTCAAAGGGCTAGTGGTTTGCTTTATTGTAATTTGCTTTAAAGTCGTTTTTTTCATAGTTAGCACTCTGTGGTTAAAAAAGATAAATGAGTAAGGAAATTGAGTATAGACATAGATTATTAATACTGCCGTTCGCTTTTGCATTTTTCTATAGTCATTATTTTACTATTTTTTTACCATGCCTTGGCTATTGCCTTCTAGCTTAATACTGGTAATATTTACAGTGTAGTGCCTTGGGCACCTTATTGAGATTGATAAAATGACTTTTACCTTAGAGCAACAGCAGTTGCTGTCTACTTGGTTGCCTGTACTGGCTTTTTTTACGTTGGCCTTGTTATTAATACTGGTGCTGATTCGATTATCAAAGCAAGAAAAACGTTATCAGGCGCACAATATTGCGTTGGCTAGTCAGCTGGCAACACAAACAGAGACGCAATTTTTACAACAGCTCAGCCAGTTACAAGAAAAGCAGCAATTACAGTTAGCAAATAGTTTTGAACAGCAAATGGCTGATTTGCGCATCAAGCTGTTACGTCAATTTAATGAGCTACAATCGCAATTAAACCAAAATCAAAATCAGTCACTTGACCAACTCATCACACATTTAAATGCCGCTGGTCTTAGCAATAGAGATGAGTTGGCGAAAACACTGGCGCAAAGCAGTGAGCAAATGGCCAAGCGTATTGATGCGTTAACAGACTCTACCGATAAGCGCTTACAAGAGATCAGTGGCCAGGTAGAAAAGCGCCTGAGCGAAGGCTTTGAGAAAACCACCAAAACATTTAGTGATATATTGCAGCGTTTGGCATTAATAGATGATGCACAGAAGAAAATTACCGAGTTATCGACCAACGTGGTTAGTTTACAAGCCGTACTTAATGATAAGCGCTCACGGGGGGCATTTGGTGAAGTGCAATTGAATAGCCTGATCAGGAATGTGTTGCCAGAGCAAAGCTTTAAGCTGCAGCATACTTTATCAAACGGTAAAATAGCCGATTGTGTACTATTTCTACCAAAACCTACCGGTAATGTAGTGGTAGATTCTAAATTCCCGTTAGAAAACTATCGTAAAATGATGGACTTTGAAGCGCCTGAGAGCGAAAGAAAATCAGCTATGCGTCAGTTTAAAATCGATATCAAAAAACATATTAATGACATCAGTGATAAGTACCTCATTGATAACGAAACCGCGGATGGCGCCATTATGTTTATTCCGGCTGAAGCCATTTTTGCGGAGATTCACGGACATCAAAGTGACTTAGTTGAATATGCTAATAAAAAACGAGTTTGGTTGGCATCTCCGACCACGTTAATGGCAATACTAACAACCGCACGTTCAGTACTTAAAGATGAGGCGACTCGTCAGCAAATTCATATTATTCAGGCGCATTTGTCTGATTTAGCACAAGACTTCAATCGCTTTAAAGGCCGTTTTGCCAATCTTGCCAAACATATAGATCAAGCGGCAACCGATGTGAAGCAAATTCATACCTCGGCAGATAAAATATCAACGCGCTTTGAGAAAATAGAACAGGTGGAGTTAGCTGATGAAGAGGTTGAATTAATCGAGTAAGTAAAGTTTATTATTCCAACTTCCTATAGTGGCAAGCACCTCAGCTTTGCCACTATAGGAAGTTAATAACTTCGATAGCCTGCTGTTAAAAAGCTACATTAACAAAGACAACGACTAATAAAATAGGGCAGACAAAACGTAAATAAAAGCCAAGTAACTTTAATGTTCTATTTTGGTTTAACTGGGCCATATCCGTTAACTGATTACCACGCTTCCACAACCAACCGACCACAATGAAATAAAATAATGACATCAGTGGTTGTAAAACGGTGGTGAGTAATTGAATCACTAAGCCAAATAATTGCTCAAAAAATGCGATGAGTAACATACTGGCAATAAAAACTAAGCCTGAGACTAACCAAGTAGCCCGTTTTCTAGTCATGGCTTTATCTTCAATTAAATAGGCTACCGGCACTTCAGTTGAGGAGATAGTCGAGGTAAGGGCAGCAATTGATAATAAAGCAAAAAAAGCAAAAGAGACAACTAAGCCGACCGTGCCCATGGAGCTGAACAGTGTTGGCAGAATGTTAAAAATCAGCTGGCCTTCACCAATTAAGTGACCGTCAACAAAGACTTCTTGCCCTGCGTGTTGGGCGACAAACAGTGCCGGAATAATGAGTAAGCCGGCAATAAAGGCAATGAAGGTATCTAGTAAGGTTATCGAGAGTACTAACTTGCCAATACTTTGTCCCTTAGGCATATACGAGCCATAAGCCATCATAGCGCCAACACCAATAGCCAGAGAGAAAAAAGCTTGACCCATGGCCGAGATAATCAGTTTTGGCTCAGTGACTTGGCTAAAATCAGGCACTAAATAAAGTGTTAAACCTTCAGCAGCACCGTCTTGTTGCAATATATAGATGACTAAACCAAGCAACATAACCAATAACATTGGCATCAATCGCGCTGACCAACGCTCAATACCGCTATGTACACCTTGATGTACTATGGCTGCGCCGAGCACAATAAAAATAGGGGTAAAGATGATATTACGCAGAGTACTTGAAGTTGATAGCCATTGAGAGACATCCATTAAACCAACTAACTCAGCTAATGATGCTAAGGCATGTGCTAACATCCAACCGGCGACAATAGTATAAAAACTCAACATCATCATGGCGCCGATAATACCGATTATGCCAGCGTTATGACCAAGTCTTTTAAAGCGTTTACCACAGGCGTTTGCTAAAGCTGCTACCGGGTTGGTTTGTGCCTGGTTACCAATATATATTTCCGCATAAAGCGCGGGCAGGGCGAGTAAAAAAGTCACCAGTAAATAAACAACTAAAAAAGCACCACCACCATTATTTGCTGCTTGTGTGGGAAAGGCCCAGATATTGCCTAAACCTATGGCAGCACCCGCTGCAGCGAGTACAAAACCAAGACGAGAATGAAAAGAATCACGAGTAGAAGCAGTGCTCATAAATAGTTAATTAGCCGTTAAATTTAGTTGCGCAAAGCTTACCGAGTTAGGATGCTTAGGGGAAGTACTATTCATGGGTTTTGTTACATTTATGCTGGCCATGCCGAGCAAAAACTTGTGATATAATGCCGCCATTTTGTAAGTAGTAACTATTGAAGAGCAAGTTATGTTAAATCATGAAATTATCCCGGTAACGCCTTTTGAGCAGAACTGTACTTTATTTTGGTGTACTGAAACCAAACAGGCTGCGGTAGTGGACCCAGGTGGTGATATTGAAAAAATTAAAGCCGCCATTAATAAACATGGCTTAACCCTAGAGAAAATTTTAATTACTCATGCTCATTTAGACCATGCAGGCGCGACAAATGCGTTAGCTACAGATTATGATGTTGCCATTGAAGGTCCGCATAAAGAAGATCAGTTTTGGATAGATGCTATCGAACAACAAAAACAAATGTTTGGTGCAGCCTTTAGCTATGCAGAAAAATTCATTCCTAATCGTTTTTTAGCGCAGAACGATACGGTGAATTTTGGCAATATTACCTTCGAAGTCTATTTTTGTCCCGGTCATACCCCAGGCCATATTGTATTTTTTCATCGTCAGTCAAAACTAGCGCAAGTGGGTGATGTTTTATTTAGTGGCTCTATTGGTCGTACAGATTTCCCCCGTGGTGATCACACCACCTTGGTTAACTCTATTCGTGAAAATCTCTTTCCCCTAGGAGATGATGTGCATTTTATTCCGGGTCATGGTCCTATGAGCACTTTTGGACAAGAGCGTCGCAGTAATCCCCACGTTAGTGATGCCGCAGTAGGCGCTAAATAATGGCCGCTATGATAATTAAGGCTCAGCGCCAGTTAAGTAGAATAGACACGAGTAAAGCTTTCCAAGGCATTGTTATTGCCGTGATTTTATTATCGGCGTTAATGATAGGAGCTAAAACGCACAATCTATCCGCTAATGTTGTCGCTGTGCTGCTGTTTTTAGATATTGCTGTAACGGTATTTTTTGCCGTAGAAATAACGATTCGTTTTTTAGCCTGTCCTGAAAAGAAGAATTTTTTTAAAAGCGGTTGGAATGTTTTTGATACTGTTATTGTTATTGGTAGCTTAGTTCCAACAGGAGGCTCAGGGGTATTGTTGGCCCGTCTATTAAGGGTATTTCGTGTTTTACGCTTAGTATCAATGGTGCCAGAATTACGCTTGTTGATTAATGCCTTACTTAAAGCCATACCTCGTATGGGCTATATCGCCTTGTTGATGTTTGTTATCTTTTATATTTACGCCGCTATAGGCAGTATGTATTTCCATGAGATTAATGAAGTACTCTGGGGCGATGTTTCTATTTCAATGTTGACCTTATTTCGTGTTGCCACTTTTGAAGATTGGACCGATGTTATGTACGAAACCATGGCGGTGTACCCGTTAAGTTGGATTTACTATTTGACCTTTATTTTCTTAACTGCCTTTATCTTTTTAAACATGATGGTGGGTACGGTATTAGAAGTGATGAGCCAAGAGCATGATCAGTTTCGCGCTGAGCAACATGGTGAGAGTGGTGATGGTGGTGAGCCGGCTAGTCGTGCACAAATTGATAAATTGGAAGTTGAACTGGCAGAAATTAAAGCGTTGTTACTGCAAAAGAACTAACTTAAAAAAGTAGAATAAATTAATAAATAAGCTAGCTGAAACTTAAAAAGGCAGATACTGACTTGAG
>NZ_JABSOV010000185.1 GCF_013215345.1 Colwellia sp. | reverse complement strand
TGGAAGGTGCGGGTAAATCCTCGGCTATCGCAGTAATAGAAAATATCTTAAAGAAACAAGGTATTGACTATGTTAATACCAGAGAGCCAGGTGGCACACCTTTGGCTGAATCCTTGCGTGATATGGTCAAATCAGTAGATCATCAAGAAAAGCTTACTATTGAAACAGAATTGTTACTTATGTATGCCAGTCGCAGTCAATTGCTTGCCAACAAAATATTGCCAGCCTTAGCTGAAGGCAAATGGGTAATTGGTGATCGCCATGATTTAAGTTCACGTGCATACCAAGGCGGCGGTCGAGGCTTTGACGAAAATATTATGGATACTATCAGTAATATTACTTTAAAAGGCTTTCGCCCTGACATCACTCTCTATTTAGATATAGACCCACATATTGGTTTATCTCGTGCAAAAGCACGAGGTGATTTAGACCGTATTGAATTAGAGCAGATGGAATTTTTTATTCGTGTTCATAATAAATATCGCGAGCTAGCCGCACAGGATACATCTATTGTGACAGTTAATGCAGCACAAACAATGCTAGCCGTGCATCAAGATATAGAACAAGCGGTAGTCAAATTTATCGCGCAAGCAGACTTGGATTAGATAGCCCATATGTTACAAATATGCCGCGAAAAACAAGTGCAATTAAGCCGACAATATCAGCAACAAACCTTGGCTCATGCCATTATCTTGCAAGGTATAGCTGGTGCGGGTAAAGATGCCTTGGCAAAGTGGCTAATTGATTTACTAATATGCCAACAACCATTATCAAGCAGTGATTCTGCTGATGATGGCAGCATCAGCAGAGCCTGTGAGCAATGCAAAGCTTGTTTATTAAGAAAAAGTAACAGTTATCCCGATCATTTATTATTAACCAGTGAGAATAAAACCTTAGGCGTTGATGATGTTCGTCGCGGTAATGCTTTCTTAGAAAAAACAGCGCATCTTGGCCGGTTGAAAACAATATTAATTCCTCAAGCGCAAACAATGACGATTGCTGCTGCTAATGCTTTATTAAAGACCTTAGAGGAGCCAAGCGCGAACAGTTATATTGTTTTAATTACCGATGATATTGAGTGTTTATTACCGACCATAATTAGTCGCTGTGCAATATATGCTATCAGACCTATGGTCGGTGAAGCATTATTGGCTCAACTCACAACATCGCTGCATGGTAATTCTCAAATAGCCAATGGCTCTAGTATTAATGGCAAGATAAATGCTAATGCTTTTGTTAATTTATCCCAATTGCCCGAATTAACCGATGAAGATGTTTTCCAAGCGTTTCAAGCCTTTAATCAATGCTTTTTAGATTACTTAAATCATGGTCAAAGTGAAGCTACTTTACTCAACCAGCTTGTGGATAATAAACACGGTTTACGTTGGCTAGAAAAGATAACCTGTAACTTAGTAAGGCAATATTATCTCTTCAATAGCTCAGATAATGACCCTGAACAGCCTACGCAGATTGTTAATCAGAAAATTTCAGTACAGGTGTTGAATCAAATATATCAAGCTATCATCAGTAGTAATAAACTGATAAAGTCTTATACACAAGCTAATCGACAATTCGTCGCTGAACAGCTACTTATGACGATAAATGATATCGTTAGACCATCGACATAGGAGAGCAACTTGGTTCCATTAAACGTAGAGTTTCATTCAGAGCGTGATTTATATCTTGCCTTTATGCCTTTTCTTAAAGAAGGTGGCGTTTTTGTTCGTACACCACGCCAATATGATCTCGGTGATGAAGTTGAATTACACATATTACTGCCAGATGCGTTAGAAGAGTCTGTTGTTCATGGTGAAGTTTGTTGGTTGACCCCTATTGGCGCGCAAAACGGTACTCCTCCTGGTGTTGGTGTTACTTTTGTTAAAGATCCTGAAAAAACTCGCCATCAAATTGAGCAAATAATCGCTCGACATTTAAATTCTTCAGAGCCGACGTTAACTATGTAATACCAAACGGAATAATTAATTAGTTCGATTGGTATAATACGGCTTTCTTGTCACACAATAAATAAGTGACAAAAATTATAACGGCTATTCAAAGCCAAACCTTTTAAAGCACAGGAGCTCCTCGTTGTTTATAGATTCTCATTGCCATTTAGATCGCCTTAATTTATCCCTTTATGATGATAATCTGGATAATGTTATCCAGGCTGCCAAAGCGGCTAAAGTAGATAAGTTGCTTTGTGTCAGCGTGACCTTAGCTGATTTTCCTCAAATGGCAGAAAAAACCGCTCATTATGACAATGTATTGCTGACTTGCGGCGCTCACCCTTTAAATCAAGAAGATGAAATTATACCTGAGCAGCTATTAGCCTTAAGTCAAAATGACCGAGTAATCGCTATTGGTGAAACGGGTTTGGATTACCATTACGCGCCTGAGACTAAAGCCTTGCAGCTTGATTCATTCAAAAAACATATTCACGTTGCCAAGCAATTAAATAAGCCACTTATTATTCATACTCGAGCAGCACAAGAAGATACTTTAGCGTTACTGCGCAGTGAAGGGGCAGAGCAAGTAGGAGGTATTCTACATTGCTTTACTGAAAGCTGGGATATGGCAGAGCAAGCGATAGCGTTAGGCTTTTATATTTCTTTTTCAGGTATAGTTACCTTTAAAAATGCCACAGCATTAAGAGAAGTTGCGGCTTTAGTGCCTGATGATAAATTTTTAATCGAAACTGATGCACCTTATCTTGCTCCTGTACCTCACCGAGGTAAAGAAAATCAACCCGCTTATGTGGTCGAAGTCGCCAAACATTTAGCAAGTATTCGCGGCCAGTCGGTTGAAGAAATAGCTAAACTTTCTAGTGATAACTTTAATCGTCTTTTTAAGCTTTAATCCGCTGTTAAAACTTCCATCTATAGATACCTTGATAAATTTAAGACAAAAAAAGGCCCAAACAAACGTTTGGGCTTAAGGATTGGCTCAAGGGGTTTGAGCCGTGCGCTAATTCACCATTATCTGGTAATTAAGATAAAAACAAAAACAAAAATAAACTAGGGTGTAAAATCCTGTTTACTAACACCTTAGCAGGAAAAACCTTACTTCCTGCTAAGCTTGTGTAATTAAGTGTAGTGTATGTTTTTTAAATAGCTAATGTTTTATTGATTATTTATTTAATTATTATATTACAAGTGTTTAGGTGGTGTTTTCCTTGTTTTGAACAGGTTTTTAACTGGTATTGTTAACAGCTGTAACACCGCTTTATCACACCTTTTACACAGGATTTGCACAGTGTGGTTTTGTCCATTTATTTGCCTGTTTAGAGCCAGAAATGTATTGATATTAACTGATAATAAGCGCAGTAAGCGGCTATCATCAGTTACTCTTTATTACCTAGTTTCAGTTAATAAAGCTAAACTTTCTTCAGCAAAACCGACCCCAGCCTCGGTATAAAAGTTAAAAACTTTATCAATGCCGAATTCCTCTAGTTGTAAACGTTCATCATCATAGCGGGCGACAGCAGCAATCTTCCCTTGATAATTTGCTGAATTTAATTGCGTAGTAATGCTGATTGCATCTTGTACTGAAGGTAGCGCAAGTAAGACTAATTCAATGCGTGAAAGATCAATACTTTCCCAAAAGTGAATATCTTCAGCATCACCATAATAAGCTTCAATCCCTTGACTCGTTAACCAGGTTATTTTGTCTTTATCTGCATCTAAACCCCATGCAGGATTTGTACTATGGCTGTTAATGGCTTGATAAGCCCCCATGCCAACACGGCCCATGCCGACTATAACAATAGGCCGCTGACAAGGTTGGCAGAAACTGTCCTCTTCGAGTTTTTCTTGGCGCTCAAAATAGGATAAAAAACGTCTATGTTTAGCGAAGAGCGTGTGGGCAAAGCGATAAACGATATTCGTTAAAATAAAGGAGATGGATACACTTAATGCCATGATCACTAACCAATCATTACTCAGCCAGCCAGCGGTTACGCTTAGTGCGCCAACAATTAAGCCAAATTCACTGAAATTACTTAATGATAAGGCGCTGAGGAAAGCACTACGACAACGCATTTTTAATAGACTGAAAATTCCATAAAACAGAGCGAATTTAATCGGTATTAGCAGCACTAATATACTCGCTAAACCTAGCATTTCTAGTGTTGGTATCGCAGTAAACCCAATGGATAAGAAGAAGCCGATTAAAAAGATATCTTTAAAACTCATTAAGGCTTTATTAATTTCAGAGGCTTTAACATGAGAGGCTAAGAACATACCAACAATAAGCGCACCTAAGTCCCCCTTAATGTTAACTAGTTCGAATAATTCATAGCTACCAAGTGCTAGGAAAAATCCCATTAAGGGAATTAGTTCACCATGACCTACATGACTAATCACTCTATTAATAAGGGGTTTGATTAGAAATAGCCCCAGTAGCGCAAAAGCCCATATTGATGGCGTTTTACCGGTAGCAACAACTAAAAATACAACGGCAACAATATCTTGAATAACCAGTATACTTACCGCTAATTTGCCGTGGCGCGTACGCATCTCGCCATTTTCTTCTAATAATTTTATCACGCATACTGTGCTGCTAAAGCTTAAAGCAAAAGCGATTAACGCTGCAGTCATAAAATCTAAATCACTGAAATAACTCACTGACATTAGCGCGAGTATTTTAATAAAACTTATGGTGACCACAATCCAAAGTAAAGTATGTAAAGAGCAGCCCAGCCAAACTTCCGTTTTGAATAGGTTTTTCACGTTGAGCTTTAAACCTATGGTAAATAGCATGATGGTGATACCTAAATCACTGAGTACACTCAAGCTTTCATCGGCTTGATAACCAGCTATATTTAGGATAAAACCAGCCGCAAGGAAACCAATGGAGGGAGGAAGTGAGGTGGTTTTTGCTGCCAAGCCGCAGATAAAGGCGAAAAGTATCCAGATAAAGTCCATAGCATTACTCTATTTAAGTTGTTTTACTGAGCGGAAAAATTCTAGGGTGTTTGGTAACATTCGCAGGCATAAATTTTGATATCTACTAGCTCGCAGACGTTACTCTATACTGGTAAATACCTTGGCAGGTATTTACCAGTATAGAGGATAAGTTTACCTTAAAAACAATCCCTTATACCAACTTAATTCGTTAAACGAGTAAGTTTTGACGACAATAAATTTATGATAATAAGGTACTTGTTTGAGTAATAGATAATTGGACTCCCTCACCCTTAACGAGTGAGGTAATATAAAAGTTACCACACCAATATATTAAAAGAGTCCAG
>NZ_JABSOV010000184.1 GCF_013215345.1 Colwellia sp. | reverse complement strand
GAGCCAGATTTGAACTGACGACCTTCGGGTTATGAGCCCGACGAGCTACCAGGCTGCTCCATCCCGCGTCCGAATGACCTACTTAAAGTAGGAAGCCAAGTTGTTTTAATTCAAACTTAAGAATTTAATTTTTATACTTATCTCTTTAAAAAGACAAGTTGGTTGCGGGAGCCAGATTTGAACTGACGACCTTCGGGTTATGAGCCCGACGAGCTACCAGGCTGCTCCATCCCGCGTCCGAATGGTTTAAGAATTACTATTGCTAGTAGATGCTTAAACAAGCCACAATATTTTACTTCTTATTGCGAGAAGTTTCTTTCAAAAAGGTTACTCCCTGAAAGCGAGGCGTATAGTAAGGATAGCGCATCGATAAAGCAAGCGCTTTTATCAAAATAATACTGTTCGCTCAAATGTCATCCGTAACGCGTGAAAATCAGGCGGTTTCTACTAGTTAAAGCTAACTTTTGTTTATGTGCTTTGCGTTTATGTATATAATCGCGCCCATAGTTTACTCTGCTCATTACCCCGGAAATGCACCATGAAAGAATCCATGCACCAATTTTTAGCTTTAACCTCTCCAGGTATTGAAGTTTTATTGTTCGATGAAATAAAAAACCTCGGCGCAGACCGCGTTGTACAAAAACCAGAAGGCGTTTATTTTCAAGCTTCTTTAGCGTTGGGATATAAAATATCTCTTTGGACACGCCTTGCTACTCGTATCATGCTTAAACTGGGCGAAGGTGAAGCAAGAGACAAAGACGAGTTATTTAAAGCTGCTAGCAGTATTAACTGGCCAGATATTTTTGATTCAACAACCACCTTTGCCATTGACTTTGTTGGTTACAGTGAAGAAATTCGTAATAGCCAGTTTGGTGGCTTAACCATTAAAGATGCGATAGTTGATCAATTTAGAGAGCAAGGTTTTGAACGTCCTAATGTTGATAAAAAATCACCACAAATAAGTTTTCAAGCTCGCTTACTAAGAGATCATATTCACATTTTTCTTGATTTTTCCGGTCGTGGTTTATTCCAACGTGGCTATCGTGAACATAGCGGCGCGGCACCTTTAAAAGAAAACTTAGCGGCAGCGTTGATAATACGTTCGGGTTGGTTAGCTGATACCAGCAAGCCATTAGTCGACCCTATGTGTGGCTCAGGCACCATTTTAATTGAAGCTGTTGCCATGGCAGCCAAACAAGCACCGGCACTTAATAGAGTGTCATGGGGCTTTGAGTCTTGGCTAACCCATGATAATGACATCTGGGAAGAGCAATTAGCACAAGCTATAGATAGTTCTGAACAATCACTAGCGACCCTGAAAAACGTTAAAGTATTTGGTATTGATCTCGATTCACGGGTATTAAAAACGGCACAACAAAATGCCAGGAATGCACGTTTACAACAATATATTGAATTCTCCTGTAAAAACACCAACGATATGAATAACACTTTTGGCGGACCGGGTACCGTATTATTTAACCCTCCTTATGGCGAACGTATTGGTGAATTACCTGAGCTAGTCGAAAACTTTGTTTTATTTGGTCAAAAGCTTAAAGCGCAGTTTATGGAATGGCGTGTGGCAATATTAACGGCGAATGTCGACTTACTCGCTATGTTGAAACTGTCGAGTTTTAAACGTTACAAATTTAAAAATGGCCCGTTAGATTGTCAATTAGCCTTATACAATGTTGATGAAAAGCAAAGGGCAAAAGATGCGGTAAACCCGCAATCTGATTTTGCCGAGCAAGATAGCGCTTTTGCTAACCGCCTTAAGAAAAACCGTAAAAATTTAAAAGGTTGGTTAAAATCCAATGAAATTGAAGCTTACCGCTTATATGACGGTGATATCCCTGAATATAATGCAGCTGTTGATATTTATGGTGAGTATTTAGTTATACAAGAATATGCCGCACCAAAAACTATCGATGAACAAAAAGCCAAGAAACGTCTACAAGAAATTATTTATTGGGCACCTAAGGTTTTAGATATCCCTCTCGACAAAGTTGTTTTGAAAACCCGAGCTAAGCAAAGGGGCAGTAATCAATATCAGCGTTTAGACAAATCGAAACAATCTCTTACTATCAATGAACATGGTGCCCAGTTTAAGATTAACTTATGGGATTACCTTGATACTGGCTTATTTTTAGATCATCGTAAAACCCGTCAGATTGTAGCGAAAAAATCTAAAGGCAAGTCACTACTTAATTTGTTTGCCTATACTGGCTCGGTTTCAGTACAAGCAGCCGTGCATGGCGCGTTATCAGTTACTACGGTTGATATGTCAAATACCTACCTTAATTGGGCACAAGATAATTTTGCTTTGAATAAATTAAGCGGCCATAAATATCAATTTATTCAAGCAGACTGTTTAGATTGGTTGAAAAAGAATATCAATAAATTTGATGTGATTTTTATCGATCCACCAACCTTCTCAAACTCTAAACGTATGGAAGATAGCTTTGATGTGCAGCGTGATCACGTGACGTTATTAGCCGATGCACTGAAGTCACTCAATAGAGGCGGGGAAATATTCTTCACCAATAATAAGCGTAATTTCAAAATTGACTTTGATGCGTTGGATAAGCTGGGCTTAAGTGCAGAGGCTATGTCAGATGTTACTCGTGATAAAGATTTTGCCCGTAATAAACATATTCATAATAGCTGGTCTATTAAGCGCAAAGCTAGCTAAGTAGTGAATAGCAATAATGAATAAATATAATTTATATGGCAGCGAAGGCTGTCATCTATGTGAGCAAGCCTTGGCTATCTGTTTGGCGGTACTGCCGAGAGCACAGCTAACTGAAATTGATATTATAGAAAACGAACGTGTTGCTCATGAAGAGCAAACATTGGTTGAATTGTATGGCGTACATATTCCCGTACTGGAAAAGCTAGCGCAAGACAGCAGGAAAAGCATTAAATTGTTTTGGCCTTTTACCCAAGCACAAGTTGAGCAATTCAGCCTGTAGCAATTATTAGAATTTATTAGAAGTTAAGAAGAATTATGGAATTATTAAGAATAGCCAATGGTGAGCTTGCCTTCGGCGAAGATAAAATATTAGATAAAGCAGAGTTAAGTATACAAACCGGCGAACGTATTTGTTTAGTTGGTCGCAATGGTGCCGGTAAGTCTACTTTAATGAAGATATTAATGGGCAAGCAAGGTTTAGACGATGGTCAGATTTTAAAGTCTAGTACCATGAAAATGTCTATGTTAGAGCAAGATCCACCAGAATCGTCTGATATCTCTGTATTTGACTACGTTGCTGAAGGGGTAAAAGAAAATGCCGAACTTATCCGTCGTTATCACGCCTTAATTCACTTGATTGGCGAAGACCCAAGTGACAAAAACCTTAACAAGTTAGCAAACGTGCAAGAAGAGCTTGAAAAAGCCAATGCTTGGCTAGACGAACAGCGCATAGAGTTAGCCATGACTACTTTATCATTGGATGCAGATGCGAAAATTTGCGACTTATCTGGTGGTTGGTTACGTAAAGTAGCGTTGGCTAAAGCACTTGTTACCAGTCCAGATATATTGTTACTCGATGAGCCAACTAACCATTTAGATATTGAAAGCGTGTTATGGCTAGAGCAATTCTTAAAAGACTTTGCCGGTACTATAATTTTTATCAGCCATGATAGGGCGTTTATCCGTGGTTTATCTACCCGTATTTTAGATCTTGATCGCGGTAAATTAAAAAGTTATCCGGGTGATTACGATTTATATATCGAGCAAAAGCAGCATGATTTACAAGTGGAAGAGCAACAAAATGCGCTATTTGATAAAAAATTAGCTGAAGAAGAAGTATGGATTCGTCAAGGCGTTAAAGCCCGTCGTACTCGTAATGAAGGCCGAGTTCGCTCGTTAGAAAAACTTCGTCTTGAGCGTACCGCGCGTCGTGATGTGCGTAATCAAAGCACCATGAATATTACTCAGGGTGATCGATCTGGAAAGTTAGTCTTTGAAGCTGAAGACGTAACCGTAGCCTTTGGTGATAATGTAGTGATTGAAAACCTTAACCTACTTATTACGCGTAATGACAGGTTGGCGTTTATAGGCGCTAACGGTACCGGTAAATCAACCTTGATTAAGCTTATCATGGAAAATCAAGCGGCAACCAGTGGTAAAATGCGCTCAGGTGTTAATCTAGAAATCGCTTACTTTGATCAGCATAGAGAAGCCCTTGATTTAAATCAAACTGTGCAAGAAATTGTTGGTGAAGGTAAACAAGAGGTTATGGTTAATGGCCGTTCTCGTCACGTACTTGGTTACTTGCAAGACTTCTTATTTAGCCCTAAACGTGCTCGTACTCCGGTTCGTGCTTTATCGGGTGGTGAGAAAAATAGACTCTTACTGGCGCGCTTATTTTTACGTCCAAGTAACTTACTTATTCTCGATGAGCCGACCAACGATCTTGATATTGAAACCTTAGAGCTACTTGAAGAAGTTGTTGCAAATTATGCTGGAACCGTTATTTTAGTGAGCCATGATCGTGACTTTGTTAATAACTGTGTGAATACTTGTTTGTATTTTGATGGTACAGGTCAGGTAAATCAGATTGTTGGTGGTTATGATGATGTTGATGATTATCTAGCACTTAAAAAAACACAGCGTCAAAGTATGGCAGATGGTGCTCAGCAGAAAAGTAAAGTAACTGAAGATAAAAGTAAGCAAACACAGAATGCGGCTACAGAGCCTGCTGTTAAGAATAAAAAACTATCTTTTAAAGATGCGCGTGAACTTGAAGCGTTACCTGAAAAAATTGATCAATTAGAAAATTCGATTGATGAATTACAAGCACAAGTGAATGATGCGGCTTTTTTCAGTCAAGACGAAAAAATAACACAAAAAGTTTTGAACCAGCTGGCAGAAACAGAGTCAAACCTTGAAGTCGTCTATGCCAGATGGCAAGAGTTAGATGACGAGTAAAAAAAGTAAGCATTAGCTTTCTGCAGGCAACGCGTTAAATTATAGACTTTGATTTGTGTTAACTTATATTTATTAAACAAATCAAAGCGAGTTAAACAGAACAACTATAAAGAGTTAATAAGTAGTATGAAGCAATTTGCAAAAAATATATTGGTGTTAGCAGTAACAAGTGCCTTAAGCCTTAGTGTTCTTAGCTTTAGTCACGCCGCTACTTATAAAGTAGTTGATAAAGGCTCTGCAGAAAATATTGGTTATACCTACGGTGGTAAACAAAATGTCAACGGGGTAATGGCTGTATCGGGAAGTAACTCATATAATTTTCCTG
>NZ_JABSOV010000183.1 GCF_013215345.1 Colwellia sp. | reverse complement strand
TATATAGTTGTACATGAGCAAGGTCATGTTTTTCAAATGTCGTTAATGGACTATCCGGGCTGGTTACCTACTTGGTTTACCGAAGGCACTGCTGATGCATTAGCGCACCATTATTATGATCCTGAGAAAAAACAGTTAAAAGTGATGGTGTTTGATCGAGCATCACCCATGGATTATGTCCGTCTAGGGTTAAAACAATATGAAGCCTTAAATAGTCCAAGTATTCAGGACATGACTAATAACCCGAGTTTGTATCGAGGTATCAACTTTTTCATTGTTCATTTTATGTTAGACGATCCAGACAGATCACATAAATTTAAAGCCTATCGCGATGAAATGGCGGAAAAACGTCAATCGGATTATGGTAGTGGTAAAGAGCTATCTCATCAGTTGATGATAGATGTTTTTGGTGATTGGGACAAGGTAGAAGCCGAGTTTGTTGAATATGTTGCCAGTATTGATAAAACATTCAATACCGCTGCTGGGCCTTGGGAACAAGATGGCAATAAGTTATGGGTGCGTGTATTAAATAATAGCTACGAACATGGCTCTCCTCGTATGGATGTTCGCTTAAAACCGGGCGAAAAACCTGCCTATAAGTCATTTAAATTTGACCAACCTTTAGCCGAAATGTCGTCCTTAATCATTAAGCCTGTCCGTGGCAATGATAATCCTACCGTGGCATTAGAGATAGATTATTTGGCTGACCATTTGCATCGTGGTCATGTTGGCATTGGTTTAGGTTTAAAGATCAGTGATGAAAACCAGCAGAGATTAGCAGCGGACAAAAAAGTTGGCACCTTTAAGCAAAAATCGTATAAGCCAGACGAAGATGAATTACTGCAAATAAAAATAGTTAAAGGCAATACTATCGTGGTCAATGCGAGTTCTTTGGGCGGAGAAGATATTCGTTACTCTATTTCACCACAGATGATTGCTGATTTAGAAAGCCAGCAACAACCTAAATTGGGGCTGTCGATTACCATTAACGCTGATCATTTAACTATTTTACTTAAATCGAAAGCTAGTCAGCATAAGGTGAATTTTTCAATATCTAATGATGTACGCGTTAAGTTACTTGATAGAAATATGGCAATACTGGCAGAAAATGCTGAGCATAGGCTCACTGCCTTTTTTGATGATGGCAGAGACCTTAACCCAGTACCTAGAGATTTAACCACTAATCTAGAAGTTAACCCGTGGGCAAACCCAGCCGATCGTGCTATCAGCCGTTTATTTAGAGCCATGTGGCGCTTAGGAGATAAAGTTCCTAGTGAGTTATCAGCTATGTATGAATATATGATAGATGCCACACCAAAAGACCGTAAAACTCAATTAGCTTCTTTAGCTAAATTGAATGCTGCTAGTACTAGCTTAGTTGCGGCCATTGTTAATTCAGGCGCTACTAAAGACAAGATTAATCATGCCTTAAAAGAGCTGTCTGGCTTGCACCTGCGTTTAGAGTGGCGTCAAGAAAAGGCCAATGGTGAGCAAGTTGTTTCGGCAGTTTTGCGTAATCAAGGCGCTTCAGTTGCTAAGGCGAACATAGTATTGAGCCAACAAGGCAATAACAGCTTTACTAAAGAACTTGTGTTAGCCAGTGGCGATAAAACCATGCAAGACTTAACCACTACACTAGCGACTCGTACCAGTAAAGAGACGATAACTGCTAAGGCAAGTGTTGAATGGCAGGGGCAGTTAATTGAGCTAACGGTAACTCAAGGTGCACGGGTATATCCTTGGTCATCTATGGCAATTGTTGAAGACGCAAAAGTCATTGGCAAAGAAGTGTTAATTACCAGTGAATTTAGAGGGCCACATGCAGGAGAAACTAAAGGTAAAATAATGGTACAAGCTTACCCTTCAGATATTTTTGAAACATCATATTATGAAGAAGAAATTACCATGGCACCTTACGAAATTCGCCAGTTTAGTAATAAGTTTACTGTAAAAGCAGGCGCTAAAACCAAGCCTAATGCGGTAGATGTTACTTTTGAATTGGTTATTGATGGTGAACCCGTGTCGATCAGTGAAAGATCTGAGATTAAATAGCGCTTAACTAACCCTGCCCTAACAGTACGAGGAGGAGGTTAGTTAAAATGGTATAAAAAAAGCGCCAAAAGGCGCTTTTTTATGGAGTTAAACTATGAAAATTAAAAGTTTGTTATTTCAACACTATTACTATTGAATTCGAACTTGTTAACCTTGCCACACTGGGCAAAGTGGTTATTAGAACTATAAGGTGCATCAGCCTGTGAAATATTACCTTCCCAGCCTTGGCCATTTTTAATAAAGGCTTTTACTTCAAACTTACCGTTAACCGCTTTACTGCAATCCATATCAACATCTATCATCCAGTAATGAGCTCCCCAAATATTGAGTGGGTCTTCACCAGAACCATCATTAGCTGTGGTGCGCAATTCGCCCCAGCTACTTGGCCAAACATTGGTAGTCCAATCAAGAGGCGTACCTTCAGCTGTCGTACTTTGATTCACTTCACTGCCATACCAATCTAAATAGTTTTCATTATTTTTCCATGGTGTTGTTGTGCTATTAAGTAAATTGTTATGCCTAATGGGCATAGCACAAGCAAAGTTACTGGTTTGACAGTTTCTGCCTAGTTGGTTATTAGCATAATCATGATCGATACCGCCACGAATAAACATATCTTGTCCGCTTTGTGTTTGCGCTTGAATAAATATCACAGTACGCTGCCAGTCAGTATCGGTTGGCGGAATGACTACACCATCAGTTTTTGCACCTTGGTGAATGGCAAAGGCATCCCAAGCGTTAACATTGGCATTGATCGTTCCGTCACTGTTAACGGTAATGATTTCACCACTACAAGATTGACCATCGGTAGATAACTCACCTTTAAGCACATTACAGTAAGTTCCTGCGACCATATCAGTGTTTAACGTAGTGGTTAAGTTTGAGTTTTCTTTGTTGATGGCAACAAAACCTGAACTACCGCGACCAAAGGCGATTTGATTATTACCGTTATCCCACCAATTGGTTGTGCTCCAGTTATCCGCAGTATTATTTCTAAAATCGACAGCCCCTGCAATGTATGACCACCTGTGCTCACACTGCCATTTGTCGCCAAAGCATTCTAAATTGCCATTATTATGTACCGATACACTAGGAGCACCACCGTCGGTATCACCATGAAAGTCATAACTAGACATTACTTTTGGGTAACCATACGGGTAAGCCAGCATGAATACATTGGCTAAATCGTATAAACGGCCATCTTCAAAGGTTATGACATTGCCCCCGCCGCCATGGCCACGTTGGTTGTCATGGTTATCAACAAAAACAACGGCTGAGCTACTGGCCATAAAACCCCAAGCCTCGCCAAAGGTACTTAACCAAGCTAATTTACCATTTTTGAAAGTATTACCGAGTTGGGTGGTATATTTAAACTCAGTTACTAAACCTGCACTAGTGTATTCAGACGCACTGATCGCCTCGCCACCTTGATCTATGACTTCTTGAAAAACTAATGGGCTGCCATTGACCTTCGATAAAACCCCTTGAATATCACCAACTGCCATATGTTTTGAGGCATCTAATCGAAAACCAGCGACACCGATACTGGTAAGGTCATTTAAATAGCCTGCTAGGGTTTCTTGTACATAAGCTGAACCTGTATTTAAATCAGGTAAACTGACTAATTCACAGTTCTGCACTTGCCAGCGGTTACTATAGTCACTGATGTTACAGCTACTATGGAAATCTTGTGGGCTAAAAAGTGGGTAGGTTTTATTGCCATAGTTACTGCCCGCAGTACCTGTGCCGCTACAATTTGCCATGTGATTTATAATGGCATCAACGTAAATATCTACCCAAACAGCCTTACAGCGATTAACCATATCGATAAATTGGCCTCGATCACCGCCGCGACTTTGCAGTTGATAGCTCACTGGTTGATAACGTGTCCACCATTGTGTTCCTTGAATATGTTCATTGGGTGGTGATACTTGCACTGCCGCATATCCTTTCGGACCAAGGTAATCTTCACATTCTTGGGCGACATCTTGCCAGTTCCATTCAAATAAATGCACAAAGGTAGTTGGTTGAGCGGCTGCTTGTGCGGGAGTTATGGTTAGAAGTGGTAAAGCAATAGCTAAGCTTTTGGCCATTAAATTTTTAGTTATTTTAGATCTCATTTTAGCTCCTATTTATAATTATTATTTATTTTCTCTTTAAATCCGTTTCTTAAATTGAGTACCGCTGCATATTTGCTTAAAATTCATTCAATGTCATCGTTATCCATATTGAATACGTATGCATGAAATCTACTTTTTACCAAATACTTATCTAGTTCTTTTAGCTTCTATCAAGTTAATTGACAGCTAGCTCTACGTTTTTCTGTGTGCCTTTGAACTTGTAATCATTAAGTGAGGTGGGGGTAAGGAATATGAATTTAATTGTTTACTGAAGCTGGTTTAGCTGAGCAAAGTTGTGCTGTAATTAAATGCTCAACAAGCAGGTAAAGTTTTCACTCTATTTTTATCACTTATTTACTATTTAATACTATACATAAGCTTAAAAGGGTGTAATTATATCAATACAAAACGCGTACTTAAATCTTTACGATTCATTGTTTTTGTTTTTGGTTGAGCTGTGGCCCTTGTTTAAGCTGTTATCCTTCCTTTAATTTCACATGTTTAATCTGTTTATTTAGCTAGCGTAAACCCACTTTTAAAGTCCACTTGGTGGAAAAATAGATTGTTTAAGGAAAAATCATGACCACAACTAGCGAATTAAGCGCAGTGCCAACCAGCTCAAATGACATTCACGTTAATGCCGAACATGTATTAATTACCCCTGAAGCTTTGCGTGCAGAATTACCACTTTCTGAAGCCGGCCGTGAGTTTGTCAAACAATCGCGTAAAACCATTAGTGACATAATCCACAAGCGTGATCCGCGTTTATTGGTTATTTCAGGTCCGTGTTCTGTTCATGACGTTGAAGCAGCTAAAGATTACGCCCGCCAATTAAAAGCGCTGCATAATAAATACCAAGGTTCTTTATTTGTGGTTATGCGTGTTTACTTTGAAAAGCCGCGTACGACTGTTGGTTGGAAAGGTTTAATAAACGATCCACATATGGATGGTTCGTTTGATGTTGAAACTGGTCTTCGCAAAGCCCGCGAATTGATTCTTTACTTAACAGAGCTTGGTTTACCTCTAGCAACTGAAGCTCTTGACCCGATTAGCCCACAATACCTTGCCGAAGTGTTTAGCTGGTCAGCGATAGGCGCCCGTA
>NZ_JABSOV010000182.1 GCF_013215345.1 Colwellia sp. | reverse complement strand
CATCATAGAAGCGAAACAATAACTTCACTAAGGTTGATTTACCCGAGCCACTTTGGCCAACCACGGCAACTTTTTCACCGGCCTTTATCGAAAAAGAAATCCCCTTGATGATCGGGCGCTTTTTATTATAAGCAAAAGTAATATTATTAAAGTCGATACTGGCCTGATTGTTGGCTTGACTATTTGTATGTACGCCCGGCCCAGCCAAGCGCAATTCTGTAGCATCTGGAACGTCTTGCACCTTGGCTTTTTTCGCTAATAAGCCAAACAAGTTTTCTATGTTAGCCAACGAGCCTTTGATTTCACGATAAACAAAGCCTAAAAAGTTCAGTGGCATAAATAACTGCATCATAAAGGCATTGATAAGCACAAAATCACCAAGGGTCATATTACCTTTAGCGACTTCGTTGGCAGCTAACGCCAGCATAGCCGTCATGGCAATGGCTATAATCAAGGCTTGGCCACCGTTAAGGGCAAATAAAGATAAACGGTTTTTTATTTTAGCCTGCTCCCAAGTCGATAACTGCTCATCGTAAGCCTGGGCTTCATATTCTTCATTAGTAAAATATTTTACCGTTTCGTAATTCAGTAAACTATCAATAGCGCGGGTATTGCTTGATGAATCTGCTTGATTGGCCGCACGCACATAACGGGTACGTTTCTCAGTGGCAAAAATGGAATAAGCAATATAACTAACTATCGACGTTAGGGTAATTAGCGCAAACCATATGCCGTAATTGACAAATAAAATGGTCACTACCATAACTATTTCAAGTAAGGTCGGTACAATATTAAAGACCATAAAACGCATTAAAAAGTTGATACCGGAAGTGCCACGATCGATATCACGGGACAAGCCACCGGTTTGTCTATTTAAGTGAAAATCTAAATCAAGGGCATGTAGGTGCCGAAATACTTTTAAGCCGATACGTCGTATCGCACGTTCAGTAACCCGACCAAACAGGGTATCTCTTATCTCGGCCAAAACCACTATCGACAAGCGCACTAAACCATAAGCGGCCACTAAGGCTAAAGGTACAATTACCAGTGCCGAGTTTTGTTTGTCGGCACTATTAGCATCTAAGGTATCAACGATATCTTTGAGGATAAACGGTAAATAGACGCTGGCAATTTTAGTAAATACTAGACATAACATAGCGAAGGCTATGCGTTTTTTATACTCAAACAAATAAGGTAAAATCAGTTTAAAAGCTTGCCAGTTGATAGATCTGACTTCTTGGTCGGGATAACTAGAGGGGCGCATAGCTTACCTTATGAGTAAAAAGCTTATAAATGAAAAGACTATCAAAGAAACACTATGATAAAATATAAAGGCAATATAACCTAACTTTTGTGTAATATATCTTGCTTTGTAAGGCCTTTCTTCCTTAGAATTCAAACTATTAAAAACTCTTTACCTTTAAACTTCGAGTCAGTTGCAGCTAAGGTCACAAACGTCTATCTAAATTTCTAAGGAATAGAAATGTTAATGCAAGCCGGTGTGTTAATTGTCGCCATTATATTAGCTGTTTATTCAGCAAAGATCCTTGTCTCGGGTGCAATCAGCATTGCCAAACGTTTTGCCATTCCTGAGTTTATTATTGGCGCTTTTATTATTGGCTTTGGTACTTCTCTGCCAGAATTTGCCGTTAATATTCAAGCAGCACTTGAAGGTAATACCGAGCTAGCTATCGCTAATATTTTAGGCAGTAATTTATTTAATACTTGTGTAACGTTAGGCTTACTCGGCTTATCTGGCCAATTAGTTATTAATAGCGATGTTAGAATTAAAGATGCTCCATATAATTTAATTGCCGCACTAATGATAGCAGTCTGTGGTAATCAGCTGTTTTTAGACCATATAAACTATCATCAGATCATGATGAGCCATGCATTAATTTTCTTATGCTTTTTTTGTATTTATGTTTATTACACCTTATTGGAAGTCAAACAAGGTGCTCCCCATAAGCAACCGCTGCATAAGCATCATCATCAAGCGCTGAAAAGTGATAACAACTCTTCCACCGCTAAGGCCTTTTTCTACATTATCACCGGATTAATTGGTTTAGTGTTAGGGGGTGAATTAATAGTTAGCTCGGCAGAAAAAATTGCTCAGTTGTTTGGCTTATCAAACCGCTTAATAGGATTGTTGATTGTTGGACCTGGCACGTCAATGCCGGAATTAATTGCCAGTTTAGTTGCCCTGCGTAGCAGAAGCACAGCACTTATTTTAGGAAATATCATTGGTTCAAATATATTTAATGTATTTTTCACCTTAGGTATTACCGCGACTATTCAACCAGTGCCGTTAGACTTCTCGCTAAACCAAGCAGTGTTATTCAATGTCTTAGCGGCGGCGCTACTCGCGATAACCTTTTGGCTTGTGCCAAAAGAAAAAATAAGCAGAATAACGGCATCATTATTACTGCTTATTTATTGTGTTTATACAGTCTTGGCTATCTATCAGTAAGGAAGGCAGAAGGGAAACCGTAACGAATAACAATAATGCCTGTCATTGATTGGCTTATTGCTTTGCTTTCCGATTAGCCTACTGACGAGTTACCTGACAAGTAGTAGCCGAGTTCATTGACTAACTTCCTGATGCTGGTAAGAACTATCAATCTGTATCAAGTACCTTACTAAGTATTTTCCCTTGGGCTCCTGAAGCGGCGACAAAACAGTCACTAAGCTTTTCTGTTAATGATGCTAAAGCCTTAATTAAGTAAATAGACACCAGCTATTACGATAAAAGTAAACACCGCTAATTTCATCCCTCACGAACGCATCAAGCTTAACAAAGGTTAAATAGCTAGGTAAGTTAAAAGTTATAGAAGTAAGACTAGAGCTACTCTATCTATTTCAGCCCTTTCTATTTCAGCTCTTTCTAAAAACAAGGAATTTAGCACATAAAAAACCCGCATCAATTATCACTAATGCGGGTTTTGTCATTTATATGTAATATTTACTTGTTACTGTTTCAACTCAGTATCTACTGAGTTGAGCTCAGAATAAAGCACGAAAAGCGAGCAACAAAGTTGCTCAGCTTAAATTAGCAAGTAGACAATTGCTTGTCTTAGTCGCTATTTCCGTCTTCAACACGGCTTTTCAGTTTCTGACCCGGTCTAAAGGTAACAACCTTACGGGCAGAAATTGGAATATCTTCACCAGTTTTAGGATTACGGCCAGGACGTTCGCTTTTTTGACGTAAGTCGAAGTTACCAAAACCTGAAAGCTTGACTTGGTCGCCACTTTCTAAGGTTTCGCGAATCTCTTCAAAGAAGATTTCAACCATATCTTTTGCGTCACGCTTGCTCAGCCCAACTTTTTCAAATAAATGTTCTGCTACTTCTGCTTTGGTAAGCGCCATTGCTTAGTCCCTCAGTGATGCATTTAATTCTGTTTTTAAGGTTTCAACAACTCTATCGATAACATCAGTGATGTCTTTTTCTTCAAGAGTTTTACTAGTATCTTGTAATACTAAGGCGATGGCTAAACTTTTATAACCCTCTTCAATTCCTTGACCTTGGTATACATCGAATAAGTTTAGATCAATTAAATAATTTCCGCCAACCTTTTCAATAAGTTGTAATACTTTTTTTGCATCAACTTCTTCTTTTACTACTATCGCTAAGTCGCGGCGATTGGCAGGAAAGCGAGAGATGTCGCTGGCTTCAGGTATTTTTTGCACTAGTACTTCTGATAATAATAGTTCGAAAATTAATGTTCGGCCATTTAAGCCTAATTTTCTTTCTAATTCAGGGTGTAAGGTTCCAACATGACCTACCAAAACACCATTTTTGGTGATTTGTGCAGTTTGACCTGGATGTAAGGCATCAACTTCGGCTTTTGAAAACTCATAACCCTGAGCATCACAAGTCAAAGCTAATAACGCTTCAACATCACCTTTAATGTCATAAAAATCAGTTGCTGCTTTTTCCATGCTCCAATGTTCATCAACACGAAGACCACTGATAACACCAGCCAACATGTTTTGCTGACGAACACCGTTTTCAGCACTTTCATCAGGCACAAAACGTAAACCTGCTTCGAATAAACGTACTCGGCCTTGTTGACGATTTTGGTTATAAACCATCGACTGCAACAATCCTGTCCATAAACTTAAGCGCATTACTGACATTTCAGAAGAAATTGGATGTGGTAATGTCATCACCGCTTGATCTGGGTGTAATAATGCTTGTACTTTCGGGTCAACGAAGCTGTAGGTAATCGCTTCTTGATAGTCACGATTTACTAAAACTTGTTTTAAATTTATCAAAGAAAGCTTAGCTTCTTTTTTCTCACACATTTTCAAGGCGGCTTTTGGCGCAATATTTGGAATATTGTTATAGCCAAAAATACGAGCAACTTCTTCAATTAAATCGACTTCGATTTTAATATCAAAACGGTAAGCTGGCACAATGACTTGCCATACTTTAGCAACGCCTTCACCTGTGGTACTGACAGTAAAACCAAGACGTGTAAGAATTTCGCTAACTTGTTCGTCACCAATGTGATGACCAATACGGCCATCAAGTTTTTCACGACGTAAGCTTACTTCTTTTGTTTGTGGGATATCAGCATCAGATTTAGCTTCAACAACTGGACCTGCTTGACCACCAACAATCTCAAGTAATAATTCAGTTGCACGCTCAATAGCGTCAAACTGTAATGTTGGGTCGATACCACGTTCATAACGGTGTGATGAATCGGTATGCAAACCATATTGGCGAGCTTTACCTAAGATAGCTAAAGGTGCAAAAAAGGCACTTTCTAAAAAGATATCAGTGGTGTTAGTGGTAACACCTGACTCAAGACCACCAAAGATACCGGCCATAGCTAATGCTTTTTTCTCATCAGCAATAACTAAAGTACCTTCTTTTAGGGTTACTTCCTTTTCATCTAATAAAGTTAACTTTTCTTCTTTATTAGCGAAACGTACGGTAATTTTTGCATTAACGCCGCCATCTAATTTAGCTAAATCAAAGGCATGCATTGGATGACCAAGCTCTAACAATACATAGTTGGTAACATCAACAGCTGGGTCGATTGCACGAGTACCACAGCGACGTAGCTTTTCTACCATCCACAATGGCGTCGTTGCACTTGGGTTAATACCCTTGATAACACGACCTAAGTAGCGCGGACATGCTTCATTCGCTTCAACATTGATAGTTAAAGCATCATCAATCGTTGGCACTACAGCAGTAATTGTTGGCTCGGTAACGGCTAAAGAGTTCAAAACACCCACTTCACGGGCTAAACCTTTAAGACCTAAACAATCACCACGGTTAGCAGTTAAATCAACATCAATGGTAACGTCGTTT
>NZ_JABSOV010000181.1 GCF_013215345.1 Colwellia sp. | reverse complement strand
AGGCTCAGGCCAATATAGGTAAAGTTGTCGCATTAACGGATAGTATCTTTGCCCAAGAAAACTCTTCGCTCGGTTTATGGCTGCCACTTACTTTTCTCGATAAATTTGGCGGTGGCTTATTCATGTTACAAGCATATGAGCTAGACAAAACACCCGTCATTTTTGTTCATGGCGCTTTAGGTAATCCAAACACTCGACCGTGATAAATATCAGCCATGGGTACTCTATTACCCTAGCGGCATTCAATTAGACTTGGTGAGTGACTATTTTCTAAGTTCACTAAAGCAAATGAAGACAGAGTATGACTTTGTCGATATTCATTTGATTACTCATAGCATGGGCGGGTTAATGTCTCGCTCATTTTTGATGAAACATCAACAAGATCAAGCCAAGTTTTATGTTTCCCTGTATATGACTATTAATAGTCCTTTGTATGGTATGGCTAGTGCCAGGTTAGGAGTAGAATCATCGCCTATTGTTATAGCGTCATGGCTAGATTTGGCGACAGATAGTGATTATATCCGAAGAGTTCACCGTTGGCATATGCCTGACGAGACGGCCTATCATTTGGTTTTCTCCTACTTACCAGGAGAAGAGGGCGACGGCGTTGTGCCAATGAACAGCCAACTCTCTTTGTCATTACAAGATGAAGCAACTAAAACCTATGGCTTTGAAGCACAGCATGCGCAGATCTTAAAGCAAGAAGAGTTTGTGCAACGCTTTCATAAAATATTAGCTGAACACTATGAAAAACTAGGCCTAAATAAGGCTGACTGAGCAACAGAACGAACCAATAAGGGCGGCTTAAATCAACAATTAGGCTAGATGGGGTTTTGCTGGTTTTAAATAGGAGAGTGCTAGGGGAATAAGTTAAGGGTCTTTGAACTTTCGAGATTGATTTTACAGCTGTTCGTTTGATATGTAGGCAAGGCAGAGCTCATGACGTGTAGCCTGGCTACATGAATGTGCGATAACGCAGGATATATATCAAACAAACGTTGTCTATTCAGTTTTTTCTTTAAAGTCACATAAATCTTCAATAATACATGAGCCACATTTAGGTTTACGCGCAACACAAGTATAGCGGCCATGAAGAATGAACCAATGATGTAAATTAAAAAAGAACTCTGTTTTTCTCGGGGTATGTTTAATTATGTTCTTTTCAGTCTCTTCTACGGTTTTACCTTTGGCATAACCAGTGCGGTTAGCGAGTCGTTGAATGTGGGTATCAACAGCAATAAAGTAATTACCTTCATCATCTTTTAACCAACCAAAAGCGGTGTTTAATACCACATTCGCTGTTTTACGGCCGACCCCAGGTAATGCTTCCAGGGCAGCTCTACTTTTTGGTACTTCACCACCATGTAAATCGACTAACATTTGACAGGTTTTAATGGTGTTAGCTGCTTTAGTATTAAACAAACCAATGGTTTTGATATAGTTTTTTAAGCCATCAAGACTAAGGTCGAGAATGGCTTGGGGAGTATTGGCAACAGGGTAGAGCTTATCGGTTGCTTTATTCACCCCTACATCAGTGGCTTGCGCTGATAGTAATACCGCAATAAGGAGTTCAAACGGGCTAGAAAAATTTAACTCTGTGGTTGGCTCTGGATTATTAGCGCGCAGCCGCGTTAACATATCTAAGCGTGTTTCTTTATTCATGACTTTGCTCTTCTTTTATATTCAACTCTATTCTATTCATTAATTTGTTGACGATTTTTGCTTAATTGGACAAATTAAGCAAATTGGAAGTTAAGAGTCAAAGTTCACTCGTACTCGTTCAATAACTAAGTCTTTATCGACAACTTTTTTAGCTTTTAAATGGTTATCGATGGCATTTTTTAGTGCAATTAAAAAACCCATGGCGATAAAGGCACCGGGTGGCAGAATCGCCAGTAAAAACTGACTATCAAGCTGCATCACTTCAATGCGAAGTACAGTGGCCCAGTCACCTAGTAGTAATTCAGCACCATCAAAGAGTGTGCCTTGTCCCAGTATCTCTCTTACTATACCTAATATAATTAAGATAATAGCGAAGCCTAGCCCCATCATTAAGCCATCAAAAGCCGATTGTTTAACTGGATTTTTTGAAGCATAAGCTTCAGCTCGACCAATAATGGCGCAGTTAGTAACAATTAACGGTAGGAATATGCCTAAAGATTGGTAAATGCCAAAGGTATAGGCATTCATCAGTAACTGCACACAAGTGACAAAGGCGGCAATGATCAAGACAAAAATAGGGATACGGATTTCTTTAGGTACCCAATGGCGGATTGCTGATACGGTAACATTGGAGCAGATAAGTACCAGCATAGTTGCCACGCCAAGACCTATGGCATTCGTTACAGTGGAAGTTACCGCAAGTAACGGGCATAAACCAAGCAACTGTACTAAACCAGGGTTATTTTTCCATAAGCCTTGTATGGCTAATTCTTTATATTCGGCTTTCAGATCAGCTGCGGCTTGTAACTTTTCAGCCGCTGCTTCTTGCTCATCAATGTTATCAGTAACATCAGCTTCTTTACTGTTTTGTGGTGCTATATCATTGTCCATTAGCAGCCTCTTGCTTTATTGGTGTAGCTGTTTGGTTAGCTGTTTGGTTCGATTGATGATTCGAACTAGGTGTCATTGGCGGTGTATCTGTAACTGCCGAAGTAATAAGTACGTCGCCACAAGCGTTGGGCCGAGTTAATAAACTGGCTTTATTATTGGTAAAGTAATTGAGGGTATTCTTTACACCTTCAACGACGGCGCGTGGGGTAATAGTTGCGCCAGTAAATTGATCGAACATGCCATTATCTTTACTTACTGCCCAACGGCTATCATCTTCTGAAAGTAATTTCTTACCAGTAAAACTGGTGACCCAGTCACTTTTCCTAAGTTCGATTTTATCACCTAAGCCAGGAGTTTCTTGGTGTTTTAGTACACGAACACCACTGACACTGCCGTCATTATTGATAGCCATAATAAAATCGATGTTGCCATTGTAGCCTTTTGGCGCGGTACTGGTCATGGCAACGGCTATGACTTTTCCGGATTTTCTAGCTATATAGGCCGTATGGATTTTATTTACGCCCAGCTCAGGCGCACTCATCACAATACAGTCATTGGCGATATCATTGTCATAGCGACTTGGCTCAATAATACTATGTAAGGTTCTTAATAAATGTTGCTGTTCTTGTTTTTTTATCCGATCTTTAGTGAGTTCATTGACTAAACCGACAGCGACAGTACAAGCGATGGCAAACAGCGCCAATATTTTAGTGTTTTTAGAAACAGCAATGGTTAGTGCCGATTTTTCGGTTTTGTCATTAGCTTTATTATGTTCAGGACTTTCTGGTGTAGAGTCAGTTTTATCAGACATTATTTATCTCCCTTAATATGGCCATAAGTACGAGGGCGAGTATATTGATCTATTAAAGGTGCAGACATATTACAAAGCAAAATAGCAAAAGCAATGCCATCAGGATAGCCACCGGCAGTGCGAATTAAATACACTAATAAACCCGCAAGTAAACCAACGACAATACGACCTTTAGTGCTGGTAGCGCCGGTAACCGGGTCTGTTAAAATAAAAAACGCCCCTAACATGGTCGCACCAGAAAACCAGTGGAACATAGTTGAAGCACTACTGTCTGGGCTAATGCTGTAACCGATAAAAGAGCAGATAAATAAACTGATTAAAAAGCTGACGGGTGTTTGCCAAGCGATGGCTTTTTTAAAGATAAGAAAAATCCCACCTAGTAAAAACCCGGCATTTATCCATTCCCAACCTAAAGCAAAGTTGTCACCAAAAACGGGACTTTCAATACTTTCCAGTACGGTTAAACCCAACCCTGTATTTGTTTTAAGAGTATCAAGGGGCGTAGCCATAGTGATACCGTCAATTGTGGTCCGTATTTGCTCGACCGAATAACCCTCAAGGGTAAAGCCGGTTAAAATGGTGGTAAGGGTGTTGGTAAAATTTAAATCAACCGCTACTAAACTCAGAGGTGGCTGCCATAGTGTCATTTGCAAAGGAAAAGATACCAATAACATCACATAACCTGCCATGGCGGGGTTAAATGGATTATGACCTAGTCCACCATAAAGCTGCTTAACAATAACAATGGCAAACATTGTACCAATAACTGATATCCACCAAGGGGCTAATGCCGGTAAACATATACCGAGCAACAACGCGGTCAATAAGGCACTACCATCAAATAATTCATGGGAGATAGGTTTTTTACGCAGTGACAATACGGTGAATTCACAGACTAGGGCTGTTGCCATGGCTAAGGCAATATGAATTAAGTTTCCCCAACCAAAAAAGTACCATTGCGCCAAAATTCCGGGCAGGGTTGCGTAAATAACCAAACGCATCAAATTAGGTGTTTTTGTTTGGTTATGGTTATGTGGTGAACTTGCTATCCAAAATGCCATTATTTATGTCGACTCGTCGGGTTGTTTAGCTGATAGTTTTTATTCGAGTTTGTTTTGTTATGATTCATATATTACACGCTATTTTGGTCGTTATCTTTTACGGTACAGGCAAGCTTCTCGGCTTCTTTAAGTTTCTTCTTCGCTTTCGCCCTAGCAATGGCGGCAGCAATTTTTGCTTTTTTATCTGCCGCGACATTCGCTTTAGTCTCGCTTGGACTTTCAGCAGAAGTATCTTGTAGCAATTGAGCCGACTCTGTATCCACTTTAGCTGAACTGGTTAAATCTGTTGAATCAGCTGACTCGCTCGCTATAACAGGGCTACTAGCTCCAATTGGATCTGCTTGACTTTTGTTCGCGATAATTTCATCAGTGCTAATTTTCTTAGCGTTAATACCTTCGGTCTTATCAGCGACAGCATCTTCAGTTTTTAATTGAGCTTGTTGAGCTGATTTTTTTGCCAGCGCTTTACTTTTCGCTTTGGCAATGGCTGCGGCGATTTTAGCCTTTTTATCAGTTAAAATAACCGCTTGTTCAGCCTTTACTTCTTCGCTTAACGTATCTGTATTGCCTGCTTCAGTAGCATCAGCTGATTTACTCAATTTCTTTGCCTTAGCTTTAGCAATAGCGGCGGCTATTTTTGCTTTTTTATCATCACTAGTCGATTGCGGAGCCGTATTCTGCTTTTCTGCTACTGATTTTTCAGTCAGGTCCTTATTAGCCTTCTGGCTAGCCGCTGCTTGTTTGAGTTCTCTCTTGGCTTTGGCTCTAGCAATAGCGGCAGCTACTTGAGATTTTTGGTCATCTACTGCATCAGCCGTATCGGTTGGCAGCTCATTACTTTTTTGTCCGTCATTTTTAACATCAGTAGCGCTAGCTTGGCTTTGACTTTTTGCTGCTTTCTTGGCTTTTACCCGTGCTAGTGCAGCAGCGACCGCAGATTTTGCGCCTGTCGC
>NZ_JABSOV010000180.1 GCF_013215345.1 Colwellia sp. | reverse complement strand
CAAACCCAAAACACCGTTTGGCATGACCAACACATTAGTAAATTGCAGCGCTCGGCTTTAAAGAAACAAAAGCCAGCGTTACTTTGGTATACCGGTTTAAGTGGCTCAGGTAAATCTACCGTGGCTAATGCGGTTGATGCTTTATTGTATAAATTTGCCTGTCATAGCTATTTACTTGATGGTGACAATGTCCGTCATGGTCTTAATGGTGATTTAGGTTTCAGTGATGAGGCGCGCATTGAGAACATTCGCAGAATTTCCGAAGTCGCCAAGTTATTCCTTGATGCAGGCCTGATTGTTTCAACTGCTTTTATTTCACCTTTTGCCAGTGATAGAGCGTTAGCTAAAGCTAAGCTTGAAGCGGGGGAGTTTATTGAGGTTTATATCGATACGCCGATAAGTGTTTGTGAGCAGCGTGACCCTAAAGGTTTATATAAAAAGGCTCGCGCAGGGGAAATTAAAGACTTTACTGGCATAGACTCAACCTATGATGTGCCGATTGCGCCGCAAATTCATGTCAAAACGGCAGAGCAATCTATTGAGCAATGTGCAGAACAAATTGTTGGTTACTTAATCGAGCATAATTTCATTAGCGTAGATAATTTTAGCTAAGCTGTCCTAAAAGGAAAATCACGTCCATGCATTATGATGTTTTTAATGGTGATGCTGATGGTATCATTGCTTTATTACAAATACGTTTAGCTCAAGGTCAAACTGAGCAAGCGCCTTGTCAGCTGATCACCGGTGTTAAGCGTGATATTAATTTATTGCAGCAGGTAGATAGCACAACAGCCACTTCGGTGACCGTGTTAGATATATCATTAGAGAAAAATAGTAAAGCGTTACAACAACTACTTGCCGCACAAGTGCCGGTATTTTATGTTGATCATCATAGAACCGGTGATATCCCCCAGTCAGCTTTGTTAACTAGCATACTTGATACCGATGCCAATACCTGTACCAGTTTATTGATCAATGACTACCTAAAAGGTGCCCATGTAAACTGGGCAATAACAGCTGCTTATGGTGATAATATGCACGCTAGTGCCAATGTTTTAGCGAAACAAGTCGGTTTATCAGAGTTACAGCAAGCACAACTTAATGAGCTAGGTACTTATATCAATTACAACGGCTACGGACAAGAGCTTAGTGATTTACATTTTCATCCGGCCGAGCTATTTACCTTATTAACTCATTATCCTGACCCTTTTGTTTTAATTGCCGAAGAGAACTCTATTTTTAGTCAATTAAAAACCGCGTATTTAGCGGATATGGAACAAGCTCAAGCAGCGAAAGTATTAACTGATAGTAATCTTGTGAAAACCATTATCCTTGATGATGCTCCTTGGGCGAGGCGAGTTAGTGGCGTTTTTGGTAATGCGCTAGCCAATGAAGCACCGGGTAAAGCCCATATTGTTATTACCCTTAATCAAGCTAAAGCTATTACTGGCACTGATACCCGTACAGAAAACGAGCAAAGTTATACGGTAAGTTTGCGGGCACCATTAAATAATAAGCAAGGTGCTGGTGATATTTGTGCTCAGTTCCCGACTGGCGGCGGTAGAGCCGCAGCTGCTGGTGTTAATGCTTTACCGAAAAGTCGCTTAGATAAATTCATTAAACAGGTTGCCAGCTATTATCAGCATTAAAAGTATCAAAGTTAGAAACTAAGCGTTAAAATAGTTATTATCAGTTTGAGCTGTTTTAATAGTTTTTATTAAGTTAATTCTACAGGCTATTTCAGTAAGCTATTTTAACAAGTAAATAAAAAGAATAGGAATACCATGAGTTTATTAATCACAGGTGGTACCGGTTATATTGGTAGCCATACCGTTGTAGAGTTACTGCAAAGTACAAATGAGCAAGATATTGTTATCGTCGATAATTTATCAAACTCTTCAACTAAAGTGCTTGAGCGTATTGAAATAATCACCAATAAAACCGTTACTTTTATTAAAGCGGATATCTGTGATGAAGCCGCGCTAGAGCAAGTTTTTAATGACCACAATATTGAAGCGGTTATCCACTTTGCTGGCTATAAAGCAGTGGGCGAGTCTAATGAAATTCCACTGGCTTACTATCAAAATAATGTCTCTGGTACCTTAGTTTTATTGCAAGTGATGGCTAATCATAATGTTAAAAACTTAGTGTTTAGCTCTTCAGCGACAGTGTATGGCAATAACGTTTCTCCTTTAAATGAAACCATGGCAACCTCAGCGACTAATCCTTATGGTCAAACTAAGTTAATGGTGGAAAATATCCTCTTTGATTTAGCCAAAAGTGATAAGGCTTGGTCAATTGCTTGTTTGCGTTATTTTAATCCCATTGGTGCTCATCAATCGGGCTTAATTGGTGAAAATCCAAATGGAATCCCTAATAATTTATTACCTTATGTTGCCCAAGTGGCAGTGGGG
Source organism: Colwellia sp. (assembly GCF_013215345.1). Classification (GTDB taxonomy): domain Bacteria; phylum Pseudomonadota; class Gammaproteobacteria; order Enterobacterales; family Alteromonadaceae; genus Colwellia. Next base: position 2,716 of record NZ_JABSOV010000180.1, on the reverse strand, counting down.
CGTTTAGCTCAACTACAAGTTTTTGGCGATGACTATGATACCCAAGATGGAACTGGCGTGCGTGACTATATTCATGTAGTCGATTTAGCCCAGGGCCATGTAAAAGCACTAGAAAGCTTAGCTCATGATAAGGGCACGGTAATCGGTTGTCGGGCGATAAACTTAGGTACCGGCAAAGGTACTTCAGTCTTAGAAATAGTGAATACTTTCAAGGAAATTAGTCAGCAAGCAATTCCTTATCAAATAGTGCCGCGCAGAGCAGGCGACTTAGCCACTGTCTATGCCGATGCCTCATTAGCCAATGAATTATTAGGTTGGCAGGCCAAACTCGACTTAACTGCTATGATCCAAGATACTTGGCGCTGGCAGTCTGAAAACCCTAATGGCTTTTAATAATTAAACAGGCTATTAGTTAAAAATTTATAACAATAATAACGAAAGACCAACAGCTTAGGCGCTTGGTCTTTTTTATTAACCTTTTTATTAGTCTTTTTTATTGGACATATCATTGTTTTTGTCAATGGCAGGAGCTTTCTTTTTATTCACCAATAAATAGCAACAGCTAAAGAACAAACCACCGATAGCGCCCCATAAATGCGCATCAATCGCCACACTAGCATCAATTAAGGCAGACACCTCTTCACTGGCACCGTAAAATTGCTCATGGGCTATTTTTAGCCAGAGGCAGATAAATAATAGGTAACCGGTTTTATCTTTATCACGGATATCCATGATGGCGCCGAAAATGAAAATACCGTGCAAGACACCCGATAGACCAACATATTGACCAATGTCAGGGGATAAAAAGTATAAACCAGCACTGCAAATTAACGCCGAGCTGATAAACAGCATGCTGTAATTTTTTAGACTATAGAAATGGCCATGCAACGCCCACAACAAAATTAATGCCGCCAAATTCAACAGCAGATGAATACCATTGGTATGCAAGAAGTGGCCAGTAAAAGTGCGCCATAGCTCACCTTGGCTGATTAATTTATGCTGGTAAACTAATAAGTTACTCAGGGCATCATTAAACAAAAAAGCCACGATAGCTAAAAAGGCGACGCAGATAACTAGCAGGCTGTGCTGCTTAGAGAAAGGCAGATTTTTAAAGGTTAATGGCATGTTGTTAAAAGCTAATGGTTAATATTATTGTATATTTATCTGTTATTTATAAGATATGGATTTATATAAAACTAATAAAGTATACAATGACCGCTTCATTTATTGTGTTTTATTTAAATATTCTATGTCTCGAACACTTTGTCCAAACTGTCATCGGCCTGAAAAAGCTTGTATCTGTGCTTTTACTGCGGATATCGCCAATGATATCCACCTTGTTATTTTACAACACCCTAATGAAGTATCACACACTAAAGGCACTGTTGCCTTATTAGCTAAATCACTCCGTAAATGCCAAGTACTGGTGGGGGAAAGTTTTGATGATGAGCAAGGGTTTTTACAAGTCATGGCGCAGTATCAGGCAGTATTGCTCTATCCAAGTGAGCAAGCACTTTTTCTTGATGAATACGTAATAATAAAATTGCGTAATTGTCTGTCTAACACTCAATATATGCTTGATACTCACCATAACCTTCAAGTGAGTACAGAGGATAAGAGCAAGCCGCTTTGTCTGGTTATTCTCGATGCCACTTGGAAAAAAGCCTATCGCATGTTTATGTTGTCAACAAAGTTACAACAACTACCACAAGTGTGCCTGCCAGATCGTCTGGCGAATGCAGGACAATATCATATTCGAAAAGTCGCTAAAAAAAATGCCTTATCTAGTTTAGAAGCAAGCTGTTATGCTTTAGCCATTTTAGAGCAGGATGAACAAGACTGTTTGCCGATTAGCCCTGAACATGCGGGGAAATATCAACTACTACTGGAAAAATTTCAACAATTCAATCAGTTCCAATTATCTTTTAGACCTGAGCATAAACCCCTTTTGAGGAAACTTGATGATTCATAATTTGTTTTTATTACGACTTTCTACAGTAACATTGATTGTTGCTCAGCTTTTACTAAGCCAAGCAGCGCAAGCCAAACGTGAAATTCGTGAGCCTGAAGCCGCAACTGGTTTTAATCAAAAAAAAGCGGTTTCTGCTCAGCAATATATGGTGGTTGCTGCTAATCCCTATGCAAGTAAAGCGGGTTTGGCGATGCTTGATAAAGGTGGCAGCGCAGTTGATGCTGCTATTGCGGCGCAGCTAGTGTTGAGCTTAGTTGAGCCACAATCCTCAGGCTTAGGTGGTGGTACCTTTATGCTGCATTGGCATAATAAAAAGCAACAATTAACCACTTATGATGGTAGAGAAACCGCACCAAAACAAGCGACCAGTGCTTTGTTTTTAACTGATCAAGGTAAACCATTAAATTGGTCTGAAGCTGTTGTTGGTGGTAAGTCGGTTGGTGTGCCAGGTTTACTTGCCGCACTTAACAAAGCTCATCAGCAGTTTGGCGTCTTGCCGTGGCAGACATTATTTCAGCCTGCAATTGAGTTAGCTGAACAAGGCTTTATTGTCTCAGCGCGTTTAGAAAAATTACTAGGGATGAATTTCAACCCGGGTATACATATTTTACCGGAAATAAAGCAGTATTTTTCGCCAAATGGTATTGGTATAAAAGCCGGAGATACTTTAAAAAACCCTAAACTCGCTAAAGCCTTACGCAGCATTGCTAAAGACGGTGTTGGGGTTTTCTATCAGGGTTGGAT
>NZ_JABSOV010000018.1 GCF_013215345.1 Colwellia sp. | reverse complement strand
AATAGCACGCAGTCTAATGAAGCCGTCTTTTACTATGAAAATAATTCCAGCTCTTGGCCTACCCTAAGAGAAAGCCCTTTTAATGCATCTACCAAAACTGCTGTCAGTAATATCAGTACAGGCTCATGGAAACATCATGTTTGGACTCGAAAGACAAATGTTAATAATGGCGAGTTATGCTTATATATTGATAATGTTTTACAGGGCTGTTCGACACATAATAATGGTGAGTTTGCCATTGATGTTGATGCCACGGGCTTTATTTTAGGGCAAGAGCAAGACTCTCTTGGTGGCGGTTTTGATAGCTCACAAGCCTTTTCAGGCTTACTTGATGAAGTTTTACTGTTTGATAGGGTTTTATCAACGACTGAAATCAATGATATTTATACCAATCAAAATGCGGGCAATAATTATGATGGTAGCTCTCGTGAGTGTGATGTATGTGATTCAATTCCTGGTCAGCTAAACGCCGTTGGTATTAGAATTGATGGTAACGGCAGTAATTCTAAGATAAATACTACAACGGAAGCACTAACCATTTATGCTGCGTGGCTGACTGCAGGTTCCCCTACATCTGGTTTAATTGATAGCGGCACATATAATGTCGCTGCAAGTGGCACAAGTACAGTTGACCGGGTAGACTTTGGTGGCTCAAGTCACGATTTTTTAGGTACATTACCCTATCCCGGTGTGGGTGCAGGTGTTAGTGGTTCAGACTTCTTAGTGCATACCTCTGGAACGATCAGCTTGCCCGCAGGTAGTTATACTATTTATGTTGAGGCAGATGATGGTTTTAGTTTTATTATGGATACACTGTCTGGTGATACGGTTTTATTCAATAAATTTGGCAGCTCAACCAGTGGTGAGAGTAATGAATTAAGGTTTGAAAACCCAACTGGTAATTCAAATACTGGAGGATCTTTTACCTTAACTGAAGACTCTATTTTTGATATAGCCGCGATATTTTTTGAACGTAGCGGCGGCGACTATTTAGAGATATCTATTTCAAATGACATCCGCAGTAATGCCGCGCCTTCAGGTTATGAAATCTTAAAGCACGGTGCTCTCAGCTATAAGGTGAAATTTGGAGCTTGTGTTGGTCTCTCACAAATAAATCATTATCAAATAATTCATGATGGCAATGGCTTAACCTGCGCAGCAGAAGAAGTTATCATTAAAGCCTGCACTAATACTTATGACGGTACTTGTACACAAAGTGATGAAGCCGTAACGCTCGTCGTTAAAACTACAGGCTCTAATGTTGTCACTGATACTATCAGTTTTACTGGTGAGGGTACCGCCAATCTTGCATATACAAAATCTGAGTTAACCATTTTATCGATCGAAAGTGCATCGATAATACCAACAAGCCCAGCAGTCTGTTTTGATAGCAGTACCACCAGCTGTAACTTGTTTTTTGCTGACACTGGTTTTAGGTTTTATGAAAATATAGAAACGAACCCTATACCCACACAAGTATCTGCCAAGCCATCAAACATATTGAAGATTCAAGCGATTGAGAAAAATTCTGATACAGGAGCTTGTCAAGCTGCCTTTATTGATACTACTGCGATTGAAATGGCCGCTACTTGTATTGACCCTATTGCGTGTGCGGGCAGCCAAGTGGCAATAAACAATTTAAGCACATCAGCCAATATAGTTACTCTCGATAATAATGCGGTACTCTCATACAGTTCAGTTGGCCTAGATTTTAGTGATGATAAGGTGAACAGTGCTGAGTTTATTTTCACTTATCCTGATGCGGGTAAAATTCAGCTTCATGCTCGTTATAATATTCCAGATGATAATGGCGATCCAAGTGGTAATTATATGCTTGGTTCATCTAATAAATTTGTTGTTCGGCCTTTTGGATTTTTTATTGATGTTATAGATAACCCAGATCCTGTAACAACGGATGAAAATGGTGATATATTTAAAAAGGCAGGGGAAGATTTTAAAGTACAATTAAAAGCGGTTGTTTGGCAAAGTACTGATGATAGCAATGATGATGATGTACCTGATATTGGCGCTGATTTATCTAATAATAACGTAACGGTAAACTTCGGTAAAGAAAACTCACCGGCAACTGCAGAGGTGTCACATGCTTTAGTTGCACCAAGTACGGGTGTACTAGGTGCCTTAACAATAAGTGATACATTTAGTTTTACCAATGGCATTGCCAGTGATAATACAGTTAGCTATTCCGAAGTTGGTATTATTAGTTTTGCGGCTAATCTAAAGGGTAACAGCTATTTAGGAGCCAGTGATGTGCAAGGTAATGAGCCCTATATTGGGCGTTTCACTCCTGCATATTTCGAAATAACTGAAGTCATTAATGGTGACTTAACTGCAACCTGCAGTACTGGTGGAGCATCAGGTCTACTCTTTGCTTATAGTGGTCAAATGTCAGCGACGAATGTTGGTGCTATAGGTTATGAAGTGCTGTTGGGTGATATTCCGGGTATTATTATTGCAGCACGTAACAAAAGTGGTAGCTTGACCAAAAACTATATTGAAGGTTTTTTCAAGTTATCAGAAAGCAGTTATCAGCGCTTAACACCAACTACAGATGCAAGGAGAACTGGTAAGGATGGCAACTTTGTCAACCTACAGGCTCATTTATCTCCCCCCGTCATTACTGATTCTGCCGGTAAGATTACCTATCGTTATGCCAATAACGATAATTATGTTTATTTAAAAGAAACTAACAGTGAAATCAATGAATTTCCTTCTGATATTGACTTGGCAATGACATCAATTATTGATGGAGATGGTATATCAACAGAGGATTATGATGGTGATATTAATAATGGCTTGATAGTCACGCTACACCCGAGAGAAATACCGATTCGCTTTGGTCGAGCTCAGTTGGAAAATAGCTATGGCCCAGAAACGTCTAGCTTACCTCAGCCACTATCCGTGAACTACTTTAAAGATGGTCAATATGTGCTGAGTGTTGATGATAATTGCACGCAGTATAATGCTGTTAATATGAGTTTAACTAATATTGATTTAATCAACTTTAGTTTAGCTCCGCCTTTACCCAATATTCTACCTGCTTTGGGTGAATTTATCTCTGAAGTGTCACCGGGGATCACACGCGCCATTGAATTAACAGCTCCAGGGGCCGGTAATATAGGGCAAGTATGTGTTAGTTACGCTATAGCTCCTTGGTTGCAATATAAGTGGGCCGTTGATGAAGATAACTTACAATGCCCATTTGTGACGACAGATGTTGATGGTTTGTTTAATGATAACCCCTTTTCTGTAGCAACCTTTGGCATTTACCGCGGTAACGACCGTATTATTTACCAACGCGAGATAGCGAAATAAAGTAAGCAAATACTACTAAATTAAAAAATGAGACTTGCGTCTCATTTTTTTTACGCTTCTTTAGGGCTTTCTTTTAAAAAAGCAACACATTAGCTAAATACTAAGGTATGATTATCCGATCTGTTATGCGCATCTTAACAGCGTCTATTTAATTAGCACTTTACAGGACATTTTGAGCTTATGTTTAAAAAAATACGCGGCATGTTTTCTAACGATCTTTCCATCGATTTAGGTACCGCAAATACACTTATTTATGTAAAAGACCAAGGTATAGTGTTAAACGAGCCTTCTGTAGTCGCTATTCGTCAAGACCGCTCTGGTGGCTCTAAAAGTGTTGCCGCTGTAGGCACTGCGGCAAAAGCCATGTTGGGTAGAACTCCTGGGAATATTGAAGCGATTCGCCCAATGAAAGATGGTGTAATTGCTAACTTCTTCGTTACCGAGAAAATGTTACAGCACTTTATTAAACAAGTGCATAACAATAATTTCTTGCGTCCAAGCCCAAGAGTTTTAGTTTGTGTTCCATGTGGCTCTACTCAAGTTGAACGCCGTGCCATTCGTGAATCAGCCATGGGTGCTGGTGCTCGTGAAGTTTACTTAATTGATGAGCCAATGGCAGCCGCTATTGGTGCCGGTATGCCAGTATCTGAAGCAACAGGCTCTATGGTGGTCGATATCGGTGGTGGTACTACCGAAGTAGGTATTATTTCACTGAATGGCGTGGTTTATTCATCATCTGTTCGTCTTGGTGGTGATAAATTTGATGAAGCCATTATTAACTATGTTCGCCGTAACTTTGGTAGCCTAATTGGTGAAGCAACGGCTGAGCGCATTAAACATGAAATTGGTTCTGCTTACCCAGGTGAAGAACTTATTGAAATTGAAGTACGTGGCCGTAACCTTGCTGAAGGTGTGCCACGTAGCTTTACCTTAAACAGCAATGAAATTTTAGAAGCATTACAAGAACCATTAAGCGGTATTGTTAGTGCCATTATGGTGGCCTTAGAGCAAGCACCGCCTGAGCTAGCCTCTGATATTTCAGAGCGCGGCATGGTATTAACCGGTGGTGGCGCTTTATTGAAAGACCTTGACCGCTTGTTAATGGAAGAAACCGGTATTCCTGTCGTTGTGGCTGATGATCCTCTTACCTGTGTTGCCAGAGGTGGTGGTAAAGCCTTAGAAATGATTGATATGCATGGTGGCGACCTCTTTTCTTACGAATAGTCGCTGGAAGTTTTTATTGCTACTTAGTCCAATTACTTCGGTAAAAGTACTCATTGACTAGCGTCAACTCCGTGCTATTGTCTTGTACTTGAGCTAAATGCCTTTGAATAAGTAATTGATCAAATGTAGTTAAAATTTTTTATTCTTATGGTGCTGTCTTACTTTTTCTAGACACCTTTAAGTACGAAAGCCTTACACTTCTACCTGTAACTTTTTATGAACCCAATCTTTAATCAAGGCACATCCCCAGCACACCGACTTATCTTGGTACTTTTCTGCTCGGCGGCCTTGATTTTTTTCGACCATAAAATGGCAAGTTTTGAAACCGCCCGTGGTTATTTACAGTCGTTAGTGAGTCCTTTGCAATATATGGCTAATGCGCCTAAGCAAATGATGACTTGGGCTGCAGAAAATATAGTTATTCGTCAGCAATTGATGAAAGAGAATCAAGCCTTTCGTGAAAATGAACTGTTTTTCCATGAACAAGGGATGCAGCTGAGTATGGTTCGACAAGAAAATGAACGCTTACGCTCATTACTTTCCTCTCCAGTTCGCGATGAAATAAAAAAAATGTTTGCCGAAATCCTCTCGGTAGATAGCGACCCTTATTCCCATCAAGTGGTGATTAACCGTGGTGCTAATGATGGTGTCTACGAAGGTCAGCCGGTCCTAGATGAAAAGGGCATTGTTGGGCAAATACTGCATGTCGGTGTTAGTAGCTCCCGAGTGATTTTAATCAGTGATATTTCTCATGCTATTCCAGTGCGTATTCAACGTAACGGCATAAGGCTTATTGCCTCGGGTAGTGGCCAAATTGATCGTCTTATTCATAACTTTGTGCCACACAGTGCCGATATAAAAGAAGGTGATTTATTAGTTACCTCAGGTTTAGGTGGTAAGTACCCAGAAGGTTATCCAGTATCTCGCGTAGTATTTGTGCGCACCGATGAGTCACGCGAATTTGCCACTATTTATAGCAAGCCAGTCGCGCAAATCGATAGATTACGTTATATGTTATTGCTTTCTAAAGAAGAGTCTAACAAGCAGTCAACATCACCGTCAGTTAATGATGCTAACTCTGCAAAGAGTATTAAAGCAATTGCGGGTAAGTCCTAATGTTTAGTAATAACGGTTTTATTATTCTGCTAACGTTGCTTATCGCCTTGATGGCCAGCATTACCCCTATGCCACTTAGTGTCGATGCTTTTCGCCCTGATTGGGTACTTATTGTTTTAGTCTACTGGTGCTTAGCCTTACCGAATAAAGTAAACATTATTACCGCTTGGGTGATGGGCTTTATTCTTGATGTACTACTTGGCTCTGTGCTTGGCGTTCACGCTTGTGCAATGGCTTTATCTGTTTATATTGTTGTCGTTAATTTTCAAAAAATTAGAAATTTTTCAGTTTGGCAACAGGCACTCATTATTGGTGTACTGTCAGCACAATATCATCTGGTGGTTTTTTGGCTACAACGTTTCTTAAGTGATGTAGTTTTCCTGCCGAATTATTTATATCCAGTGTTAACGACTATAGTCTTGTGGCCTTGGGTATTTTTATTGTTACGCCGTGTTCGTCGTCACTTTCGTATAAAATAACAGTGCATCAAGTAACCATGTTTTAAATGACAATGTTTCAAGTAATCATGCATTAAGTCACTGAGCGCTATCTACTAACTAACAATAAGCAAGTAAGCAGCACATAATCCGACATTTCTTCAAGGGCTAGCTACAACAGCAGTAAATGATTTTTATGACAAACCCTATAGCTAATTCAAAAAATACTAGTCAAAAGCTTATTTTAGCTTCGCAATCACCAAGGCGTAGGGAGTTGTTAGCTCAATTAGGCTATCAATTTACCGTACAGGTCAGTGATATTGATGAGACAGTAGCCGATACTGAAACCGCTTATGACTATGTACTACGCTTAGCCAAGCAAAAGGCGCAACATATACAGAATTTATTGCCTGAAACAGAGCAAGCCAACAGCCAGGTTTTAGGCTCAGATACTTGTGTGGTATTAAATGGCCAGATTTTAGGAAAGCCTGATAACGAAGCCGATTGTATTAAGACTTTATCGCTATTATCCAATAATCAGCACCAAGTATTAACGGCCGTTGCCCTAGCTAGCCAAGCAGGAGTGCAAGGGCAAGTAATTACCACCAATGTTGTTTTTAAAACGCTGACAACAGCAGAGATTAAAGCTTACTGGTTAACTGGTGAGCCGCAAGATAAAGCCGGTTGTTATGGTATTCAGGGGATTGCCGGACAGTTTGTTAAATCCATTAACGGTAGCTACTCAGCTGTAGTGGGTTTACCGTTATATGAAACAGCCCAACTGCTGGCTAAGGCCGGTTTTATTGGCGCAATTAATACCAATCCGTATGAGAAAGTGATCACTTAGCGAGAGTTTAAAGGCTTATAGGCAAGGCATTGATTGTAGGCAATGGTTATTTCCCTTATCAAAATCAATAACGCAGTATATAAGCCTTTAAAACTCGCCCTATGGGAGCACATGGAACACCATGATAACGTCACAAAATAGGCTTGATGTAGAATAACTATAACTACGCCTATTTTGATTGTTCTAATGTCGCCCATGTCGTTCTAAGTAATCACTTCTTTATACGGAATGGTATAATACAAATAATTTATTGAAGTAAGGGTTATATATGAGTGCCGAGTTATTAATTAATGTTACTCCTAGTGAAACACGTGTTGCTTTGGTTGAAAATGGTTCACTGCAAGAAGTGCATATTGAGCGTCAAGGCAAGCGTGGCATTGTTGGCAATGTTTATTTAGGTAAAGTGATTCGTGTTTTACCGGGTATGCAAGCCGCTTTTATTGATATTAATTTAGAAAAAGCGGCGTTTTTGCACGCTTCTGATATTAAAAGTAAACTTATTTTAAATGAAGATAATGAGCAAGTAGCAGATATTCGCTCTTTAGTGCACGAAGGGCAGAAAATTATGGTGCAAGTGGTTAAAGATCCGCTTGGCTCGAAAGGCGCTCGATTAACTACAGATATAACCATAGCTTCACGTTATTTAGTGTTGATGCCTCATTCTCAACATGCCGGTATTTCATTACGCATTGAAGATGAGAAAGAGCGTGAACGACTAAAAGACATTGTTAGCCCCTATTGTGATGAGCAACAAGGCTTTATCGTCAGAACCGCTGGTGAAGGTGCCGGCGAGCTTGAGCTACAACATGATGCCGAGTTCTTACGCAGAGTATGGCAAAAAGTATTAACCCGTAAACAACGTAAACAAACCAAGTTACCTTTATATCAAGATTTGTCATTGTCATTTCGTGTGCTACGAGATTTTGTTGGTATTGAATTAGAACGCATTCGGGTTGACTCTAATCTTACTTACCAAGAGTTGGAGGTTTTTACCAAAGAATTTGTCCCTGAATTGACGCCACTGTTAGAATATTACCCAGGTGAACGTCCTATTTTTGACTTGTTTTCTGTCGAGAACGAAATTCAGCGAGCATTGCATCGTAAAATAGAGCTTAAATCGGGTGGCTACTTGATCATAGATCAAACCGAAGCTATGACTACCATAGATATAAATACCGGCGCTTTTGTTGGCCATCGTAACTTAGCGGATACTATTTTTAGTACCAATATTGAAGCGACTCAAGTTATTGCAAGGCAGCTAAGGCTAAGAAACCTCGGTGGTATTATCATTGTCGATTTTATCGATATGCACAATGAAGATCATAAACGTCGGGTATTACACAGCCTAGATACGGCGATGAGTAAAGATAAAGTAAAATACAGCCTACATGGTTTCTCAGCCCTTGGTTTAGTTGAGATGACAAGGCAACGAACCCGCGAAAGCTTAGAACATGTATTGTGTGGTGAATGTCCACTTTGTACTGGCCGTGGCCACCTTAAAACAGTAGAAACAGTTTGCTTTGAAGTCCTTAGAGAAATCGTGCGGGTAAACCGTGCCCATGACGCAGATAAATTCACTGTCTATGCTTCAAGTGCGGTTAGTGAGTCTTTGGTTAATGATGAATTCCATAACTTAGCTGAAGTTGAAGTTTTTATTGGTAAGGTGATTAAAGTACAAGCCGAACCCATGTATAATCAGGAACAATTTGACGTTGTTATGATGTAATGCCCCAGCACGATTACAACATAACAAATATAGGACTATCTAAGCTTTAATGAGTATTGTAAGCACTTCTAATCGTTGGCTAAATCGCCTTTATAAAACAGTTGCCATCTTATTGGTGCTGTTAGCGGTATTAATTAGTGCCTTTCGTTTATTTTTACCTTATGTGCAGCATTACAAGATCCCTCTGCAAGATTATTTAAACGAAATATCGCAAACGAATATTTCCATTGGCAGCTTAAGTATGACTTGGCAGCGGTCAGGGCCTATTCTTGTCATTGGTGATGTGCAAATACTTGAAACTGAAAGGGCTTCTGTCTTTATTAAACGACTTGAATTGCAAGTCGATTTTTGGCGAACTCTGACAGAACAAAGCCTTATCACTAAAAACCTTATTCTTTCCGGTGCTCAAGTTGATATCTCCCAAAGCTTGTGGCTATCAGCAAAAGAAGACAATATCCCCGAGATCGTTGATACAAAAAATGAAGCCAATGATATTGAAGTTATAAGTAATATTTTTCTGCATAGTATAAAACGCTTTTCTATTCGTGAAAGCCAATTGACGGTTCGAAATAAGGCCATTGCCCGTAACATTGGCCTTAATCAATTAGATTGGTTAAATACCGATGGACGTCATCAAGCACAAGGCAGTGTGGTCTTAAATGGCTTAAGTTCGAATAATTTACAGTTGAAGGTAGATTTGCAAGGAGAGCAGGGCCGTACTTTATCTGGACAAGTTTACTTACAAGCTAATCATATCGATATAACTCCCTGGTTAGATAGTGTTTTAGTACTTGAAGATGATAAAACTAAAACCGATATTAATTTTTCCGCTTGGTTACGTGTCAATAACGGTGAGTATGATCGCTTACAAATAGATATCGCACAAAGCAGCATGAATTGGTTATTTGACCAAAAAAAGCAAAAGCTAGTGTTAGATAACGGGCAAGTATTACTGGTTAAAGGTAAGGCAGAGCAAAGTTTTAAGCTTTATAGTACGCCGTTATCATTACAGTTTAACGAACAAGTACCTCAACAATTTACCGCTATGTTAGCTAAAAAAGGTGATGATTTTTCACTACACCTGTCCGAAATAGATGTTGCTATGTTAGCGCAATTAGCGCCGTTAATCGTGGCGAAGCAAGCAACACGTAATGTACTAGCAGAGATGAGTTTAACGGGTAAAGTTGAAAATCTACATATTCGTAAAGATAATGACGAGCTGCAAATACTGACAAATTTTTCCTCATTCAATAACAACTTTAGTCACGGTATACCGGGCTTAGAAAATGTGTCTGGCAAGCTAAGTTTTGTTGGCAATTATCTATCTGTTGATTTTAACGCCGAGCAGGGTAAGTTAGATTTTGATAAGTTGTTTGTACAAGCCTTTCCCTATCAAGGTTTATCAGGACAGCTCAATGCTGAATTTGATGATAAGGGTTGGGCATTAACGGTTGAAAAATTTGATTTTACTTCAAAAGAAATTAACTTATCGGCACAAATTAAAGTCGAGGCGCCGCTTGATGGCGAAGTGAATCTAGCGCTACTGGCTAATGTCTCCAATGCTAATGCGGGCTTAGTGGGCCGTTACTTACCTTTACCTATTATGAGTGATAACTTAGTTGGCTATCTTAATTCCGCAGTTGTCTCTGGCCGTGTTGAAAATGCCCAGATCTTGATAAATGGTCCTATCAGTCGTTTTCCTTTCAGCGATGGTAGTGGTATTTTTGTCGTTGATGCTGAATTAAGTAAAGCTGAGTTTAAGTTTGTTGAAAACTGGCCAGCCATCACTGACTTTGTTGCTAATTTAAACTTCACTAATAATTCTATGTTAATTACCGGTCGAGCGGGAAAACTGACCGGCTTGGATGTAACCGGTGTGCGTGCAGGCATTGCTGATTTAGCTCATGGCCAAATTTTAACGGTAGATGCAGAGATAAAACCAACAGAGCCACGCTTTATTGGCGATTTGATGAATCAAAGCCCTTTTAAAGATAGCGTTGGTAGTGTCTTAGAGCAATTAAAAGTAACGGGTGAGGTCAGTGGTGAATTTCATTTAAATTTACCACTGAACGATAATGAGCAAGCATTGGCAAGTGGCATTATCTACTTTGATAATAATAAAGCTAGTTTGCAAACACCACAGATGAATTTTACTGAGGTTAAAGGTCAATTAAGTTTTAGTAACGATAAAATTAGTACTAAAAATTTAACCCTTGTTTGGCAAGGCTTACCTATTGCCCTTGATATTTCTGGCATGGATAAAACGGATTATTACGATACTGATATTAATCTTTCTGCTTTATGGCAAGAAGAACAATGGTTGGCTTATGTACCGCAGCGATTACGACGATATACCCAAGGTGAGCTGCCGTGGCAAGGGGATTTATCCTTACACCAGCACCACCAAGGTGGCTTTTCTTACAATGCCAATTTTTATTCTGACTTAAACAAAACTCAGTTATTGTTACCGCCCCCTTATGATCGAAGCGAGAAACAAGAAAATCACTTATCGGTGCAAATTAATGGTCAGATGGAGCAGTCTAAAGTCGTGCTCAATTATGGCGATAAAATGCAATTCTCGGGCTTATTAGATCACGACACTACGGCATTCACTCGTGCTAATTTGATGTTGGGACAAGGCACTATGGCATTGGCAAGTGACGGATTTCATATAACTACTAAGTTAGAGCAAGCTGATTTTTCATTATGGCAACCACTGATCAGCGATATTTTCGACAGTATTAATCAACCCACTATAAGCACAAGTATAACTGCAACTACAGAGTTAGAAGACACCATCCCTTTTTTAGCGAAACCTAAAAGAATAAGAGGCTCAATTGGTCAGTTACAAATACTAGGCCAGCAACTCAATAATGTTTCTTTTAACTTGTTAGATAAGCCAGAGTGGTGGCTATTACAACTCAATGCCAATGAAATTCGCAGCCAAATAAAAATTTATCCAGATTGGCTAGCCCAAGGTTTAGATATCAATGCTGAGTTTTTAAAACTGACACCAGCTAAAAAAGCAGTAGCGGAGATTGAGCTGCCTTTACTAAATAAACAGCCAGATAAAGCGGAAAACGATATTATCTTTGCCAACATTCCGCCAATAAAATTTCATTGTGATAGCTGCGCTATGGGTTCAGTAGACCTAGGGGAAGTTGATGTAAATATTAAGCGCGTTGACCAACAAACCATAGAGTTTACTAACTTAACCGCTAAACGTGGAGCAACAAAATTAAACCTTACTGGTAGTTGGCTTCATAACGAGCAAGAATCGATAACCTCGTTAGCGGGTAATCTATCGGTGGCTGATATAGAGACAGAATTAAAAGCCGCGGGTTATGAATCAATTATTAAAGACAGTGGTGCTAAAATCAACGTAAACCTTAACTGGGCTGGAGGTCTACATGACTTCGATGTTAGTCAATTAAACGGTACTATCAATGGTCGACTTGATGATGGCTATTTAGCGGATGTCAGTGATAAAGCAAAGATCTTTTCTGTGCTAAGTTTGCAATCTTTAGTACGTAAGCTCACGCTGGACTTCCGTGATATCTTTAGTGACGGTATGTTTTACAGTAATATCACCGGTGACTATCAATTAAGTCAGGGGCTGTTAACGACCAATAATACCGAAATGAAAGGTACTGCCGGTGATTTGTTTATGACGGGGCATACTAACTTAGTAACAGGTGAGCTAGCTTATGATATGTCTTATAAACCGAATTTGACCTCTAGTTTACCTGTACTTGCTTGGATAGCTACATCTTTGAATCCAGTGACTTTTCTCGCGGGCGTTGCCATTGATCAAGTCGTTAGGTCTCAAGTTATCTCTGAATTTAAATTTGAACTAACTGGCACTGTGGATAATCCTGACTTCAAAGAAGTTGATCGTAAAAGTAAGAGTATTAGCCTCAAGGGCACAGTGCCAACGGAAGATAAAAAACAAGATGAGTCAAAGGGTGATAAGCCACTAGCAGCTATAAGCAATGAGGTAATTGATGGTTAAATTGACAGCGATACAATTATCATCAGCGGCTAATGTCGCCACCAACCTTGCTAAAATAGCTGAGTTACTTGCTAAAATTACCGCGCCTCCGATAAGGGCTAAAAACGGCAGTACTAACATAGTTAAACATGATGATACTGTTAATGAGCCGGTTCAGAATTTAGTGGTTTTACCCGAGTGTTGTTTATACTTTGGTGGTAAAGACAGTGAACAGCTAAGCTTGGCAAAAGAATCGGCACTCGCGAACGATCTTTGTTTTGCGCTTGGACAATTAGCTAAGCGCTTTAAGGTATACCTAGTCGCAGGTACTGTGCCTATTCTAACGTCTTCAGCTAAAAAATTTACTAACAGCAGTTGTGTCTTTAGTCCTAATGGCGAATTAATAGGGCAATACGATAAAATTCACTTATTTGATGTCAATGTCAGTGATAGTACTAACAGTTATTGTGAATCGCGTTATACCCAAGCTGGTAAAGAAATAAAGGTTGTTAACACCGAATTTGCTAACATTGGTTTATCAGTGTGCTTCGATTTACGCTTTCCTAACTTATTTCAACAGCTAGTAAAAGCTGGGGCAGAGATAATTACCGTACCCAGTGCCTTTACTAAAGTAACAGGCAAAGCACACTGGCAAACATTATTGCAAGCACGCGCGATAGAAAACCAAGTCTATATTGTTGCCGCAGGACAAGAAGGCGTTCATGAAAATGGCCGGGAAACTTGGGGACATTCAATGATCATTAACCCTTGGGGTGAAGTTGAACAGAGTATCGCCACGGGTGAAGGTTTTATTACTGTTGAATACCAAAAACAAGAAGTAACACGTATACGTCAAAGCATGCCTTTGACTACACCTTTAAACACGCCGCTGAATAATTAATTGCAGCGCTTATAATTAAAGAACATAGAAGTAGAGCTTATACCTAATGAATAGTGTTGAAAAATCCTTATTAAGTGATAGTCATATTGATGATGAAGTATTAGCAAAAACCTTAAGAAGCATGATGGGACGAAAAGTTGATTATGCTGATTTATATTTTCAAGCGAGTCAGCATGAATCTTGGGTGCTAGAAGACGGTATTGTTAAAGAAGGCTCGTATAATATTGAGCGTGGCGTTGGTGTAAGAGCAATTTCCGGCGAAAAGACCGGCTTTGCATATTCGGATGAAATATCTCCTGAAGCACTGCAACAGGCCGCTGATGCAGCTAAAGGTATTGCTGATAGTGGTACAGGCGCTACCGTTAAAGCTTTTACTCGTCAATCACCTATTCAGGTTTATCAAGCCGTTGAGCCACTTGGCAGTTTAACCCAAGAACAAAAGATTGATTTACTGCACAAGATCGAGGCACATGCGCGTCAAACTGATAGTCGGGTTAAACAGGTTATTGCGAGTATTTCCGGTGTATATGAAACTATTTTAATCAGTGCCAGCGATGGTACTTATGGTACGGATATCCGTCCATTAGTACGGTTAAACTGCTCAGTGTTAGTTGAAGAAAATGGCAAACGAGAGCGCGCAAGTGCTGGAGGTGGAGCACGTACTGATTACAGTTACTTCTTTGAAGTTGAACCTGGCGATAACAAAGCACGTTACCTGGCTTATGCCGAAGAGTCGGTTAGACTAGCGTTAGTTAATTTAGTTGCCATTGAAGCCCCAGCAGGTACTTATCCAGTGGTGCTGGGAGCCGGTTGGCCTGGAGTATTATTGCATGAGGCCGTTGGTCATGGTTTAGAGGGTGACTTTAACCGTAAAGGTTCGTCGGCTTTTTCTGGTAAAATTGGTCAGCAAGTTACCTCCGAGCTTTGTACCATTGTTGATGATGGCACCTTAGCTAATCGTCGAGGCTCTATTACTATAGATGATGAAGGTACACCTGGACAATATAACGTCTTAATCGAAAAGGGTATCTTAAAAGGCTACATGCAAGATAAACATAATGCCGGTCTAATGGGGGTAAAACCCACAGGTAATGGACGACGTGAATCTTATGCGCATTTACCTATGCCTCGCATGACTAATACTTATATGTTAGCTGGTGAGTCTAGCCCTGAAGATATTATAAAGTCAGTGAAAAAAGGTATTTATGCGCCAAACTTTGCCGGTGGTCAGGTTGATATTACCTCTGGGAAATTTGTTTTTACCACTTCAGAAGCGTATTTAATTGAAGATGGTGTAATAACCTCACCAGTAAAAGGCGCTACCTTGATAGGTAATGGTCCTGAAGCGATGAAACGAATCAGCATGGTGGGTAATGACTTAAAGCTTGATGCCGGTGTTGGTATCTGTGGTAAAGATGGCCAAAGTATACCTGTTGGTGTCGGTCAACCGACGCTGAAAATTGATGAGATGACTATTGGTGGTACCCAGTAATTAGCTAGTTTAATAGTTCAGCAAGCACTATTAATAGTGCTTGCTGATACTTACTGGTTTGCCTTTTAGGCATTAGCTTTTAGGTAAGTGAACAAGTTTTTATAATGTTTACCTAGTTTTTCAGCTTTTTTCTCTTTCGCGGCATTGCGAACTAACTGCTTGATTTTTTGTCGTTCAATTTTAGGAAATTCACTTATTAATGCTTCAACAGCGTCATTACCTTGCGCTATTAATTCATCTCTAATAGTTTCTAAACGGACAAATTTTGCCGATTCTTGTTGATGCTTATTAGCCATAACTTCGATAGCATGATGAATTGGCTCTAGGTCAGTTTCCAATAATATTTTAGCTATATGACGAATGTGGCGACGCAAAGCTTCATGTTTATTGGAGATCTTGTCAGCTAAAACCATGGCATATTTTAGGTCTTCACTTAAAGGCAGACGACTACGCTGATGCTTAGACATGTCCACTAAGCTTTGGCCGAAATCTTGCAGTTTATG
Organism: Colwellia sp.; assembly: GCF_013215345.1. Classification (GTDB taxonomy): domain Bacteria; phylum Pseudomonadota; class Gammaproteobacteria; order Enterobacterales; family Alteromonadaceae; genus Colwellia. The sequence continues at coordinate 43,003 of NZ_JABSOV010000018.1, read as the reverse complement.
CATTTCACGCTTTATTTCGGTTTTACTTTTAAATTCTTCTTCCATTTCTTGTGATGAATCGTCGATATCGTTGGCTGACTGGGGCATAATAATGTCTAATACCATGGTAAAATAAATAATAATTACCCTTATTATATCACTAAATTTATAGGGGCTGTTGATCTTTTGCGGTCAAACCTTGTTCGAGATAAAAGCGTTTTAATCACGGCGAGCGGTATCCAGCTTAGTCGCGCCAAGAAAATAGCTTAATATAATCTCGATAGTTCACAGTACTTAATATGTAAAGTTACTGTTTTAACCTTGTTACTCCTTAAAAAGAAAAGAGAAAGTAGAAACCAATATGACCCCAGCCTCCAAATCGAATGATCTAATCTACCAACAACTCAGTGAAGTAAAAGCACGTGTTGCTACTGTACTTGAACTCGCTAAATCTCTTGGCGCAGATGGCGCTGAAGTGGCAATGAGCCGTCAACAAGGTTTAAGTGTTAGTACTCGCATGGGTGAAGTAGAAAATGTTGAATTTACTAATGATGGCGCTTTAGGTATTACTGTTTATCGGCAGGGGCGTAAAGGCAGTGCTTCTACAGCTGACTTATCCGAACAAGCACTCACTAAAACGGTTACCGCTGCAGTAAATATTGCTAAGTATACTTCGGTTGATGATTGCTCAGGTTTAGCGGATAAAGCACTGTTAGCAATGCAGCCACTTGATTTAGATTTATATCATCCACATGAAATCAGTACCGAAGAAGCAATTGAACTGGCTAAAGAATGTGAGGAAAGCGCCTTAGCAGTAGACCCACGTATTAGTAATTCAGACGGTGCGAGCTTTGATAGTTTTTCTGGCTTTAAAGTCTATGGTAATAGCCATGGCCAGTTGGTGGGCTACCCAAGCACTCGCCATAGTTTAAGCTGTGTGATGATTGCCAGCGATGGTGACGATATGGAACGCGACTATGCCTACACGGTTAATCGAGATTTTTATTTACTTGAAAGTGCAAAAAATATTGGTCTACAAGCTTCGAAAGAGGTGCTATCTCGCTTAAAACCGCAAACAATAGCGACTGGAAAAGTACCGGTATTATTTAGAGCGGATATTGCCAATACCATTTGGGGACACTTTATTGCCGCGATTAGTGGCGGGAATTTATATCGTAAATCGTCATTTTTACTTGATGCCATTGGTAATGATGTATTCCCTAAGTTTTTGAATATCAGTGAAAGACCTCATATTGCTAAAGCGTTAGCCAGTAGCGCTTTTGATAGTGAAGGCGTATTAACCCAAGATAGGGAGATAATTAGCCAAGGTGCATTACAAACCTATTTATTGACTAGCTACTCAGCCCGTAAATTAGGACTAACTACTACAGGCCATGCCGGTGGTATTCATAATTGGTTCGTCGACGCACAAGGTCATGATGGTAGCTTTGATGCTATGTTAAAAACACTAGGAACAGGTTTACTGGTAACTGAATTAATGGGCCAAGGCGTTAATGTTATTAATGGTGATTACTCTCGCGGCGCGGCAGGATTTTGGGTCGAAAACGGAGAAATTGCTTACCCAGTGAGTGAAATTACTATCGCTGGAAATTTAGCGCAGATGTTCAAAGGAATTGTTGCCGTTGGCTCTGATGTTGATTTACGCGGTAGTATCAGAACTGGCTCTATTTTGATTGATGAAATGCAAGTCGCGGGACACTAGTTCCTCTATTGCTAAAATAAAAAGCGTTATCAATGGTTTCATTGATAACGCTTTTTTATAAGTGAGACTAGCTAAATTATTACTAGGTATCCTGTATCAAGTACTAGAAAAACTGTAAATAGATAACAGTTACTAGGTAAGACTTTTTTATGTAAGTAATAACGTTGCTGTTCCTAGGAAAGCAAAGATACCCACTACATCCGTGACTGTGGTAATAATCACACTACCTGCCAGCGCAGGGTCTATCTTCATACGTTTTAATATCAATGGAATACTTACACCAGCAAGTCCTGCGGCAGTCATATTCATCAACATGGCGAAAGCAATAACGCCACCAAGCATTAAATCTTGTTTCCAAATAGCTACGACAGTAGCAATTAACGTCGCCCAAATAATGCCATTTAAAAAGCCAATCGCTACTTCTTTACTCAATAGTGCCCGAGCATTACTGTCACCGACATGGCCTAATGCCATACCACGAATAACCAATGTTAAGGTTTGATTACCGGCAACACCACCCATACTTGGTACTAAAGAATTTAATACGGCTAAAATGGCTAGTTGTTGAAATACACCTTCAAACATACTGGTAACGGCTACAGCCATCAATGCGGTAATAAGGTTAACACCCAGCCACAATGAGCGCTGCTTAGTACTCTTGAGTACCGGAGCAAAGGTATCTGCTTCATCGTCTAAACCGGCCATACTCATCATGGAATGCTCTGCGTTTTCACGAATGATATCGATGACGTCATCAATGGTTATACGACCGAGTAAGTGACCATGTTTATCAATAACGGGGGCAGAAAACCAATCGTGACGTTCAAAGAGCTGAGCAACATCTTGCTCATCCATATCGGCTTGTACCGCTTCAACTTCCGCCTTGATTAAACGAGAGACAATCACATCTGCTTTGGCTGTCACTATGGCAGCAAGTGACACTACACCAATAAAACGATTACTACGATCAACAACATAGAAGGAGTCGGTTGCCTCGGGCAAGTCACCTTTTAGACGCAAATAACGTAACACTACATCAACACTTACGTCGGGACGTAGGGTAATAGTGTCGGTATTCATTATGCCGCCAGCAGTATCTTCTTCATAAGATAATGCCGTTTCGACTCTGCTACGGTCTTGCGAGTCCATCGAATTAAGTACTTCGTTAAAAGTACTGTCAGGTAGGGTACGTAGAACTTCAGCTAAATCATCAACGTCCATGCCTTCGGCAACAGCCGCAAGCTTTTCCGGTCGCATGCTTTTAAGAATGCCTTTGCGGACTTCTTCATTAAGCTCTTCGAGTACCTCACCATGAAAATCAGGATCAATAAGTTGCCAGAGTACCGGTCGACTTTTTGCGGTGGAGGATTCTAATATAAGGGCTAGATCGTAAGCAGGCATGTTCTGCAGCAGTTTTCGTACATAGACGAACATACCACTGCCAAGTGCTTCGTTAACTTGCTGTAGTCTTTTTTGGTTAAATTCTTGTTCTGATATTTCTGGCATAGCGACTCTGCTTCTTTAGTGTATACCCGTTCAACTTGAAGATGCTCGTTTCAGGAAACTTGAGCGAATCATAATAAGGCACATTTATTGTTAATGGCTATTCCCTTAAAAACAAATGTAACAACGAATATGGTTTGCTCAGTTTTCCCTCAAAAGGCTGGTTTATAAACGCTTTATGCTACGTTATTGATTTCGACAAGGGAGCAACCATTATCTTCAATCAATGTCTTGCCTAAAGGCACTTATAATTCCAGCTGAACCCTGCACTTTCAAGTGGAACGGGTATATATTACACAGAAAACCCTTCAAGAGAGTATCGCTGAGGAAATTGGCGATACTTAGGGGTATTTGATGATGAAAAGAAAAAAGCTTTCTTTGGAAAACAGTTTAAGTTTATCGTAACTCAGTGGTTTTATCAGCTTTTTTATCTTGAGCTAGGTGCTGCTTTAGTCGTTTTATGTTATTCGTTTTCATCGAATTTATCAGAAATAAGTTGGCATATTTCAGTTAAAGCTAGCTGCGCATCCTCGCCTTGAGCGGTAATGTTGACGGTTTTTCCTTGGCCACCCGCTAATAGCATCAGCGCCATAATACTACTAGCATCGGCTTGTTTACCTGCCAATTCTAGGGTGATTTTTGCGGAAAACTTTTGGCTTAATTGCGCGAGTTTAGTAGCCGCACGAGCATGTAAGCCTAATTTATTACAAATGGTCACTTGTTGAGATTTTTTTTGCAATACTATTGCGCTCATTGACTATCCGTTTAGCTAGGTTGATTTAATATGAATATCTCTATGATGCGTTTGAATATCTTCGCGCTCTTTACGGAAGTTTTTTGCTAACATTTCTGCGATATAAACAGATCTATGTTTACCACCAGTACAACCAATAGCTATGGTGACATAACTACGATTATTACGTTCTAAATGCGGTAACCATGTCATCATAAAGCTGTTAATTTGCCATATAAACTTAGTAACTATTGCTTGGCTAGCAAGAAAATCTTTGACCTCTTGATCGACGCCTGTTTTACCCTTAAGAGATTTCTCCCAAAAAGGGTTAGGTAAAAACCTTGCGTCAAAAACATAATCAGCATCGGCAGGAATACCATGTTTAAAACCAAACGACTCAAAGACTAGGACCATGGAACCAGTCTTTTTGCCTAAAATCCTTTCCCTAACTAAATCAGCTAGTTGATGAGGAGTCAGCTGGCTAGTATTTATGTATAAACCGGCATTAGTTGATATTGGCTCTAATAATGATTTTTCTAGGGCAATTGCTTGCTCAAGGGCCATATTCTCTTTAATAAGCGGGTGTAAACGACGTGTTTCACTAAAACGTCTGATTAACTCTTTATCGTCGGCATCAAGAAATAGCGTATTAACGTCAACTGCTTTGGGTAAGTAAGCAATAATTTCCGGAATATCTTGCGGGTCTTTAGGTAAATTACGCACGTCTAAACTGACCGCAACGTTTTCATAGTCATTAATTACAGTATGAGTTAATGCCGGAAGGAGATTAATAGGGATGTTATCGACACAATAGTAGCCAAGGTCTTCTAACACGCGTAGGGCAACTGATTTACCTGAGCCTGAGCGGCCACTGACTATAAGTAGTTTCATTCTTGAATTCCGTGTACGTTACTATATGGCATCTATGGTATGACTAGCTTGTTGAATTAAGTTATAGAGGGCTTGATTATCATGGCACCTTCGCACTTGCTTAATCACCTTTTTATCACTAAATAACTGAGCGATACTTTGTAAGGTCTTTAAATGTTCTTTGCAGCTGTTTTCTGGGACAAATAAAGCAATAAAGATATCGACGTTTCTATTATCTATGGCGTCAAAGTCAATCGCTTGCTCGGTTGTTATTAACACGGCGACAGCTTTACTGGTATTAGGTAATCGACCATGCGGTATGGCAATGCCGTTACCTATACCTGTGCTACCCATTTTCTCTCTATTGAGTAGACTTTCTAATAGCTCATCTTGTTCTATATCTCCAACTTGATTGGCGGCGAGTTGACAAATTCTTTCTAGAATGCGTTTTTTACTGGTAACTTTTACATCACAGCTGGTACAGCTGATAGTTAATATTTCTGATAATTGCATAATGGTGTTAGTGGTATTTAGGCGCCCAATAGTGCTAATTCATTTAGCTTAGGGCGCCAGGTTTTACATGCTTTAATTACATTTAAAGCGTTGTTATAGTTTAGTTCAGCTTAGTGCTGAGCTAGCTTACCTTTATACTTAAGGATTTGTCGATCAAGCTTATCAACTAAAGTATCAATAGAGGCATACATATCGCCGTTAACCGCTGAGGCAAAAACTTCACTACCATTTATATGGACATTGGCCTCTGCTTTTTGGTTAAGCTTTTCTACGGTAAGTACGACGTGAATATTATTGATATGATCAAAATGTCGCTCTAGTTTTGAGAATTTAGTATCTACATATTCGCGTAATGAACGTGTTACTTCTACATGATGGCCAGAAAGATTAATTTGCATAAGCATGATCCTTTTATTGTAGTACTCTAAAGTAAACTCTTACGTTGGTTAGACGGCGGTATCGCTAATGATTCACGGTATTTAGCAATAGTGCGTCGTGCCACTTTTATTCCCTGCTCGGCCAATATATCAGCCATTTTACTATCACTTAACGGTTTAGCAGGCGTTTCCGCTAAGATAAATTTTTTAATTAAAGAGCGAATTGCTGTAGACGAACACTCACCACCATTTTCAGTACTAACATGGCTGGAGAAGAAGTACTTCAACTCGAAGATGCCTCTAGGGGTGTGCATATACTTTTGTGTAGTAACTCGCGATATGGTCGATTCATGCATATCAACTGCTTCGGCAATATCGTTTAGTACCATAGGGCGCATCGCTTCAGCACCATGTTCTAAAAAACCTTGCTGGCGTTGCACAATACAGTTAGAAACTTTAAGCAGAGTGTCATTGCGAGACTCTAAGCTCTTAATAAACCATTTAGCTTCTTGTAAGTTAGATCTAATAAATTGACCATCATTGGTTGATGATTTCATTGTTTTAGACATGGCTGCATATTGCTGATTAATAGATAGCTTTGGCGCTGTGTCAGAGTTTAATTCAACCACCCAACGACCATTTTTCTTTTCAACGGTTACATCAGGAATAACATATTGATCATCGCCTTTAATAACAGCATCACCTGGGCGAGGGTTTAAGCTTTGGATCAAGCGCATCACTTCACGCAGTTGATCTTCTTTTAGCTTAGTTTTCCGCATTAACTGACGATAATCTCGGTTACCAAGTAAATCAATATGCTCATTGATAATTAATTTACTTTCTTTTAGGTAAGGGGTATCGACACTAAATTGATTTAATTGAATAAGTAAACAGTCAGGAATTGAGCGAGCGGCGACACCAATGGGGTCAAACATATTAATACGTTTTAAGACCGCTTCCACTTCATCGAGCTCAAGGCCTTCGGTACCAACACTTTCAAGAATATCTTCTGGTGATACTGTTAAGTATCCGGCATCGTCAACCGCTTCAATAATAGCAATAGCAATGGTTTTATCGGTATCAGTGAACGGCGTTAATTCCATTTGCCACAAGAGATGATCTTGAATGGAATCAGTGGTTTCACCTTGATAGGTATAATCATCTGCGGGGCTGCTGACTGCGCCGGTATTGGAAACCCCTGCACTGTAACTTTCTTCCCAGGTAGTATCGATATTAAGCTCTTCTGGGATGTCCTTTTTTTCCATGGCCTCAGTGGTGCAAATTTCGTCAATACTTGCCGGTTGCTCTTCACTGCCGTCACTTGTTGGCAACTCAGTGCTAGTTTCAGAGGTACTGGTTGTAAAAGCTTCTTCGAGGTTGTTTTGTTCACCAGTACTTTCACTTTGAATTTTTTCATCAAGCTCAAGTAATGGATTGCTTTCTAAAATTTCTTGAATTTCTTGTTGTAACTCTAATGTCGACAATTGCAGCAGCTTGATTGCTTGTTGCAATTGGGGAGTCATGGTTAATTGTTGTCCAATACGGAGCTGTAATGTAGGGCGCATCTAGGTTATATGTTTTCCTATTTATTATTCTTAGCAGTTATCACTGGTAATGTTTAACTACTTTGCTATTAAACTGTTCTGGCTAGAGCTACTTTATATAGCTTTACTATAGCGTGAATTGTTCGCCTAGGTATACATCTCTCACTTTTTGATTAGCAAGAATTTGCTCGGCGTTGCCTTGGGCAATTATTTCACCGTGGCTAACTATATAAGCATGTTCACAAACGTCTAAAGTTTCTCTTACATTATGATCGGTAATTAATATACCGATACCTCGTTGCTTTAATTGTAATATTATTTTTTTAATATCGCCAACCGAAATAGGATCAACACCGGCAAAAGGCTCATCTAATAAAATAAATTGCGGGTCTGCCGCTAATGCTCGGGCAATTTCAACACGTCGTCGTTCACCACCTGATAAGCTCATACCGGTATTATCTTTGATATGACAGATATGAAACTCTTCTAAGAGATGTTCAAGCTTTTCTGCGCGTTGTGTTTCATTAAGCTCTTTACGTGTTTGTAATATAGCCATGATATTGTCAGAAACGGTGAGTTTTCTAAAAATTGATGCTTCTTGCGGCAAATAACCTATGCCACGACGAGCTCTTTCATGCATAGGAGCAAGCGTTAAGTCTTCGCCGTTCAGTTTAATGGTGCCATTGTCATTAGGTACTAAGCCAACGATCATATAAAACGAGGTGGTTTTTCCTGCACCATTTGGCCCTAATAAACCAACTATTTGCCCAGCATCAACTTGCAAACTGACATTTTTAACAACCTGCCTGCTTTTATAAGACTTAGATAAACCCTCGGCAATTAAAGTGTTTTTAGGGGGATTACTATCGATATTAGTTGTCACTGCCATTACCTTTTTTTTCTGATTTTTTATCAACTACTTTATCAGAGGTTTTTTCTGCTTTAGACTTTTCGTAAGTTTCTTTTTGTTTCTTTAATATTGTTGGTTGCAGTACGGTAGTAACAGACTGATTCTCCGAGCCTTGTGCTTCTAGTTTTTCGCTTAAGGTATTGTAAGTAATTTCATTACCTCTAACTTCACTACCCGCTTGCTTGACTAAGGCATTTCCTGAAATTGTGATCATATTAGCGTTAGGGATATAGGTGATTTCATCGGCTTGTAATTTAATTAAGCTACCGTCTTCGAGTTTCTGCTGAAAGACCGCTGGATTACCTTTGGCTAGATAGGTATCAGTTTTTTCACCGCTGTTTTTATCGATACTGCTAAAGACCTTAACTATATCGGCGGTAATAGAAATAGAGCCTTGTTGGATGCTAACATTATCCAAATAACTGGCGATTTTATTTTTAAGATCGGCAGATTGGCGTTGTGACTTAATAGTTATTTCTTGCTCTAAATCTTTTTTAGCAGCTTGGGCGCTAGTGAATAAGAATAGGCTGCAAGTTAGGGCGAGTACTTTTAAGGTACCTGAGTTTAAATTAGCTTTTATCATGTTTTTTATAAATAGTACGTTCATGCTGGGTTATTGTCATTTGTTTAGTGTTTAAATCGATAATTAATCCTGAGCCGTAGATGGTCAAGTCTTTACCGACCACAATAACGGCTTGCTCTGAACTAATTATATTGGTTTTTAAATCTAATGTTATTTTTTTGCAATGAATCTCTTTTATTAAGCTATCAACTTCAGTTGCCTGAATAAGGACCTGTGTTTTGAGTTCAACACGATTATCTTTGTACAGTGTCGCTTCTTGAGCACTAACTTTCCATGGCTGGCCATCTTTTTGCGGGTACAAAGTATAATGTGGCGCTTCAAAGTAACTCACCTCTAAATCAGCATAATGCTCCATTCGCTCTGCTTCGATAGTGTGAGATAATTGCCCCATTTCATTATAAATTCTACTTTTTAGTTTCTCAGCGATAAAGTCAGGGCGCTCTACATCAACAATTAAGGTGTCTTGTTCAATGGCTGCGGTACGCCATTCGATAATGCCATATATTAGCGCACTAAGCAGTAAAACAAATAGCGTGAGGCTATTTAACCGGTTCATACACTAGCGCCTGTCGCACTGGTTAAGCTACCCTGAGTTTGCATGATTAAATCACATGTTTCCCTTACTGCGCCAAAACCGCCACGGGTAAAAGTAATGTAATTTGCGCCACGCATTACCAGAGGATGACCATCAGAAACACAAATACCAAGGCCTACTGCTTCAATACAAGCCAGATCAGGCACGTCATCGCCAATATAAGCCACTTCGCTAAGGTTAATGGCTAATTTTTTTGCTAATTCGATTAGTGCTGGCAGTTTATCTTCTTGACCTTGAATAATATGCGCAACATTTAAAGCTTTCATACGATTTGCTACGATAGCAGAATTCCTACCGGTAATAATTGCTACCGCAACACCACTTGCACCTAAAGCTTTTATGCCAAAGCCATCTTTAGTGTGAAAAGCTTTTAGCTCTTCACCATCATTACCTAAATATATTCTGCCATCAGAAAATACACCGTCAACGTCACAGACCAGTAACTTTATTTGCTTAGCTTTGACTAAAATGTTGCTCTGAACATTACCGTATAAAGTGTTCATTAAAGTACTCCAGAGCTTAAGAAGTCATGCATATTCATCGCACCAACGACCTGGTTATTATTATCAACAATGATAAGACCATTAATTTTTTTATCTTCCATTATTTTTAGCGCCTGAGCCGCGAGCATATCACTTTGCGCTACCTGCGGGTTGTGGGTCATTACTGTGCTAATACTATCGCTGTGAATATCTATTCTGTTATCCAGTACTCTGCGAAGATCACCATCAGTAAATAAGCCGACTAATTGCTGCTCATTGTTAACTATCGCGGTCATGCCTAAGCCCTTCAATGACATTTCAACCAAGGCATCTTTGATAAGTGCATGCTCAGAAACCACTGGCACTCGTTCACCTTGATGCATAATATCGTTGAGGCGCAGTAATAAGCGTTTACCTAAACTACCACCAGGGTGAGATAAGGCAAAATCATCAGCGGTAAAGTCACGGGCATTTAATAAGGCTACAGCTAAGGCATCACCCATTACTAGGGCGGCGGTCGTGCTTGATGTTGGCGCTAAACCAAGTGGGCAAGCTTCAGCAGAGACTTTAATGCAAACATGGGTGTCGGCTAATTTAGCTAGGGTAGAGTCCTTATTACCCGTCATTGAAATCAGTTTCGCGCCAATGCGCTTAATCACCGGGATGATAGCGAGTACTTCACTGGTTTCACCTGAGTTAGAGATGGTTAACACCACATCGTTACCGGTGATCATACCTAAGTCACCATGACTGGCTTCGCCTGGGTGAACAAAAAATGACGGTGTGCCAGTGCTAGCAAGAGTGGCTGCTATTTTTCCACCAATATGACCTGACTTGCCCATACCGATAACAATCACTCGACCTTTACAATGGAACATAAGTTGGCAGGCAAGTTCAAAGCTATCATCAATGAATTGCACTAATTCAGCAATGGCTTGCTGCTCAATCTCAATTACGTTTTTTGCTAACTGTTTGAAATTTTTCATAATGATTAATTTATATCAACTCTGCTTATGATAATCGACTAAAAAGTAATACTTGATAAGCAATAAAGCTTAACAGTAATAATACGCCTTTTGCACGAGTAATTCTAAATGCGCCCAATCGGCGACTAAAACATAAAATAAATAGTAATAAAGTAACACCTAACATATAGGGTGCATCTCTACTGGCGGCTGAGGGATCAATATCACCGGGAGAAATGAGGGCAGCTAGTGGCAATACCGCTAAAATATTAAAGATATTTGAGCCAATGATATTACCTAAGGCTAAATCGTCTTCTTTTTTGATTATGCTCATAATACACGCGGCTAGCTCTGGTAAGCTAGTACCTATAGCAATAATGGTTAAGCCAATCACTAGGTCACTAATACCAAATGCTTTAGCAATAAATACCGAAGAATCCACCAAAAAGCTCGCACTTAATGGTAATAAAATGATTCCAACGCCTAACCAAAGTAAAGATAACTTCATACTTACTGCTGGGGCAACATCATGTTCAGCTTCAATAATTAAGGGGTCATCACTGGGCTTTCCTTGGGTTCTCTTTAATGTGATAACGAGTAGCGCAATGATGTAAATAGCAAAGCCGGACATTAAAATAATGCCTTCATAAAAACTAAAGTGGTTATCACTAAGTACCCAATAGCCTAATGCGGTGATGGCTAAAATCAGTGGGATTTCACGTTTTATTGTTTGTGATGATACAGTTAAAGGTTGTAACAAGGCGGTAATACCAAGCACCAAAGCAATATTAGTAATATTTGAGCCAATGGCGTTACCAATGGCGGTATCTGGATTACCTTGCAAAGATGCCGTTGCCGCTACCATCATTTCGGGGGCTGAAGAACCCATTGCAACAATGGTTAAACCAATAATCATGGGTGAAATGCCTAAATTTCTCGCTAATGATGAAGCACCAAATACGAATTTGTCTGCGCTCCAAACTAAAGCAATAAGGGCAATGAGTAATATAAAAATTTGTTCTAGCATTAATGACTCCAAGGTGATACCTAGTCGACTAAGTCTTTTCCCGCTCAGCGAGAATTAAAAAGGTTTAGAGGCAAGAAATTGATTGCAGAGAATGGTTATTCCCTTGTCAAAATCAATAACGCAGCATATGAACCTTTTTAAACTCGCCCTTTAGGAGCTTATTAGCAAACTGATAACTGCCCAAAATTAATGAAATATAGAATGACTATGTTTAATCAATTTTTCTTGTTTTAAGCTCGCTAATATAGCTCTGAGTTGGGAGCAAACTGAATCGAATTGGTATTATGAGTAAATTGTCGCTGGTTGTTGAGCAAAAAAGAAGTAAATAATGTCAACAACAGGGAAATAGTATTAATTTGTCTTAGTTTTAAGCGAAAACGATCACTTTCTTACAAATTAGCTTAGAGTTTTTACACTTATTGCCTCGTTATTGGTTTATTTCTAATGAACAATTGTTATGGCTCAGGTAAAATCATCGGCTACTAAAGAAATTATATTGCGGACTTAGTCTAATGGTCTGCGGCAATAAATTAACAGTGACGTTGAATAATGACAAAGCCTGCATCTGAAGAAAATTTGGTTGAAATTGAAAACCTAACCTTTAAACGGGGTGAGCGAGTTATCTTTGACGATCTCAGCTTGTCTATTCCGAAAGGAAAAGTGACCGCAATCATGGGACCCAGTGGTATAGGCAAAACAACCTTGCTGCGTTTAATTGGCGGTCAAATAAAACCAGAAAGTGGTAAAATACTCTTTGCTGGCAAAAACATACCTTTGCTATCACGTAGCGAGTTATATGAAGCACGTAAACATATGAGTATGCTTTTTCAAAGTGGCGCCTTATTTACCGATATGAATGTTTTTGACAATATAGCCTTCCCCATTCGAGAACACACCAAATTATCTGAAGCCATCATTGAAAAAATAGTATTAATGAAGCTAGAAGCCGTTGGCTTACGTGGTGCAAGGCATCTACAGCCTAGTGAACTTTCTGGCGGTATGGCTCGTCGAGTAGCATTAGCACGCGCAATCGCTTTGGATCCCGAGCTGATCTTGTATGATGAGCCCTTTGCTGGCCAAGACCCTATTTCAATGGGGGTTATAGTGCGATTAATACGTTCATTAAGTGACGCGTTAGGATTAACTTCAGTGGTCGTTTCACATGATGTTCCCGAAGTTATGAGTATCGCTGATTATATTTATATTGTAGCGGAAAAGAAAATCATTGGTCATGGTACCCCAGAGCAAATACGCCAAGATACCTCGCCTTTGGTACAGCAGTTTGTACAAGGTGAAGCTGATGGTCCAGTACCTTTTCATTATGAAGCTCCAGCTTATCGTGATGAACTTATTAAAATATCTTAAGGGATAGTGAGTAAATGAACCTTATTCGAAGTCGTAAAATTCGAGGCGTTAACTAGTGCAGCAGTTACATTATTTAGGTAAAAAAACCCTTAGCATGATAAGTGGTTTAGGACGCGCAGTAATTTTGTTGGTATCAGCGTTAATGCATGTGCCTAATATAAGGAAGGGTACACCTTTACTTATCCAGCAGCTTTATAGTGTCGGTGTTTTATCTTTATTGATAATTATCGTCTCGGGTACGTTTATAGGTATGGTGTTAGCTTTACAAGGCTATACTATTCTTGTCGGCTATGGCGCAGAAGCTAGCTTAGGTCCTATGGTTGCGCTGTCGTTATTACGAGAGCTTGGTCCTGTGGTTGCTGCGTTATTATTTGCTGGCCGAGCAGGCTCTGCTCTAACAGCTGAAATAGGTTTAATGAAAGCTACTGAGCAATTATCAAGCTTAGAGATGATGGCTATTGATCCGTTAAGACGAATTATTGCGCCACGCTTTTGGGCCGGTTTTATTAGTTTACCTTTATTGGCCGCTATTTTCTCAATGGTGGGCATACTCGGTGCTTACGTCGTTGGTGTTGATTGGTTGGGTGTTGATGGCGGAACCTTTTGGTCAGTGATGCAAGATCAAGTCGATTTTGAAAAAGATATCCTCAACGGCGTAATCAAAAGTGTCGTCTTTGCTTTTGTAGTGATGTGGATAGCGGTATACAAAGGTTATGATTGTGAGCCAACCTCTGAGGGCATTAGTCGGGCAACTACCTCTACTGTGGTACAATCATCATTATGGGTTTTGTGTCTAGATTTTATTTTAACGGCGTTAATGTTCGTAAAATAATCACGGAAATAGTTAATCAGTCAGATGTTTATATTGAATTTTTTATTACAAGGCGTTGGTGAAAGACATGGTGTCTAAGAAAGTAGAGTTATTAGTAGGTTTTTTTGTTGCATTAGGCATAGCTGCCTTATTAATGTTGTCGTTAAAAGTTGCAGATGCAGGTCTTGGCGGGGGTAGTGAAAGTTATCAGCTTTTTGCTAAGTTCGATAATATTGGCGGTTTGAAAGTACGTTCGCCGATTAAAATTGGTGGCGTTGTTGTCGGCCGTGTCAGCGATATATCGTTAGACGACGAAGACTATACACCCGTAGTCACTCTTGATATTTATATTCAATACAATAAGTTATCAGAGGCTACTTCTGTGGCAATATTAACTGCCGGCTTATTAGGCGAACAATATTTAGGTGTGCAACCAGGCTTTGTCGATGAGTCGGTTGATACTTTGCAAGCAGGTGATTTCATTGAAGATACTAAGCCAGCCTTAGTATTAGAAGAGTTAATTGGACAGTTTTTATTTAGCCAAGGAAGTGGTGATGAATAAGTTAGTGAATATAAGTAAGCTATATATAGGTAAGCGCAACAGTAATATTTTTGCAGGCTTAGTTTTAGGCCTGTTACTGAATAATACGGCTATGGCTAATACAGAAGTAGCAACTAAGTTACCTGCAGAGGCTACTAATCTCTCTTCGCAGCCTACTCGACTTATTGTTGACCAAAGTAATCCTTATAACATGGTACGAGGTGCTGCCGAGCAGACCTTTAAGCGCTTTGCTGCCGAGCAACAAGCTATCCAAGCAAATCCCAATTTGCTAAAAGATATAGTTCGTGAAGAGCTTATGCCTTATATCAATCATAAATATTCTGCTTTTAAGGTTATTGGTAAGCATTTAAAGAAAACAACCGACGCTGAACGTCGCGCGTTTGTACCGGTTTTTCGTGAATACTTAGTGAGCTCTTATGCACAAGTCTTTACTTTATATGATAATCAAGCGGTGGAGTTTTCCCCTGAAAAGTCTTATGAGGGTAAAAGAATCGTTGCGGTGAATACTCGCATTATCATGCCAGGTAGAGCTAATATTAATGTTGCTTTCAAAGTTAGACTTAATAAAAAAACTAAAGAGTGGCAAGCATTTGATATGGTGGCAGAAGGCATAAGTTTACTTGACTCAAAGCAAGCCGAGTTAGGTAGTATCATTAGGCAAAAGGGCCTACCTTATGTGACTGAATTATTAAAAAGAAAAAGCACTCGAGACATTGTATTTAAAAGTCGTGCAGCTAAAGACAGTGGCGCAACTGCAAAAAAAGCACAGCAAGGGTAAATCGTGAGTAAAGCGAATATAGTTCTAAATCATGGTACTCTTGCTATTGCGGGGGAATTAACCCGTCATAGTGTCGCCGAAATTAAAAAAAATGCCTATGTTAACTGGTTTGCCCATGGTGCGGTGAACGTTGACCTAAGCCAAGTGAACAAGGCCGATACGGCTGGACTTGCTTGGTTGTTTTACCTTTTGGAGCAGGCATCTCATCATAGCTGCGAATTAAGCTTTAGTAATGTTCCTGAGAAATTAACTAAACTAATTAGTTTAAGTGGTGTGGACGGTTTATTGCCCTTAGCATCTGATTAGTAACCATAAAATAACGTACATAGGAGACTCCCTTGGAAGTTAAAGAAATTGAAGAATTAGTAAGTAAACTGATTAATGACGCACTAGAACTTGATGAAGTGCATGTGAAATTTGATGGCTCACAATGCCGTATTAATGCAGTGAGTGATATGTTTGATGACTTAAGCCGCGTCAAGCGTCAACAAGCTGTGCTTAAGCCGTTAGCTGATATTATAAAAGACGGCACAATTCACGCCGTAACCGTGAAAACCTTTAATAAGGCGCAATGGCAGCGTGATAAATTATTTAATTAATGGTTAAGTTGTTACTTAATTGTATTTTTAATGCCTAGCTTTTTAATGCTGGGCATTTTTGTGTATACTGGCTGAATATTGTTTCATCATTTTAAGTAAGTAGTAGTTATTTTGGACGCATTTAAAGTTATTGGTGGTAATCCACTTCGCGGCGATGTCGTGATCTCTGGGGCAAAAAACGCAGCTCTTCCTATCTTAATGTCGGCATTGTTATCTAAAACGCCGATCGTTTTTAGTAATGTACCTCAGCTTAATGATATTTTAACTACGGTTAAGTTATTGGGTCAGCTAGGCGCTAAAAGTGAGTGGCTTAGCGAAGACAAATTAATGATCGATGCTAGTACTATTGATACTTGTCGCGCACCTTATGATTTAGTTAAAACTATGCGTGCTTCAATCTTAGTACTTGGTCCTTTACTTGCGCGTATGGGTCATGCTGAGGTTTCTTTACCAGGTGGTTGTGCTATAGGCGCAAGACCGGTAAATCTTCATATTCAAGGTTTAAAACTGATGGGTGCCGATATTACCGTTGAAGACGGTTATATAGTTGCCAAAAAAGAAGGTCGCTTAACTGGTGCCACTATTTTTATGGATACGGTTAGTGTAACCGGCACAGAAAACTTAATGATGGCAGCAGCGTTAGCCGAAGGTACCACCGTCATTGAAAATGCGGCGCGTGAACCTGAAATTGTTGATCTAGCTAATTGTTTAACAAGTATGGGTGCTAAAATTACTGGTGCTGGTAGTGATACTTTAACTATTGAGGGTGTGAGTGAGCTGAAGGGCTCAGAGTACACAGTGATGCCTGACCGTATAGAAACAGGTACATTTTTAGTGGCTGCTGCCGTTACTCAAGGCCATATCAAGTGTTTAAATACCGACCCTACTGCATTAGAGGCAGTGTTAAGCAAGTTGCAAGAAGCAGGCGCTAAAATCACTACTGGTAAAGATTGGATTGAGCTTGAAATGACAGCACCGGCGAAAGCGGTAAATGTTAGAACGGCACCACATCCGGCGTTTCCTACCGATATGCAAGCACAATTCATGACCATGAATGTTTTGGCTGAAGGTACTGCAACCGTTATCGAGACTATTTTCGAAAATCGCTTTATGCATGTTCCAGAATTACAACGTATGGGCGCTGATATCACGCTAGAAGGTAATACTGCGATAGTTAAGGGTGTTACTAGCCTTAATGGTGCACAAGTGATGGCGACAGATTTACGTGCTTCAGCAAGCCTGGTAATTGCAGGTTTAGTGGCTAAATCACCTACCCAAGTTGATCGTATCTATCATATCGATCGTGGCTACCTTTGTATCGAAGGAAAGTTGCAAGGCTTAGGCGCTGATATTATCCGTTTTAAAGTGGATTAATTATCCACTAGGGTTTTAATTAATACCGCTAGTGGCAGTGTTAATTAAAAAACTATAAAGGCTAGTACTTGCAAAAGTTCTGGCCTTTTTTGTGTCTGCAGAAAGTGCATAAAATAAAAGTTGCAGAGATTATTATGGAGGTTAGAATCTTGTATGGTTACAAAGTACTTAAAAATTTTCCCTAGTAGTTAAGGCTATATACAGAGACGTGGTCAGATACTGAGAAGAGTATAGCTTAAGTTAATTAGTTGTATTGAAGGGATCTGTTTGAGAGCTAAATTTTTAAAGGCATAAATTAAAGGCAATAAAAAAGGACATCCTTTACAGGAATGTCCTTTTTCAAACATCTAATGTAAGTTAGCTGATAGCTAACTTAACAAGTGCTAATTAAAGAGCAACGATGTTTTCAGCTTGAGGGCCTTTTTGACCTTCAGTAACTGTAAATTCAACTTTTTGACCTTCAGCAAGAGTTTTGAAACCGTCACCAACGATAGCGTTGAAATGAGCAAAAACGTCTGGACCGTTTTCTTGCTCGATAAAACCAAAACCTTTAGCTTCGTTAAACCATTTTACTGTACCAGTAGTAGTAGACATAATGTATCCTATAAATATTTAAGAGTAATTGTGCTGCTAATTGCTTATGCAAGTAGCTCGCGGGTTTGCTAAAAAGAGTTGCTATTACTTATAAATCAGGACGTGTTACAGATATCTTATCTAAGGTAAGCATGAGATAACATCGAAATGGTGTACAAAAAAATAAACTAACTTCAAGCTGGGGGCATTATATAGTTAGCGCGTCATATGTCAACCATAAGTGTGTTTTAAGCTGCAAGTAAATTAGAATATTATACTTACAGCTTATGTTTATCCTTATAATTTAAACTCTTGCACCGATTGTTGTAGTTCTTCCGCTAAACGAGCAACCTCACTGCTTGATGCTGCAGTTTGTTGCGAGCCAGCAGTGGTTTGCTCGGCAATAGTCACAATAGACTCAAGGTTTTCACTAATTTCATGGGCGACAACACTTTGCTCTTCGGCTGCCGTAGCAATTTGTGTACTGCGATCAAATGCCTCATGTACTGCATGGGTAATGACTTCTAGTGCTTGATCTGCTTCTTCGCTTTGGCTGACACAGTCACTGGCTTTAGCTTTACCGGCATCCATTACCGTTACCGCTTTACCTGCGCCGGTTTGTAGCGCCTCTATCATGGTTTGAATTTCTGAAGTCGACTCTTGAGTTCTGCTCGCTAATGTTCGTACTTCATCAGCAACTACGGCAAAGCCTCGACCTTGTTCACCCGCTCGAGCTGCCTCAATGGCCGCATTCAAAGCTAGTAAGTTTGTTTGTTCGGCAATTCCACGAATTACATCTAAAATGCCACCAATTGAAGCACTGTCTTGCTGTAATTGATTGATAACCTGAGATGCTGAGTCAACCTCACTGGCTAATAATTCTATCGTCTGGCGGTTTCGCGCTGAAATAACTTTAACACGCTCGGCTTCGTCATCGGCATGCTTTATTTCGCTCAAGGCATCATTAGCACTTGCCAGCACGCTTTGAGCGGTACTGCTCATTTCTGTCGTGGCAGAAGCGGCTTGTTCTACTTGATTGCGTTGCTCTTCAATTGCCGTGGTACTTTGCGCGGTAACTGCAGATGTTTGCTCTGCGGCGGCAGCCAGTTGGGCGGAGCGATTAACAATACTTTCGATCAGGTTACGTAAACTATCAATCAATAAGTTGCAGTTTCTTGATAACTGAGCAAATTCATCAGTGCCACTTTCATCAAGTTTCATTGAAAGGTCACCAGAGGCAACAATATTAAGCATTTCATTAACGCGAGCTAGTGGACGAGTAATACCGATAAGCGTTGCTCTAGCAATAAATAGGGCGACAACAATTGAGATAAGCATGATAATTGTTGTTTGGGTATTACCACTACTCACAGCGTCTTCTATCAACTGACTTGCTTTGATGGTAGTTTGATTAGCTAACTCAATTTGTTTTTCTAAAGCGCTATTAACTTGTTTAGCCGATAGCTCTTCTTGTTTGAGCATACGAGCTGCTTTTTTATTGGCGGCAAGTTGCGCTGTTTTATGAGCAAGAATGCCATCTTCTCGAGATAAAAGTGCTTGGATTTTGTTAAAGGCAAGGCTGACTTGCTGTGAAATGTCGCTGATATCATGGGTATCTAATTCAGAGATGATATCGTCTACAGACTTGTTTGCTTCACTTAGGCTGCGTGAAAGTTCACTTTCGATGAGTTTGGCGGTACTTGCATCGAGGATATCTCGGTATTCAAATGAGGAAGAGACTATGGAGTTAAATTGGTTTTCTAAATGCTCGCTCAAACTTATAGCGCGCTGAAGTTTAGTGTCTGCTAAATCATGATCTGCTAAATCTAAAAGTAACATCACTGTGTCATCAGCTTGCTCTTCTAAAGTATCTACTTTTTCTATTAATTGTTGCTGTTGTTCGATACTTGTTTTATGGCTACTAAATAAACCAAGGCCAGCACGGTGAAAATTAGCGGAAAGATTGTCTACCTGTCCCAAGTTTGCTAACAAATTTTGCTCTGTAGCAACAATCTGTTTAAGCTCTGATAATCCTTTTGAGAAAAGACTATTGATTTTCTTATAATCTCTCAGCTGTTGAGCTAACAGATTAAGATCTGTTAGATAGTAACCTTCTAAAGTTAAATTACTCATTTGGCTCAATTCAAGGGCAAGTTTATTACTGGCTTTAAGGGTTGGGATTGCCAAAGTATTTTGTTGCTGAGTGGCCTCACTTATAGTATCTAAGTTCGATAGCGATATGATACTAATTACTACCAGTAAAATTGAAATAATGGCAAAGCCACCAATAATTTTTACAGCTACAGTTAAATTCATAGAATCCACCCAATTGGTAGGCTACTTGCCTAGTTAATACGTTAATTTGTTTTGATATTTATCAAGTTTAGCTTGTATCGGCGCGCAATAGGAAATATTTAATTTTATTTCCAACTACTGTTAACATTATACTAAGTGAAAATATATCCGCTATGGATTCTTTGTTTTTATCTGATATAAAATTCTTTATTATTCTATATGCTCAGTATTGCCGCTTGACTGAAGTGTTTTTTATCATGCCAGCGTAGCATGGTCAATTGATTCCCCCAGACACACCCGGTATCTAAGGGATAAATATTAGTGTGTGAACATTGGCCCATTAACGAAGCCCAATGACCAAAAACCCAAGCAGTATCCTTGATAGTATGTGATAACTCATACCATGGCACTATGCCGCTAACATTAATATCATCAGGAGATTCTTTTTGGGTAAACTCTAGAGAACCATCACTAAAGCAATAGCGCATACGGGTAAAGGCATTAATACTGAAACGAAACTTGTCAATTTCACTTTTTACTTGTCGCCAACTATTAGGTTCTTCGCCATACATTAGTGCTAACCAGGTATTACGCTCACTACTGGCAAGTTTAGAGTGGACAAACTGAGCTTGCTCTATGGCATCGGCTAGTTGCCATTGTGGGGATATTCCCGCATGACTCATGTAGGCATCATTAGTTATGTTTTGCTGTTCTGCTTGAGAATTAAGCTGGGGTATTTTTTGTAATAAAGGTTGCGCCGCGAGCCAGTCCATCAAGTCATCAATATCATCAGCAGCCAATAGTGCCGCTAAATGATCTGACTTTTTTGCTTTTTTAATGCCAGCATAAACCGCTAATAGATGTAAATCGTGATTGCCTAAGACAACCTTGGCACTTTCACCAAGAGACTTTACTAAGCGTAAGGTTTTTAAAGAATCAGGGCCGCGAGCGACTAAGTCGCCCGCAAGGTAGAGGGTATCTTTCTTGTCATCAAAATTAACTTGCACTAACAGAGCCGTTAATTCGTTAAAACAACCTTGTATATCACCTACCAGATAGATCGCCATAAGCTATACCATTTTGATTTAGTTTCTTTTCACTCAGCGAGAGTTAAAAGGTTTAGAGGCAAGGCATTGATTGAAGAGAATGGTTATTCCCTTATCAAAATCAATAACGTAGGATGTCAGCCTTTTAAACTCGCCCTTCGGGAGTTTGTCAGCGACTCGATAACCGCACTGAATTTCTTTCATATAGAAATAACTATAATGTAAAAAATTCAATTTGTTCTCAAACCGCTGATAAGCTCTGAGTGGGAAAAAACTGAGTCAAATTGGTATTACTCTGCTTCTGGCGCAGAGCCCTTATTTAAATCGTTTTTAGCACGTTGAGCGAGTCTGCTTTTTGACATGTGTCTTTTTTCTTTTACTGGCGCAACCTCGGGTGGGTTATCAACAATAAAGTTGGCAAGCTTTATATATTCATCAATACTTAGGTTTTCTGGGCGTAAATTAGCATCAATATTTAATTCAGCTAACTGCGCTACGCTAACTAAGTTCTTAAAACTATTACGAATAGTTTTTCTGCGCTGACCAAAGGCGGCTAAACAAATAGTATTTAAGGCCTTGATATCTTTAACAGGGTTAGCAATATGTTCGTGCGGGATCAACCGAACAATGGCAGAATCAACTTTCGGTGCGGGTTTAAAGGCTTCTGGACCAATTTCCATCACTGGGAATACTTGGCACTGGTATTGAGTCATTATTGATAAACGACCATAGGCTTTACAATGAGGGCCAGCCGCCATACGCTCTACCACTTCTTTTTGCAGCATAAAGTGCATATCTTTCACTTTATCTTTGAAAGTAAGTAGGTGAAATATTAGTGGCGTGGAAATGTTATAAGGTAAGTTACCAAAAATTCGTAATGGCTTTTCTTCGCTAGCTAACTGAGCAAAATCAAATTTCAAGGCATCTGTTTCATAGATGGTTAAGTCATCGGCTATAAAAGGATGGTGACGCAGTCTATGAGCTAGATCTCTATCTAATTCTACTACCGATATTTTACCTGCTCGTTCAATAACTGGCTCAGTTAATGCGCCTAAACCAGGGCCAATTTCTACAAGGTTTTCACCGGGCTCTGGATTAATAGCATCGACAATATCACTGATAACAGCTTCATTATGGAGGAAGTTTTGTCCAAAGCGTTTTTTGGCTTGGTGACCTAAATGTTTTTTATCGTTCATAACTCTTTCTTTGTTAATCTATTTGTTACTGGCTAAGTTGATAGCATTGCGCATCGCTTCAATGAAACTACCTGAATCTGCGGTACCTGTACCAGCAAGATCTAGTGCTGTGCCATGGTCGACCGAAGTGCGAATAAAAGGTAGCCCAAGGGTAATATTTACCGATGAACCAAAGCCTTTATATTTTAGCACGGGCAGACCTTGATCATGGTACATGGCTAAAATAGCATCCGCTTCAACAAGGTACTTTTCTTGAAAAATGGTATCCGCAGGCAAAGGACCAATGATATCAATGCCATCGGCACGAAGCTCGGCAAAGGCAGGCTCCATTACGTCAATTTCTTCACGGCCTAAATGACCGTCTTCTCCGGCATGAGGATTGATGCCACAGGCATAAATTTTAGGTGATTTAATACCAAATTTTTCTTGTAAATCTTGGTGTAAAATACGGGTTACTTTTTGTAAACGTTCAGCCGTTATAGCTTTAGCAACATAGGCTAGCGGTATATGTGTGGTAACTAAAGCGACCCTTAAGCCTTCAGTCGCCAGCATCATCACCACGTCGGTACAATTAGCTTGATTAGCAAAGTATTCAGTATGACCACTAAAGGCAATGCCAGCTTTGTTTATCAAGCCTTTATGTACTGGGCCAGTAACTATGGCATCGAATTCGCCAGAGATATTTTTTTCACTGGCTATTCGCAACGTTTCTACCACATAAGCACCGTTGGCACTGTTTAAGGTCCCAGGGATAGAGGGCTCAGCCAGTTCGACATCAAGCACGGTTAAACTTCCAGCTTTTTGTGGGCTTGCGGGAGTATGCTGATCATAATCGATTATGGTCAATGGTAAAGAGAGTAGTTTTGCACGCTCTAATAGTAATGATTTTGAAGTAATCACCACCATTTCTACTGGCCAATCTCGCTGGGCGATACTAATGACTATATCGGGACCTATACCTGCAGGCTCGCCTGGCGTAATTGCAATGCGATGAGTCATTACTTGTCATCCTGTTCGAAAATTTCAATGTAGGCTTCATCTCGAGTCTCTTTCAACCAGCGAGTACTCTCCATACCATACTTACGGTTAAAGAGAATTTGATGAGCGCGATTTGTATTCATTTGTGAGGTGGCATCAACCATGCGGCGATCGTTCAACTGAATTATATGCCAGCCAAAAGATGAGCGGAATGGTTTATGTAGTTCGCCTTTTTTCATTGACGCTAACGCATCTTTAAAGGCTGGATCGTAGCTGGTTGGATCTGCCCAGCCTAAATCACCGCCACGTACAGACGTCGGCCCTTCAGAGTGCTCTTTAGCTAAATCTTCAAAAGTGGCTTCTCCAGCGTTAATTTTGTTTAAGAAACCTTGCAGTAGGTCCTGTGCTTTTGCATCACTTAAAATGATCGAAGGTTTAATTAATATGTGACGTGCTTTTACTTCTTCGACTTCAACAATTTTTCGTCCTCGGATGTCCAGTACTTTAACTATGCTGAAGCCTAAGCCGGTACGGATAGGGCCAACAATAGTACCTTTAGGCTTTTCGTTAATTAACTCGGAGAAAAGTGTCGGCATTTCATTAATATTTTTCCAACCCAAATCACCACCTTTTAAAGCATTAGCATCACCTGATGAAGTAATGGCTATTCTAGCAAAGTCTGAGCCATCATTAAGTAATTCAACAACTTTATCGGCGCGAGTTTTTGCTGCTGCTAAGTCCTCTTGACTCGCGTTAGCTGGAAACTCAATTAAAATGTGACCTAAATGATATTC
Organism: Colwellia sp.; assembly: GCF_013215345.1. Classification (GTDB taxonomy): domain Bacteria; phylum Pseudomonadota; class Gammaproteobacteria; order Enterobacterales; family Alteromonadaceae; genus Colwellia. The sequence goes on along the minus strand of NZ_JABSOV010000018.1, from coordinate 18,828 downwards.
AACATTATTAGTGCGTTGTTGTTTCATTATATCTAGTAGGTTAATAATTTCTTGTGGTGAGACAAAGATCCGACGTTGAACACTATTACGGCTTACTTCGCCAGAGATTAACTCAGTACGAACACTTTCTCGGTATTTCTCATAGCTACTACCTTCATCAATCACTTTTTGGCGAAATTGAGCTAAAGTCATTTTATCGTCTTTAGCCATATTATTTAGCGTCTGATCCAGCTGAGCATCACTAATTTGGATACCCATGCGCTGGCCAATTTGGCTAAGCAGGCTGTCATTAATTAATTTATCCATCACCTGAATACGTAAAGCTTTATCCGATGGTAGTTCTTGGTTATTACTTTTAGCTTGTTGTTTTATGCTGGCAAGTAAATCATTAACTTCAGATTCAAGTACTACACCGCTATTAACTATGGCTGCTACTCTATCGAGTAATTCCTCATTGGCGTGAGCGGGGGTTATAGCACTAACGATAAGGCTAGATACTAACAATATTGTTTTTATGGTATTTTTCATTATTTAGGTCTTGTTTTATAATTTATAATTTATAATTTTCGAATTATGCTATTTTTTAAGCTAATTTTGCAAACTAATTTTGTAAGTAATAAGGGCGCTTATAACCAAAGATACTTTTATCAAACATCTCTTGAGTGCCTATGGCCGATTGCTTGCCATTTAATCCTTTAATGATGAACTTGAAGCTAATACCTTTATCAAAATCTTCTCGGCCGTCTGGAGCGCTTGCAGGATCTAAATTAGAGTTAATATGGCGATGAAAGGCAATACGTACTGCCCAACAACAGCTTTCATACTGAAAGCCTGCATATGATTCTAAACTTCTATTTTGCTGTAAATCTTGCGTTAAACGGCCGACAAAGGCCCAGTTTTTGTCAATAGCGAAGCTAGTTAATAGCGAAACTTGTTCTAAGCTATCTCCTGAGACATTACGAGTATAGCGATGGTTCAATTGTACAAGATTATATTTATCAATTTGATAATCAACTTTGACTTGACCTTTGTTGGTAAAGTCTTCGATGGTATTGTATTGAATATCGCCACTTACCTGCCACTGATGATTAACCCGATAAAACAAGTCAGCTGCGACTGATGACTGATTATCGTTAATGCTGTCATTATCAATTAACAGGGGGTCATTGGCAAGGTCAGTATTTTTATCACCAAGATATTGAATGCGGCCAATACTCACTCGAACTATTTCTAAGTTTTCTTTATCAAGTAAGCGGCTAGTAAGCCCCCAGGTATACTGGTTAGCTGCTGCTATTCTATCTAAACCACTGTAATTAGTATCTCTAAAAATACCGTGAAAGTCGTCTTGTAATAGCGTGGTATCATATAAACCAATATTTGATTGATCTTTTTCTGGCACGTAAAGGTATTGTAACTGTGGCTCTAAAGTATGACGGTAACTTTGCCCAAAAGCGACTAGCTCTCTATCAAAATTAATACCACCATGAAGACGCACTTTCGGCAAGGTTCGTTCGACAGTCTCATCCAAGTTACTACCTTGAGTAATATTATCTTGTTGATAATAAGTGTGCATTATTTTTATTTCAGAATTTATAAACCAAGCAGGTCTAATTATAGGGAAAATAAAACCCGCCTCAATATGGTAACGATTTGCTTCGACTTGATCTTTTTCTGAGGCCTGAAAACTCGTTATTTCAGAATAAAGTTCAAATTGTCCAGCTAAAAAGTTTAACGGTTGCTGGGCTGATAATTCAATGTGCGGTAATGTTTTATAACTGGGTTGATGGTCACCTAGTACTTCGAAATCTTGTACTTGCATTGTCGCTTGCCATTGCTCACTAAAGTAAGCCAACTCACCCGTTTGATAAAGGTAAGCATCATTTGAGCTATATTGCTTGCTGCCAATATCGACTAAATAATTATCATCACTGATGGTGGTATAATCGATATAAGCGCGGAAGTTGTCAGAAAAAGTACCTACATGTTGAAAGCGGACTAAATAACGCGGATCGTTATTAGACTTTATTGCTTTGTCATTATCTAAATACTCAAAATCAATTTTCCCTGATTGCATGTCATTTAAATAACGGAATTCAGTTTGTAATTGCAAGCCACGCTTAGACATATAACGTGGTGTAATGGTGGCATCATAATTTTCGGCAATATTGAGATAAAACGGAGCGGTAACTTCAAAGCCATTATTGGTGCTTTGGTCTATTTGAGGATATAAAAATCCGCTCAGTCGCTCTTTAGAAAGAGGAAAATAAAAGTAGGGCACATAAAGTATAGGTACATCTAATACTCTAAATTGTGCATGGTAAACTTCACCAAAATCGCCACTGGCAGATAAATTAATCTCAGCGGCTTTGATTTGCCAGTCAGGCACTTCTTGCAAGCAAGTAGTAAACGTTGAGTCCACTAAACTGAGTAGGCCATCACCATCAATGGACAAACTTCCTGCTGTACCGTGGCCAGGGTTACCCTGGAGTTGATATGAAGCAGAAGTCATTTTAGTGGCGCGATCTACTTTACTTGCACTAAGGGTCTCTGCAAAAATGTTAATTTGTTTGCCTTGGTAATGAATATTGCCAACTGCTTCTATTTGCATTTTTAATCGATCGAAGGCCAGTTGGTCGGCAAGTATTCTTTGGCTTTTATCAACCAAAATAACCGAACCGTTAAATTGAGCTATTTGATCTTGTTTAATACTGGCATGTAATGATGAAATACGGATGTTGTCATCAAGGACCTCCGGAATGTCAATGGCAATATCAGCAAACTCAGGTAATGGGCATATCATTATTTGAGCTTCAGGCGCTGGGATTTTTATATCAGCGTTCGCTTGCGTGACTTTAGATAAGCATGCCAGCAACGCAACTAAGGTAAAATTCAATGTACGGGAAAAAAGCATTTATTGTCCGATAAAGGGTAAAGTTTTTATAAATTTATTTTCTAATGGTGAATCAAGTATTTTAACGGCTAATTGCTTTATGATATAGCAATTTTTTCAGTTGGACTCAATTCTTCTGTCATAGTTCACCGGTTAACAAGAAATTATTATAAGGAATGCTCAAAAATATGCATATTTGGGGTAAGATTTTAGGGTTTTTATTTGGCTTTATGCTCAGTAAAAGCTTATTTGGTGCTTTACTTGGCCTTTGGCTTGGTCATATTTTTGATCGTGGCCGTGGGTTTAATTTTAATGGTTTATCTGGCGGTAAAGAAGATGATATCTCTAGACAAGCCGCCTTCTTCTACACCACTTTTTCGGTTATGGGCCATGTAGCCAAAGCTAAAGGGCAGGTGACTAGCCATGAAATTGCTTTTGCTAGTGCCTATATGGATAAACTGGGATTAAGTACTGAATTACGACAGCAAGCTCAAGATGCCTTTCGGGAAGGTAAGTCCTCAGGCTTTCCGCTCAAAGACCGTCTGGTAAAATTTAAGCGTTTGATGGGCAATAGACATGACTTATTGTTAATGTTTTTGGAGATTCAAATTCAAGTAGCTTTTAGTGACGGCGAGTTAGATAGTGCCGAGCGTTCAGTTCTGCATACCATCGCTAAGTTTCTAGGCTATTCAGCTCGTGAGCTTGATAATTTGCTGGAAATGATTATTGCCGGTGCTAACTTTCAGCAGCAAGGAAGCGGCTACCGTCAGCGAGGGCAAGCACCTACTAGCGGACAACAACTTGCCAATGCCTATAAAATACTCGGTATTGAGCAAGGTACAGCGATGCCTGCCATCAAAAAAGCTTATAAAAAATTAATGTCTCAACATCATCCTGATAAATTAATTGCCAAAGGTCTACCACCAGAAATGATGGAAAGTGCCAAACAAAAAACTCAAGATATTCAAGCAGCCTATGATGTGATTGTTAAACAGCAAAAGTAATCACAATTAAGTTAGGAAATTCAAGCAGAAAGCTAAAGTAGAAAGATAAAGAAGAAAGTAAAGCCGAAGAGTCTTAGTACTTGTGTGCAGAGAGCTTACCAACCAATAGCTTTTAGCCAGCCATTGATTTGATTCAATAACTCCTTTTCCGGGTAATAGCCGGTAACATTGTTATTGAGCTGGCGCTGGCGGTAATACACTTTCATTTCTTGTTGGGAAAAATATTTTCTTTGTGCTGCTTTTGCTAATACCAGTGGGTTATCGTGTTTAAGGTATAGATCAAGTACTGGTAGTTCAGTAAAGGCTAATTGGCGGGCAAACTCTTCATTGACGCTGTTGGTCAGAGCTTGATTACTTTTTCTATAGCTACTTAGTAATATAAGCGCGTTTGGTAATTGATTACCTGTTTCACTATATAAGTCTACCAATAAAGCGGCATTATTCCCCTGAGCAATGACCAGCACTATGCCCGGGTATTCTTTTGCTGTATTCATCACTGCATTCAGCATTGCCCCAAGTTTATTTTTATACTCTTTAAGTATTAATTCATTTTCTTTTTTCTGCTCGGTAACTGTTATCGCCGTCGAGGGATAATTGTCTGGTTTGTTACTAGGTTGTATGGCAATGGTACTCCAACCTTGCGAAGGTAAAGCATTACGTAAAAAGTTGATCGCTTTTGGATTTGTAGCTCCTTGCTGCCATTCAGGTAATAAAATAGCCACGCCTTTACTATTAGCACTAGTATACCTTTTCACTAACGTTAGATAATCATCAGGTCCTGCCAATAAAGGTTTCACTTGTTCACTTGCTAGGTAGTGTTTGAGGTCTGCTTTATATTGCTTGGTTAACGGGATCGGTTCTTTTATTGTTGTTGCACTATTAGCTTTCTTTTGAGATTTATCTTGTGCAGTATCAGCTTTTTTTTCTTCAGCAACCGAGGGAGCGATTGTGCAAATATAAATAAGCGAGCAGATAAGTAAAGCCCATAACTTTGAACTGCCTTTCCTTTGACTGTTTGTGCTTCGAATTTCTTTATCAAGACTTATCTGTTGCAATTACCTTTCCTCTACGGACTAAACTTCCCACGCTTTATATCGACTATAGAATAAAAAGCGTGAAAGAAATAACGTTAAATAAATGGACAAGGCGCGTTAAAACTAATGGCTTGCTCAGTACTTGGGTGAAACAAACTTAACTGCAAAGCATGTAGCTGTAATCTATTTCTCATTGTTAATGCTGGCTCTGGAGCATAAAGTCTATCCCCTAGAATAGGATGGCCTAAGGCGAGCATATGTACTCTAAGTTGATGTGAACGGCCAGTAACAGGTGTTAACTCAAGTAAGGTACTTGCATGTTCATCTGTTGAATCACTACGGCTAAGCACGCGATAATGGGTTAATGATTGTTTGCCGTTTTCATGGTCTACTTTTTGTTTTGGTCTATTGGGCCAATCACATATCAAGGGTAAATCGACACTGCCTGCATCTTGCGCAACCGAACCAAAAACTCGAGCAAGGTAACTTTTTTGGGTTTTCCTCTGCTCAAATTGGCGGCTGATGACAACGTGTGCTGGTTTGTTCAATGCCATAATCATTATGCCGGAGGTTGCCATATCTAATCGGTGCACTATAGTTGCTGTCGGCAATACTCTTTGTATACGGTTTTGTAAACAATCTTGGTGCTCAGGCAAGCGTCCGGGCACACTTAAAATGCCACTGCCTTTATTTATGACAACAATATCATCATCTTGATAAATAATATCAAGGTAAGGTGACATAGGAGGTAAATAGGTAAAATCGGGGTTTGCGCTCATTACTTTCTCATTAATTTATGGCAGAGCTAAGGTTAATACAACCTAGCCCTGCGTCATTAATTTAATACAATTGCTGTTATAGCAATCCGCATAAATAAGAGGTCACTTTTTTATACGGATTTTCTATTAATGGGTAACCACTATCATGCGAATTGCTTCAAAGGTCAATTGCGCCTTATCAATATAGTGGCTTAATTCATCTTGTTGTTGACTGATAAAATCAATCTCTTCTTGGCGAACACTTGGGTTAATTGCTTTTAACGCCGTTAACCTTTGTTGCTCGACAGAGAGTTTGCTTTGCATAGCCGCTAAAGATTTTTCTTGAATGGCAACAATATGTTGTGCGCCGTGTGCTTCTGCTTTAGCAACCAAAGGTGTAATTTGAGGTTTAAGCGCTTTGATAAGTTGTAAGGCCATTTGTTTTTTTACTGGCGATAATTGTTTGTCAAGTACTTTTTCACTGACCTTATCCGCTAAATTAGTGCCATTTTTATCTACTAAAATCCTAATAGGCGTAGTCGGTAAGTAACGACCTAGCTGTAAATGTGCTGGTGCAGTTGCTTCCACAGTAAATAAGCACTCAAGGAAGAAAGTCCCTACAGGTAGCGCTTCATTTTTTAACAAGCCAATACTGGCATTACCAATTTCATCACTTAATACTAAGTCCATGACGCCACGCACCATAGGATGATCCCAAGTTAGTAATTGGTAGTTTTCATTGGCTAAAGCAGTATCTCTATCAAAAGTAATGGTGGTGCCGTCTTCTGGTAAACAAGGGAAGTTGCTATTAAGCATATGTTCGCTTTGATTTAAGGCAATGGCATTATCGGCTTTATCATCTTGTTGCACACCAAAAACATCCAGAGCTTGAAACATAAACTGCGGCAACCCTATGTCATCATCGGCTTGTCGAATCTTTTCAACCAGTTCAAGTGCACGCCCTTGACCAGAAGAGTTCAGCTCTAATAACTTATCTCGACCTGACTCTAGCTCAGCTTTGATGGTTAAGTGCTTTTGCCAAGTATCGCTAATAAGCGCTTCGGCCTCGGCTGATTGCTGCTGGCAAGTTAACGCTAGCGATAATAATTGCTCGCCAAAGCTTTCAAATATTACTCGACCGGTAATGCAGGTGTGCTCAAAAGCTTGCATACCTTGCTGATACCAATCAAATAATAATTGCTGTGCAGAGTCTTCAAAGTAAGGCACGTGAATACGGATTATCTCTGTTTGACCTATACGGTCTAAGCGACCAATACGCTGCTCTAATAAATCAGGATTACTTGGTAAATCAAATAATACTAAATGATGAGCGAATTGGAAGTTACGCCCTTCACTACCGATTTCAGAACAAAGTAGCAGTTGCGCACTATCTTCATCTTGAGCAAAATAAGCGGCGGCTTTATCACGATCAAATATTGATAAACCTTCGTGGAACACTGCGCTGCGAATACCTTCTTTAATGCGCAGAGCAGCTTCTAAATCAATGGCTGTTTGCGCGTGGGCACAAATTACTAATACTTTTTCTTTATTAAGTGATTGCAGTAGCTCAATTAAATAATCAACTCTAGGATCAAAATCAGTCCAAGTGTCATTTTGTAGGTTTAAGCCATGGAGCATTTCCGGGGTAAATATATACTTAGCTTGTTTAGATTTAGCTAATACTTCTGGGCAGTCACTAAGCATAAATTCATTGATATTATCTTGATACTGCTCTGGCATAGCTAATGGTGCGGGTACTACTTGGCGTGCCGGAAAGCCTTTAATTGTGTTGCGCGAGTTTCTAAATAAAATACGGCCAGTACCATGTCTATCGAGTAATTGTTTTAATAAATTTTGGCGTACCTTGGCTGAACTTGCCGAGTCAGCCTGATTTAATTCAGTTAACTGGGCGCTGATATCTGTTTCTTTTAATAAATCAGCTAATGTTTTTTCTTGCTCAGCGTTAAGTTTTTCACCATCGACTAAAGCATTAGCGGCATCAGCAACCTCGCTATAGTGGGACTCTTCTTCGGTAAATTTTTGATAATCATAAAATCTGTCAGGATCAAGTAGACGTAAACGGGCAAAGTGGCTTTCATGACCTAATTGATCAGGGGTAGCTGTTAACAATAAAACCCCAGGGATAACTTTTGCAAGTTGCTCAATACATTGGTATTCAATACTTGGCTTGTCTTGTTGCCAGTTTAAGTGGTGCGCTTCATCAACGACCATTAAATCCCAGTCTTCACTGACAAGTGCGTCATACCATTCTGGATTATTAGTAATAAAGCCTAAGTTAACCAGTACCAGTTGCTCTGAACTAAAAGGGTTAGCTTTTTTACCATCAACATAATTATCTTGGCTGGTTTCAACACAACGTTCATTATCAAAAATACTAAAATTAAGATTAAAACGGCGTAGCATTTCTACTAACCATTGATGCATTAAAGACTCTGGTACTATGATGAGAATTCTTTTAGCCCGGCCAGTAACTAATTGTTGATGAATGATTAAGCCTGCTTCAATGGTTTTACCTAAGCCCACTTCATCAGCGAGTAAAACACGAGGAGCAAAACGATTACCCACTTCATCGGCAATGTAGAGTTGATGTGGTATTAAGCTAACTCGACCACCGGTTAGGCCAGTTAAGTCAGATTGTTGCTGCTGATATTGATGTTGTAAACAGTCTTTACGCAAGCGAAACCAATCTAAACGATCTACTTGGCTATTAAGCAAACGGTCGTGCGGCTTATTGAATTTAATAAAATGATCTATCATCACTTCTTTTAAGCTTGCTTGCTCTTTGGTGTCCTGACGTATGCCCTCATAAGTCAAAATACCATGTGCTTCACTCTTTGACTCTACTTTTAACATCCAGCCTTCATGACTGGGAACAAGGTCACCTTGGTTAAAGATAACACGGGTTAAAGGAGCATTTTCTTTAGCATATTGTCGAGACTCTCCGGTCGCAGTGTAAACAATATTAACAAAGCGGTGTTCAACCCCAGTTACTGTACCCAATCCTTGATCTGATTCACTGTCACTGATCCAACGCTGACCTAGCTGAAATGGCATAAACTTACTTCTCCGACGATTGCTTAGTAATTACCTTATATTTGATAAAGAGCGAGACTAAGCATTAAAAACTTGGGGTAAAAAAAGGGCGCTATAATACTCTTTATCATAGACGGAATCATTAAAAAATTGTGCTTGCTTCACGATAATTTAGAGATTACTGTGGTTAAGCTATACTTTAGTAGGTATAGATTAAAGTATTGCTCTTTTATATTTGTTTTGTCAGTGACTCACGGAGATTGCCCATGACTAAAGAGAATATGAATAATGAGAATATGTTAAGTGATAAATTAGCCCATCCGTCTTCAGCCGAAGAGACCGCCGACCAACAAATTGTCTATATTTTAGATACCAATATCCTTTTGCACGAACCTTTCGCTTTTTTATCGTTTAAAGAGCACGATGTAGTTGTGCCTATGACAGTGCTAGAAGAGCTCGACTCAATTAAAGACAGGCGCAAAGATGTTAGTCGTGATGCTAGAGTTGCTATTCGAGCATTAGAAGATACGCTAAGAGATGCCAGTCCAGAGCAGGTGCTCGCTGGCGTTAAACTGCCACAAAATGATGATCAGCATCCTAGTGGTTGTCTCGCCATTATTAATGATTATGCCTTAAAGCAAACAGCGCATACGTTATCTTTTAATGAAAATGATAACCGTATCATTAACGCGGCCTTACATATTCAAAAGAAAACCCCACACAAGAAAATTGTTTTAGTGACTAAAGATATCAATATGCGTTTGAAAGCCAAAGGAGCAGGGCTGGCGCATGTTGAAGATTATAGGACCGATCAACTTATTGATGATATCCAATTCCTCACTAAAGGTTATCATCAATTTGAAGGGGATTTTTGGCAACAAATTCAGTCCGTAGATACAGAGACAGAAGGACGGAACACTACTCATTATGTTGCTCGCGATGCTGTGCCATTAGCTTATATTAATGAGTATCTACTTGATGATGGCGATAGCTTTGCTGGTAAAGTTACTGGTTGGGATGACGACCGTATTTCAATATTAGATCTTGGTCGAGAACGCTTATTAGCCAAAAATGCTTGGGGTATTCATCCTAAAAATGTTTATCAAGGCATGGCGATGGACGCTTTACTCGATCCTAATATTGATTTAGTCATTCTTACGGGGCCGGCAGGCTGTGGTAAAACCCTACTTGCCTTGGCAACTGCTTTAGAGCAAGTGATAGAACGTGGTTTATATGACAAAATTATTGTCACGCGAAGTACGCCGGAAATTGCCGAGTCCATCGGTTTTTTACCGGGTACTGAAGAAGAGAAAATGGCGCCTTGGCTAGCTGCAATAACCGATTCACTTGAGGTATTGCATAAACAAGATGAAAGTATGCATGGCAGTTTGAATTACATTATGGAAAAAGCCAATATTCAGTTTAAGTCAGTAAATTTCATGCGAGGACGTAGTATTCAAAATGCACTAGTGCTGCTTGATGAGTGTCAAAATTTAACCGCGGCTCAGTTAAAAACTATTATCACCCGTTGTGGTGAAGGTACTAAATTAGTCTGCTCTGGTAATTTAGCGCAAATTGATAGTAACTATTTAACCGCGGTTACTTCAGGGTTAACTTATATTGTTGAGCGCTTTAAAGATTTCCCAGGCTCTGCTACGGTTAATTTAAATGGCGTGGTGCGAAGCCGACTGGCTTCTTTTGCCGAAGAGAATTTATAGCTTTTCATCGCGAAAGTAGCAACGACTTCTAAGGAAGATGATTAAACCTTACTGAAGGAGCTTCTATTTTGTTAGAGCCATTTTATTAAGACTTTTTCATCAATGTATAGAAAAGGCTCTGAAAACAATAAAGCACCGCTAAAAATTAGTTTTAGCGGTGCTTTTTCTTGGTGTTTTTTTTAGTGAACCTGTTCTACTTTTTCGTTTCTATTTATGATTAGTGGTTGCACTTGAAGCCAGTATTTACCGGTAAGTTTAATGCTTTAGCAATACCCGCCCATGGAACATATTTAAAGTTGGTTCTTTCTCTTTGTTGATTAGCTTTAACACCTTGAGTACTTTTAGCCTGGTTGTCACCATCTTGCATTATTAATACACCTTGGCTAAATCCTTTTCCTAAATCCGCATTAACCACCATCATGCCATCGGTTTCTTTTACGCCATCAATACTGCCGTCTGCGACGGTAAATGATTTGATAGACTCGGTTTCACAGGTAACAAATAACATTGCCCATGATATTCGTACACCATTATCGCGTATTCGCATCGCAGTTGAAGATAGTATTGATAACTATAGTGCACTGTATCAAGATGATCAGTGGAAAGAAAAATTATTAGATGAAATTGATAATGTCATCCATACCTTCAATACCATGTTGGAGTTATCACGATTAGAAAAAGGAGTTCAACATAAGCCCAATAGCTGCGTTGATATCAGCACATTTTGTCAGGATGTATTTGAGTTAGCACAACCCCTAGCTGAGGATAAAGAGCAACAATTTACCTTCATTGATAACACGTCTTCAGAGAGGCTTAGTAAGCCCATTTTGGCCGACGCCAACTTACTCTTTAGAGCGATATATAACATCGTTGAAAATGCCATTAAGTACACGGGAATAAAGGGAGTTATTACTTTACAGGTAAATTATATCGAGGCTGGCGTTGAAATATTGGTGACTGACAACGGCCCTGGTATTGCTAAAGGGGAACATGAAGCGGTTTTTAAACGCTTATATCGCTTAGATGCCAGCAGGCAACAAGGTGGCTTTGGCTTAGGTCTTTCAATTGTAAAAGCTATCACTGAACTTCATGGCGGTAAGGTGTATTTAACATCGCTATCACCAGGATTAGCCATTTGCCTGTCGTTACCTAGAACCTAGCCCCGTTACTTCCTCATTAAATGAACGTTTAAGTAAAAGATACGCAGTCCATACTCACTTTATTTGAAGAAGCAGTAGGGTTAAATCAGTTACTTTTCCTTGTTTAACTCTTGTTTAAATGGGGTGACTGCTTTAACTTATCTAGTTAACTGGCTATATAAAAAAATTAAGGCAATTTAGTGTATTACCAAGCGGGCATAAATACAGTTTTTAGGCGTTATAACACCACAGTTGTGGTTGCCTTTATTGTTATTATTCTCGTTGCCTTTTCGGCTGCTTCTTTTCGTTATTTTAATCAGATTTCCAAACATAAACAGCAAAGTCTGGCTGAGCTTAGTCAAGAAGCTCAGCAGCTAAATAATATGCTAGAGCAAAGCGCTCAAGCTGTGGTGGGTATACAAGAATTTTCAGAATACGTTCTCAAGCACCCCAATGAAATTAATATCCCTATGCCTTCCTTGTCACAACAAGGGGAGATGTTTTATTTAAACAAGCCGCTGCATGATGTCATTAAGCAAGGTAAGCGTTTAAGCAGTAATATTACTGGCATAGGGCAAGTGAGTCAGTTTAGCGAGGCTAAAAAACAAGAAATCGCTATGGCTAATGCGCTAACACCGGCATTTATTGCTGCACAAAATATCATAGAAGAAGCGACTTGGTTTTATTATGTATCCTTCAGTGACTTTGTCAATATCTACCCTTGGGTTGACCGAGAGGTTTGGCAGTTTAGTCATAAAACATTAATGAGTCCACATAACCAAGCGGTGCGAACACTTACGTCAAGTAATAATCGTGTGCTCTGGTCTCCTCCTTATCTTGATGCGGCCGGTGGTGGCATGAATGCTTCAGTGGGTACCGGTGTTTTTTATCATGACAAGCTGTTAGGCGCAGTCGTTATTGATGTCAATTTATCGCGTTTGCATGCGAGTTTGACCGAGCTAGAATCAAGTGATCAAGGACTTATTTTATACAATCAAAATAATGATATTTTATTGGCTAAGCACTTGGGAAAAGAGTCGTTAAGTTATCGTGCTTCTTGGCAAGATTTACTGCCAAAATCATTACAGAGTTTGCGCGCTGAAAAGTTAACTAAAGTAAGTGATTCGGAGCGCTTTGGTGATTGGTTTATAGAAAAACAAGTGCTTGCAGTTAACGGCTGGACTTTACTTAAATATCAAAATTACGAGAGTTTTGCCGCGCCTCAGTACAGTGATTTTGTTTTCGTCTTTGCCACGCTGTTCATTGGTTTGTTAGCTTTTCTTATGTTAGTTAATACCATGACAAAGCGCACTTTTATTAAGCCAACAACAGAATTTATTAGCCATATTCAATATTGTGCCGAAGGTGACCCAGGTAAAATTACCCCCGCAGCTGATTGGTTACATTGGTTTCAGGTGGTTGAAGATATCTTTGTGCAGAATAGAAGTTTACTCTTACAACTGACTGAACAAAATGATGTGCTAGATAGTCGTGTTATAGAAAAAACCAAAGCGTTACAAGAAACGAGTGCAAAACATCAACGTGATTATGCGCTATTACGCTCGGTGATGAATGCCATTCCCGAATTGATTGTCTTTAATGACCCAAACGGCTTGTTAATGGGCTGTAATAAAGCCTTTGAACGTTTGGCTAATCAATCCGTTGAGCAAATGTTAGGGTTTAAGTCCGCGAGTTTTATGCCTACTGCATTAGCGCAAGAAGTGAATCGTTTAAACGACACATGTAATGATATTTACCCTCAACAAGCACTCATAAGCGCAGGGGATTATATTTACCAAGGCTTTTGTAATCAATTCACCGATGAGCAAGGTAATATTCTTGGCTCTATCAGTATTTTTCATGATGTGACATTACAGCAAGCAACACAGTCAGCGTTGGAAAAAGCAAAAGACCAAGCGGAATACGCGAATAAAGTAAAAATACAGTTTCTTGCCAATATGAGTCACGAGGTCAGAACGCCAATAAATGCTATGCAAGGCATGATGGACTTATTGGCACATACCTCTTTAGATAATCGCCAACAACATTATTTAGTCAACGCGCAGGGTGCTTCCTCAACCTTGCTACACCTTGTTGATGAATTATTGGATTTATCTAAGATTGAGGCGGGTAAAATGGTCGTCAGTCAAGATGTGGTCAACCTGCCGATCATAATTGATAAGGCGTTAAAGCTAAACTTAAGTAATGTTGATCATAAACGGGTCGAAGTGATCGTTGATATGGCGGTAGAGGTGCCCAGCAATGTCATCAGTGATGAAATGCGCTTAGTACAAGTGTTGGCTAACTTATTTAATAATGCCATCAAATTTACAGAACAAGGCGAAATTAAGTTAATTGTTGATGCACTGTCGACTAATGATAGTGAGGTTCAAGTACGCTTTCGGGTAATAGATACGGGTATCGGTATTGCCAGTGACAATCAAAGTCATTTATTTAACGCCTTTAGTCAAGCTGATGAGTCAATGACGCGAAAATATGGTGGCTCAGGCTTAGGTTTATCCATTTGTCAGCAAATTATCAAATTGCTCGGTGGCGAGATCAGTCTTACCAGTGAATTAGGGCAAGGCAGTGAACTGAGCTTTGTTATACCCCTGCAACGTGCTCAGTTTGAATGCACCAATAAAGTAATTGCTGATACGTTATTTAAGTCAAACCATCATTCTACTGAAGGAGTATCGAGTCTGCCAGTAGAATTAACTCAGCCGCTAATCACAGGTATTACCATTTATGCGATAAATCAAAAGCTATCGGCGAGCTTTGTCGAAAGTATTACTCAGATGAATTGGTTATTGCATGAAGTGCATAGTGTTGACGATTTGTATCAATTAGAGATTGTCGAAAACAGTATCTTATTTATTGATGAAGCAGCCTTTGTTGCCGAGCAAAGCCGACAAGACACTGTTATGTCATTAACTGCGTTTAGATTACTTTGTCTGTGTCAGCCGGCATTAACGCAATTGAGCAATGAAACCTGTGATTACCTCGATAAGCTATCTGCTCCCTATTTACTGGTTGATATGCCGTTATTTCGTTATTCCCTTGATCAAATATCACAGGCTTTACTTGCTAAAGCAGGCTCTGCCACCGAACAATATAAAAGTGCTGGCGTGAATAGTATTGTCATGAAAAGAGGACATAGCCAAGCTTACCGACCAAGCTCAAGCAATCAAACAGCAAGGGGTAATACACAAAAGCCATTAATGATAAAAGATGAACAGAGCTTACAAGGTGTATCAGTTTTATTAGTGGAAGATAACTTAGTTAACCAGCTCGTTGCTAAAGAGTTACTGCTGAATATGCATGCTAAGGTCACCATTGCTGATAACGGTCAACGGGCTATAGATACCCTAGCAGAGTATCATTTTGATGTGGTATTGATGGATATTCAAATGCCTATTATGGATGGCCTTACCGCCGCTAAACTTATTAGAGCGCAAAGTAAATATCAACATTTACCTATTGTGGCCATGACAGCTCATGCTAGAGAAGAAGATAAACAACAGAGTTTAGCCGCTGGTATGAACTTGCATATGCCTAAACCCGTTACCGGGCAAGCTTTGCTTACTTGCATAAAACAAGTTCTTAGTGAGGTAGAAACTTAAGCTATGAGCCTAAGTTTTCAGGTTCGACAGTTAGCTTAAGTTTTTAGAGAAAAGTTGCTCTAATTTTTTGATGGTATCACTGATTTTGCTAACATCGGTAGGAGCAATAAAAATAGTATCATCGCCGGCAATAGTACCAAGTACACCATCACTCTTACTTAAACTATCCAGTAGACGAGCTATTAACTGGGCTGCGCCTGGGCTTGTTTGCACAATAATCATTACTTCGTTGTGCTCTATTTCTAACACTAATTGCTTGAGTGGGCTTTGTGCTGTTGGTACACCTAACTCTGCAGGTAAGCAATAAACCATTTCTTGGCGAGCATTACGGGTTCGTACAGCACCATATTTACTGAGCATGCGAGATATTTTTGATTGGCTGATATTTTCAAAACCATTGGCTTTTAATGCCTCAACAATTTCACCTTGAGAGCCAAACTGTTCTTGTTTTAATAAACCTTTAAATGCTTGTACTAGTGCTTCTTGTTTTTGTAAAGCGCTCATCATGCGTAATTAACCCTGTAATAGACTAAAGTGGCGTTTGTAATCAGTGTGATAAACGCTAGTATACGTTATCGTGTCATCATACTGGAAGTTAATATCCGGTATAAGGTTATAACAATTGTTTTTTACCTGCTTATACTATATCTTTTGCTCTGCAAAAATTAACGTATTTACTCGAATAATATTTTAATAATTCATTGTATAACAAATAAACCCCACTTAATTTCGGAGAAATCACATGAAAGTAGCTGTTTTAGGCGCCGCAGGCGGTATTGGTCAAGCATTATCTTTATTATTAAAAACTCAACTTCCAGCAGGTTCTGAGTTATCTTTATATGATGTTGCCCCTGTAGTTCCGGGTGTTGCTGTAGATTTATCACACATCCCAACTGACGTTAAAGTTGCTGGTTTTGGTCGTGACGACCTTAACGGTGCGTTAACAGGTGCTGATATTGTTTTGATCCCGGCAGGTATGCCACGTAAGCCTGGTATGGATCGTGCTGATTTATTCAACGTAAATGCTGGCATTATTAAAGTATTGGCTGAAGGCATTGCGGCAAGCTGTCCAAAAGCATTAGTTGGGGTAATTACTAACCCAGTTAACGGCACTGTGCCAATTGTTGCTGAAGTATTCAAAAAAGCGGGTACTTATGATGCTGCTCGACTTTTCGGTATAACTACATTAGATGTTATCCGTTCTGAAGCTTTTGTTGCTGAGCTTAAAGGCCTTGATGTTGCGACTGTTAAGGTTCCAGTAATTGGCGGCCACTCAGGTACAACTATCTTACCATTACTTTCTCAAGTTGAAGGTGCTACTTTCTCAGAAGAAGAAGTTGCTACGCTTACTCCTCGCATCCAAAATGCAGGTACTGAAGTTGTTGAAGCAAAAGCGGGTGGCGGCTCTGCAACACTTTCAATGGGCGCAGCTGCAGCTCGTTTTTGTATGTCTTTGGTTAAAGGTTTACAAGGCGAAGACGTTGTTGATTACGCTTATGTTGAAGGTAAAGGTGAAGATGCACCATTTTTCGCACAACAAGTACGTCTTGGCGTAAACGGTGTTAGTGAAATTTTATCTTACGGCGAACTAAGTGCTTTTGAGCAAAAAGCAAAAGAAGATATGCTAGCGACATTAAAGAAAGACATCAAAGAAGGTGTTGATTTTATGGCTAGCTAAGCTGCCATAAAACTTATACCTAAACCGCTAAAGCGTCTTGAAAAACGCGCCTTCAAGTGGTTTGGGTATATACCTTATAAAAAAACGCTGTTATCGATTGGTTTTTACTTCTTGGTAAGAGTGTTTTTTTATGCCTGGTTTTCAGGTGTTAATTCCGATAGGTAGTCGCAAGAGGTAACCATGACAGACGCTGATGAAAGGTGCTCATGATAGAGAATCACAGCAAATAACTACTGTGATATATTTATAGGGAATTAATGACTTCTATTAGCGGCGATATGCGCTAAGGCAATTAATGCTTGCTTGTGTTCACTGTCAGCAATAATGTCTAGTGCCTTAATGGCTTTGTCCGCTTCAATTTCAGCCCGTTGCTGGGTATAACGTAAAGAACCAGTTTCTTCCATAGCTTCGAGTATTAAATCAAGGTTATCCATGCCATTACCAAGTTCAATCGCTTCTTTGATCAGTGCTTGTTGAGCGCTATTACCATGTTTCATGGCATAAATCAGTGGTAGGGTAGGTTTGCCTTCAGCAAGGTCGTCACCGACATTTTTGCCCATTTCTTTGGCATCAGCAGTGTAATCCATAATGTCATCAACTAACTGAAACGCAGTACCAAGAAATGTTCCATAATCAGCCATGGCTTGTTCAATTTTTTCATCTTTTTGTGCGATTACCGCAGCAAGACGGGTTGCCGCTTCAAACAATTTAGCCGTTTTACAATAAATGACCTGCATATAACTTTCTTCTGTGGTGCTAGCATCATTGCAGTTCATCAACTGCAATACTTCACCTTCGGCAACTATATTAGTGGCTTCAGATAAAATATCCATAATGCGCATATCACCTAATTTGGTCATCATTTGGAAAGAGCGAGTATAAAGAAAGTCACCAACGAGTACGCTGGCGCTGTTACCAAATAAAGCATTGGCCGTTTCTCTGCCGCGGCGCATATTAGACTCATCAACAACATCATCGTGTAATAACGTTGCGGTATGAATAAATTCGATAATGGCGGCAATATCCAAGTGCTGTTCGCCCTGGTACGACAAAGCTCTAGCAGCAAGCACTGTTAACATAGGGCGCATACGTTTACCGCCGCCGTTAACAATATAAATACCGAGTTGATTAATTAATGCGACATCAGATTGCAATTGATCATAGATAAGATCATTGACTGCTGTCATGTCGCTTTGCGCTAATGCCTGTATTGCTTTAATATTTACTTTATTGCCCATGCTGCTTTTCTTTAGCTGTTTTGACTAGATATTAATCAAAAATATTCAATTGGTGAAGATGGCAAAGTTTACACTAAATTTTAGGCAAAAGTAGTTTTCTAGTGGCTTTGTGTTAATTCTTAGGCCAAAAGCAAAATAAAAGCATAAAAGGCCAATAAAGTTAATAAATGATCATATTTATACTTGCCCTAATTATATTCTTCGCGTAGAATTTGCGCCCTATATTTTTAAAATTAGCGTCACATATTTGATGGCGCAGTACGGAGTAGCTATGTACGCGGTATTCCAAAGCGGTGGTAAACAGCATCGTGTAACCGAAGGACAAACAGTTCGTCTAGAAAAGCTTGAGCTTGAAGTAGGCGCAACAGTAGAATTTGATAACGTTTTAATGATCGCAGATGGCGATAACATCAATGTAGGCGCGCCTTACGTTGCTGGTGGTAAAGTTATAGCTGAGGTTGTTACTCAAGCTCGTGCTGCTAAAGTTACCATTGTTAAATTTAAACGTCGTAAGCATTCACGCAAGCAAGCGGGCCATCGTCAATGGTTCACTGAAGTGAAGATTACTGGTATTAACGGCTAATAGGAGCATTTTGACATGGCACATAAGAAAGCTGCAGGTAGTACACGAAATGGTCGTGATTCAGAAGCAAAACGTTTAGGTGTTAAACGTTTCGGTGGAGAATCAGTAT
>NZ_JABSOV010000179.1 GCF_013215345.1 Colwellia sp. | reverse complement strand
CATGGTTTGTACACGATATTCACGACGCTCAGGTTTAAGTAAGCTTACAAATTCACTTTCGTTTTCACCGGTAATTTTATAAATATTGATTTGTCCCTGCTCGGCGCTGTAATTAGGCCCTTCAACATGTTTAATGCCTTTGAACTCAATTTCATAACCTGAGACAGTGACTCTTTCGTTTAGCGACATTTTTACATTGGTTTCACTTTCATACATGGAAACAAGCGTGACACCAACAATAGTGATCGCAATACCTGCATGAGCCGTTGCCATACCTAAATGACTGGTAGTTAATTTTCCGGCTAATTGATATTGGTTTTTAACTTCTTTAACAACGACTAAGAAAACCCAAGTCGCTAAGGTGATACCCATGGCAACTAAAGCATTAAACTCTCCGCCATAAACCACTGGGAACAATAAACCAAAAGCAATACTAAAGACCGATGGTTTTAACAGTTGCTTACGTAACTCGCCCTGTTTGGCTTTTTTCCAACGAATTAAAGGACCAACACCCATGATGATGAAGAGAATACTCATTATCGGGATAAAAACGGCATTAAAATACGGAGGACCTACGGAGATTTTCCCATAACCTAATGCATCGACCAATAACGGATACAAGGTACCAAGCAATACCGTGACCGTGGCAATAACTAAAATCACATTACACAGTAGTAGCGCGGTTTCTCGGGAGTAAAAGGCAAAGCGAGAAAAGCTCGATACCTTATTTGCTCGAAAGGCATACAAGGTTAACGCTCCGCCCATTGCGATAGCCAACAACACTAAAATAAAGATACCTCTACTAGGGTCGGCTGCAAATGAATGCACAGAAGTAATAACTCCTGAGCGCACTAAGAATGTGCCTAATAAACTTAAGCCAAAAGCAAATATTGCCAGTAAAATAGTCCAGTTTTTAAAGGTGCCACGTTTTTCTGTTACCGCTAACGAGTGGATCAGTGCAGTACCAACAAGCCAAGGCATAAATGATGCATTTTCAACAGGATCCCAGAACCACCAACCACCCCAGCCAAGTTCATAATATGCCCACCAGCTACCTAGTGCGATACCTACTGTTAAGAACACCCAAGCACCTACAGTCCAAGGACGAGACCAACGTGCCCAAGCAGCATCCATCTTGCCTGCCATTAACGCGGCAACAGCAAAAGCAAAGGCAACAGCAAAACCAACGTAGCCAAAATATAATAATGGCGGATGGATAATTAAACCAACATCTTGTAATAATGGATTTAAATCTCGACCTTCCATGGGTACATTTGGCCATAAACGTTCAAAGGGATTCGACGTTAATAAGGTAAAAGCGATAAACCCTATGGCAATCATGCCCATAACAGCTAAAACACGGGAGATAAATTCTTCTTCAATACCGCTTGAGAATCGTGCCACTGCAGCAGTCCATGCGGTTAAGGAAAAAACCCACAACAATAATGAGCCTTCATGACCGCCCCAAACGGCGCTTATTTTAAAATAATAGGGTAAGTGAGTATTGGAATGACTGGCAATATATTTAACAGAAAAATCATCAACGACAAAACTGTACGCGAGAATAACAAGACTGATACCGGTAAAGAAAAACATCCCGTAACTTAGTGGTTTAGCATAGCTCATGAGTTTCTTTAAAGAACTCTGCTCAGGGCTATGAACACCTATTAACGGAATCAAGCTTAAGCAAATAGAAAATGCTAAAGCAATAATAAGGGCTAAGTGACCAAGCTCGGGTATAAGCTCAGGCATTTGGGTTGCTACCAGGTCAGGTATCATTGATTTCTCCGCTCTACTTCAAAAAAACAATTAACCTCTAATAATTAGTTATCATTACTAATGAGGTTAAAAATTACCGCGTCATACTAACATTTTATCGGGCGAAATATTAATGTAATTTAGGTCACCAAGTTGTTTCATAATGTTACAACTTTCTTGGTTACGCTAATGTGCGCTATGGTATTATATCACCCAAAGTGATTATACGATCCATATCAAGAATTACTCGACAAACATACGCTAGAATTCACTCTCCTAGCTTAATGCGATAAACTTTGACAATACATTGATAAAGAAAGAAGAAAACACATTGCCTAAACAAACCTCAACGCCCTTACTCAGTGCAGTTAAATTAACCTGCATTCGAGAAGAACGCTTATTATTTGATGAGTTATCAGTTGAAATTAATGCTGGTGACATTGTGCAAGTTGAAGGTCCTAATGGCTCAGGAAAAACGAGTTTATTACGAATTTTATCTGGTTTGTCGCAACCTTATGATGGTCAAGTTCACTATAAAAACCAAGCGATTCATCACTGTCGTGAAGAATATCAACAAAACCTGCTCTATTTCGGCCACTTAGCCGGGGTAAAAGGTGAGATGACTGCAGAAGAAAACCTTGATTTTAATTTGGCCTTACATGGTAACAAAACCACAGAAACTTTAGCTTATTTGGCCAAGGTAAACCTTGCTGGTTTTGAAGACAGCTTAGCATCACACTTAAGTGCTGGTCAGCATAGACGTATTGCTTTAGCGCGTTTATATCAAAGTAATGCGCCTATTTGGATTTTAGATGAACCTTTTACCGCCATTGATAAACAAGGCGTTGCCAGCTTAGAAAAGCTGTTTTCCGCCCATGCCGAGCGTGGTGGTTGTGTTATCTTAACCACACACCAAGATTTAATTAGCATTAAGCCCGAGCAAATCAAAAAAATCACCTTAGATTACAGTTATGATAGTACTTTTGATTAATATAAAAATGAACACAGTTTTAGAGAAAGTAACCTAA
The DNA here is from genome assembly GCF_013215345.1 of Colwellia sp. GTDB lineage: Bacteria > Pseudomonadota > Gammaproteobacteria > Enterobacterales > Alteromonadaceae > Colwellia. The sequence continues at coordinate 2,651 of NZ_JABSOV010000179.1, read as the reverse complement.
TGACCTTAAAAGCCCAGTCAGCGCAAAAGACTGAAACCTTAGCAGAAAATATCGACAGTAGCGTGGTAAAGGCTACCGTTATAGACAGTACTACTGTAGAGAATACCGTGGTAGATAATAACGCCCAGTCATCACAGCAACTTTCTTATCGCCATGCTTTTATGTTGGTATTAAAACGTGACCTTACCATTGCCATGCGCCATAAAGATGACATTATTAATCCGTTATTATTTTTTGTTATTGTCATTACCCTCTTTCCATTAGGTATAGGTCCTGAAGCGGAAACTTTAAGTCGAATTGCCCCAGGAATCATTTGGGTTGCCGCCTTATTAGCAACGTTATTATCGTTAGACCGCTTATTTAAATCAGATCACATCGACGGCTCGCTTGAGCAAATGCTGCTAAGTCCACATCCTATTTTTGTATTAGTACTAGCTAAAATATTCGCTCATTGGTTAATAACCGGCTTACCACTGATATTAATTGCGCCATTACTGGCGGTATTGCTGCATCTCGATGAAAACAGTTATACCGCTTTGTTCCTGACCCTATTACTCGGTACGCCGGTACTCAGTTTACTTGGCGCAGTTGGCGTTGCACTTACCGTGGGCATAAAAAAAGGCGGTGTATTACTCAGCTTGCTAGTACTGCCGCTATATATCCCGGTATTAATTTTTGCTACCAGCGCGATAGACACTGCCGCGCTTGGCTTACCTTACAGCGGCCAACTTGCTATAATCGCCGCCTTATTCTTTGGATCTTTAACCCTCGCCCCCTTTGCTGTTGGTGCGGCCTTAAAAGTGAGTACCAATTAACATGATAGGCGGCACGTGGAAATGGTAACGCCCAATATAAACACGAAAGAGCACTGTTACTTTTCCATGAAAAATAACACGGTAATCCTGCTTTATAAGCGACAAAAAATAGTGAGTATTAATTAATGTGGAAATGGTTACACCCCTATGCAAACCCAGAAGTGTCTTATCACTTTACCAATAAATTATTACCATGGTTAAGTGCTCTTGCCGCAATATTCCTGGGCATTGGCGTAGTGTGGGCATTACTTTTTGCTCCCGCTGATTATCAGCAAGGTCACAGCTTCCGTATTTTCTATGTGCATGTACCTGCAGCTTCTTTGTCTATGGGCATTTATTTTGCTATGGCAATCGCAGCATTTAGTAGCCTAGTATGGCAATTAAAATTGGCTGATGCTTCTGCTGCTGCTATGGCCCCTGTCGGCGCTGCGTTTACTGCCATAGCATTAATTACGGGTGCCGCTTGGGGTAAACCTATGTGGGGTACTTGGTGGATTTGGGATGCACGCTTAACCTCAGAACTCATTTTATTATTTTTATATTTAGGCGTTATTGCTTTGCATAATGCCTTTGAAGATAAAAACTTAGCGGGTAAAGCGGCTGGTATTTTAACGCTGGTTGGCGTAATTAACATTCCAATTATTAAGTACTCTGTCGACTGGTGGAATACCCTACACCAAGGCTCTACAGTCAGTAAACTGGGTAAACCATCTATGTCTTTAGATATGTTATGGCCATTTATCATTTGTTTTATCGGCTTTTCTTTATTAGTTGCTGTGATTATCTGTCTACGTTTTCGTAATGAAATTCTAGCGCGCAATAGCATTCGTCCTTGGGTGCGTGAGCTAGTACAAAAACAGAACAGTTAATCATTCCAGTTAGATAATACAAAAATAGAGCAAAGTAGTAGGAGAGCACTCAATGCAATTTAATAGTTTTAGCGATTTCATCAATATGGGCGGTTATGGCTTTTATGTCTGGCTATCGTTTGGTGCGACCGCTTTGATACTTACCTTTTTATTGATCAGCTCTAAAGCTGGTCATCAGCAGATCATCAACCAAATAGCTAAGCGTAAACAGCGAGAAGATAAACTTCGCCAAGCCAGAGAGCTACGTAAGCAACAAAATGAACAGCAAAATAAAGCATTAAATGAGGTTACTGAATAATGAATCCACGCCGTAAAAAACGTCTAGCTATTGTTGGCTCTGTCCTGATTGGCATCAGTGCCGTTGCTGGACTTGTTTTATATGCCTTAAGTCAAAATATTGATTTATTTTTTACCCCCTCTGAAATTACCCAAGGTAAAAAAGAGACCGGTTTAAAGCCAAGTCTAGGTCAACGTATTCGTATAGGTGGTTTAGTGGTTCCTGGGTCAGTAAAGCGTGACCCTGAAAGCCTTAAAGTCTCATTTAAGCTTAGTGATATGACCATGCCAATCGTCTTCAAAGATAGCGATATTACGGTTACCGTTTATTATGATGGTATTTTGCCGGATCTATTTCGTGAAGGCCAAGGCATAGTGGCTAATGGCAGGCTGGCAGAACACCCGCCTACAGGGCTAAGTATTGAAGCCAGTGAAGTACTTGCTAAACATGATGAAAACTATATGCCGGCTGAGTTAGCTGAGGCTGCAGGGAAAAAACATGAAAAAGCCACTTACACTGACAAACAATTAGAAAGTAAAAAATCTAGCGGCTATTAATACCAATTCCAATAAGTTTATTCCCACTCAGCGAGAGTTAAAAGGCTTAGAGGCAAGGCATTGATTGTAGGTAATGGTTATTCCCTTGTCAAAATCAATAACGCTGCATGTAAGCCTTTTAAACTCGCCCTTC
>NZ_JABSOV010000178.1 GCF_013215345.1 Colwellia sp. | reverse complement strand
TCGGAATAATTTTACTCATAGAACCAACTTATTGTTTGTTATTAGGTAATTGATAGTGATTTTAGTCGTACTATCTAGGCTTAAGCTGATGAATATTTAACAGCCGTGACGTTAAGTTAGCATATTTAATTTTGACAGCGCTGTCAAAGCTTGTGAGAATTACATGTTAATTTACATCGTGTAGCAATATGCACTTAAGATATTCTCCTGTTCGACAGCATTAAAGTCAGTGACTATCATATAGAGCGTGTAATATTGTTACAAGATCGGTGTTTTATGTATTTAATTTTGACAGCGCTGTCAAAATTATGGATAGTTATGTTAACAATAACATCTAAAGCAAAGTAGCTTTCTCACTGAACGTTGTAAAAGGTCCTTTAAAAATGCACATTAGCAAGATGAATAAAAAGATTTTAGCGCTTACTATTGCCGCTAGCTTATCTCTACTCGGTTGTGAAAAATCCCCTGCGCCAGCTGTTGATACCGGTGAGAAAATTAACTTACAAGCTATTTACTCTGTTGCTCAAAGTGATATTGATAACATTGCCCAGCACTTAGAAGTTAACTATCGTGTGGTTACCAATATCCCTAGTGATAAATGTGACAGTAAAGTTGCCGATGGCGCCTGTTTTGAAGTGGAGTTATCTTTCACCGCGACACAAGCTATAGCGGCAAAAGACTGGATTATTCATTTTAGTCAAATTGCACCCATTCAGTCTTTTGAAAGTGATGACTTTAACGTAAAGCATCTGAACGGTGATTTACATCAGATTAGCTTAAAAGATAATTTTTCCGGCTTTAGCCAAGGCGAGACAAAAACCTTAAACTTCCGCGCTATGTTTTGGTCATTAGCTGAGTCTGATGTGATGCCTAATTATATTGTTAGTGCACCTAGGCTTGAAGCACGAGTTATTGAAAGCACAGTACCTTTCATTGATAAAGATACCGGTTTAGAAGTACTTCCTCATGTGGAGACATTCACCGATATCAATACTCAGTTTAAACGTACCGCGTCAGATAAAACGCAATGGCTAACGCCTGAAAAGCTTTATCAACGTAACTCTGTACTGGTAAAAGACAAGCTCGCGGTGTTGCACGCAATTATTCCAACCCCTAAATCGGTAAATATCGATGTAAATATGGGCTTTGCTAATATTGGTCAAGGTGTTGCGGTATCTTTAGGTAATGTTAAACACGATGATGTTGATGCAGCGCTATCACGTTTAGCCACTTTAGGTGTTAAACAAAATGCTGCGGGCTTACCGCTACGGCTAAGTATTACTCCTAATGACAATAAAATTATCGGTAGCTACAGTTTAAATGTCACCAGTAAAGAAATTACCATCGTGGGCGTTGATGGCAATGGCGTATTTAACGGCTTGCAATCACTGGCAAGTTTAGTGACTGTTGGTGAGTCGCGTATACCTATGTTAGTGGTTGAAGATGAACCACATTTTGTCTTTCGTGGCATGTTAGTGGATGTTGCGCGTAACTTTCATTCAAAAGAATTTATTTTAAAACTGCTAGATCAAATGGCAGCTTACAAGTTAAATAAACTGCATTTACACCTTGGTGATGATGAAGGGTGGCGTTTAGAAATCCCCAGTTTACCTGAACTTACGGATATTGGTGCCAAGCGGTGTTTTGATGTTAGCGAAGAAAATTGTTTAATGCCGCAGCTCGGTGCTGGCATTGATGAAAACTCATCAGTCAGTGGTTATTACAGTGTTAGTGATTATCACGAAATTTTAAAAGCAGCCAGTGCTAGACATATTCAAGTGATCCCATCACTTGATATGCCGGGTCATTCTCGTGCTTCAATTAAGGCGATGACTGCGCGTTATAAAAAATACCAAGCTTTAGAAGATGAAGCTAAAGCCAAGCAGTTCTTGCTAGAAGATTTCCAAGATAAAACTAAGTATTCTTCAGTGCAATTTTATGGTGATAACACCATTAATGCCTGTTTAGAGTCGTCGTATGATTTTGTTGTCGAAGTGATGACTCAAGTGAAAAAAATTCATGCCGATGCTGGCCAGCCGCTTACTCGTTATCATATTGGCGCAGATGAAACTGCCGGTGCTTGGTTAGACTCGCCAGCCTGTAAGGACTTTGTTGCGAATAACGATAAAGGAGTGACTAAAATGAGTGAATTAGGTGCTTATTTTATTGAACGTGTTGCCGGAATTTTATCTGAACTTGATATTGAAACCGCAGGTTGGAGTGATGGCATGGAGCACACTCGCAAGGAAAATATGCCAGCAATTGTACAAGCCAACGCTTGGGACGCGCTATTTTGGGGAGGTCACGATAAGGTTCATCTATTAGCAAACCGAGATTGGCAAGTAGTTATCTCTAGCCCTGACGTGTTATATTTTGATTTTCCCCATGAGGCAGACCCTAAAGAGCATGGCTATTATTGGGCATCACGCCACACCAATACTGAAAAAGTATTCCAGTTTATGCCTGATAACTTGCCAGTTCATGCCGAGTTTTGGTTAGACCGACAAGATAATACTTATGTTGCCGATGATACTAAAACGCCAATGGCGGCAGGTAAAAAATTCTTAGGTATTCAAGGGCAATTGTGGAGTGAGAATGTCCGCACTGATGACATGGTTGAGCATAAAGTATTTCCACGAATATTGGCTTTAGCCGAGCGTGCCTGGCATCTTGCTGGCTGGGCAGTACCTTATAATTATCAAGGCGCTAAGTATTCATCGCAAAGCAATGCTTTTACTAAAAAAATGCAAACCATGCGTGATAGCCAATGGGCTAAATTTGCCAATACGTTAGGACAAAAAGAGTTTGCCAAACTTGAACTAGCGCAAATTGATTATCGCCTACCTACCGTTGGCGCTATTATCCAAGCAGGTAAACTGCATGCCAATATTGCTTTTCCAGGCCTGACAATTGAATATCAAGTGAGTGGCGGCAACTGGCTTACTTATCAAGAGCCTATTGCCGTTTCTGGTCAGGTAAATATCAGAAGTCGTAGTACTAATGGTCTAAGAGCAAGTCGTATCACCCAAGTTCAATAAGAAGGTTCAAATTACCTAACTGATATTTATCTAATATTATCAGTTAGTTAAATTACATTTGGTAACACTTGTAAAAAAAGCTGATATTTTATCCAAAAAACAAATGACAACGCTGTCATTTCTAGCTAAGATGAAAAAATCAAAAAATTAAAATATAGACAGTGAACATGGGATCGGTATGCTGACAAGTAGTGACAAAAACAATGAATTATTTTTAGGCATTGATGGTGGAGGCAGTAAATGTAAAGCCATTATTATGAATAAAGATAATGAAATACTTGGTACAGGTATCTCAGGTCCCGGTAATCCATTGCATGGTTTTGAGCAAGCAACTTATTCTATTACTGACTCGGCTAAATTAGCGTTAGCAGATGCTGGTTTAGCGCATATAGAGCTGAGTGAATTAATCGCTGGTGTTGGTTTAGCAGGCGTTAACTTACCTGTGCTATTTGACCAAATGGCCGCTTGGCAACACCCCTTTAAAGCAATGCATCTAGCGACTGATTTATTAATCGCCTGTTTAGGTGCCCATAATGGCAATGATGGCGCTGTGATGATTACCGGTACTGGCTCATGTGGCTTTGCTTGTGTCGATGAACAGCACACGACTGTTGGCGCTCATGGTTTTCCCCATGGTGATAAAGGCAGTGGCGCTTGGTTTGGTTTACAAGGGGTTAAGCAGGTTTTATTATCCCTTGATGGCTTAGTCGAGCCAACCTTGATGTCAGCGGTATTGTTGAAAAAACTTAACTGCAATGACGATACTGATTTAGTTGAAGCCGTTGCCAGTCAAAAAGCGACTTTTTATGCACAGCAAGCTAATTTAGTTTTTGATGCCGCAGAGCTAGGTGATAAAGTTGCCTTGGCTATTGTTGCTGAAGGCGCCGAATATATTAATGGCATTGCTCGTACTTTAGCGGTAAAAAATCCACCTCGCATGTCTATGATTGGCGGCCTAACACCGAGATTGAAATCTTGGTTAGCGAGCGATATAAAAGCCAATCTTACTGAGCCATTAAATCCACCGGAAGTTGGCTCAGTACTTTTCGCTCGGCAGCAACAAGCTAAAGTGTCTGTGCAACAATCGGCGTAGTGGTTTATCGCAAAGACTTTTTAAAATATTTTTACCCATTGAAGTTGATACTCTAGGACAATCCATGACACAAACGCGCTTCCATGCTCAACGATTATTTGACGGACACACTTTTCTTGAAGATCAAGTGTTGACTATAGTGGACGGTAAAATTACCGATATTGACCAAAACACGAGTCATGTCGATGTGTTCGCTCAAGGTTTAGTTGTTCCTGGTTATATCGACTTACAAGTTAACGGTGGTGGCGGGGCATTATTTAACGACTCGCCCTCAGTTGATAACTTAAAAATCATCATGGCTGCTCATGCTCAATTTGGCACTACGGCTATGATGCCAACGTTAATTACCGATAAAGTTGCCGTCATGCAACAAGCTGCAGATGCAATTGCTCAAGCGATAGCCGAAGATGTTCCAGGCATTCTTGGTATTCACTTTGAAGGGCCGCATTTATCTATTGAGAAAAAAGGCACCCATTGTGCCGATTATATCCGCGGCATCTCTGCCGTTGAATGGCAGATCCTGTCCCGCCAAGATATTGGTCAAGTTATTGTCACTCTCGCGCCGGAAACGGTCAGTGCTGAAGATATTTCCCGTATGGTTGAGTTAGGTATTAAAGTTTGTCTAGGTCATACCAACGCTGATTTTGAAACGGCGCAACAAGCTATCGATGCTGGCGCCAGTGGTTTTACGCATTTATTTAATGCTATGTCACCACTACAGGGGCGAGAGCCTGGGGTTGTTGGTGCGGCGCTATTAAATAATAACACTAGCTGTGGCTTAATTGTCGATGGTTTCCATGTTGATTACGCCAGTTGTAAATTAGCGATACAAGCTAAACCCCAAGGAAAAGTGTTCTTAGTTACTGATGCTATGCCGCCAGTGGGAACAACACAAACACAGTTCGCTTTATATGATCGCACTGTTTATGTCGACAATGGCAAGCTGACCTCAACCACGGGTGAACTTGCTGGCTCTTCGTTAGATATGGCGAGCGCGGTTAAAAATACTCATCAAGGCTTAGGCATTGAGTTGGGTGAAGCGATACGTATGGCCAGTTTATATCCAGCAGAGTACTTATACCAAAACCAAGAGGTCATTCGTGGTCAACTTAGTCAAGGAATGCAAGCTGATATGGTGGTATTGAATGACGACTTATCAGTAAAAGAGACCTGGATTGCCGGTCAGAAACTTTAATTAATACTAGGGGTGTTGATCTTTCAGGGTTAAATTTTGTTCGAGATAAAAGTGCTTTAGTCGCGGCGAGTAGTGTGTAGCCTAGTCATTCTAAGCAAATACTACTCAACAAAGAATAAAGCGCTTTTAGCC
>NZ_JABSOV010000177.1 GCF_013215345.1 Colwellia sp. | reverse complement strand
TGTCAGTACGGTAACTCCAGTCTCTGCTTGAGTTATTTCAGTAACGGCACTTTGCTGGAAAGTCATGCCTTTACTTTTGGCAAATTCGCTAAGAGCAACACTCAATGCTAGCGGGTCAATAGTGTGGGCTACATCGGTAAAGAATAACGAGTAATTAATATTGTCGTGTAAGTTTGGCTCAAGCTTAATCGTTTCAGCTCTATCTAATAGTTTTACCGCCACATCTTCATTTTTATAATGCTGATACATGGCATCAACTGTATTGTAATTGGTTGTCTCAAAAACTAGCAATGAACCTTGCAAGGTGATGAGGTGCTCCATATTTGCCTCTTTTAATAGCGCACAGTAGTGACTGATGGCATTTTTATTTAATGCTTTTATCGCTACTGTATTTTTATCACGCAAACTAGGGCGCATATTATTAAAAAACTGCATGAACCAAGGAATGGCTTTAATAAAGTGTTTGGCAGATAAAGACACAGGACCAAGCGGGTCAAGTAAGAGCTTAGGCATTTGCCATAACAATGAAGATTCGGCGAGTGGAAACACTTGTTCTGTAGCAAAATGTCCGGCATTACCTTTAGAACAACCTAAACCAATACCTTCTTTGTCAATTAACGTCACTTGGTAGCCCAAACTCTGCAATTCGAGCGCACAGTTTATACCAATAATTCCGGCGCCAATAACAGCAACTGTTTGCTGTTTTTTATCCTGTTGTTTGTTTGTTGCTGTGTTCATTAATTTACACCTTGGGATAGATATAGATCTAAGTTGTTGTTGTTAATATTTATTACTGTCGTATATAAAGTAAAAATAAATTATACTTGCCATTATTTAAGGATTGTATACAATATACTCAAGCTTAACTAGTAATAGTTTTAACAAAATAAACTGTGGTACCAAAGCATACTAAAAGACTAGTAAATAGGTACAAAAAACAATTGGTATTTAATCACGAAAAATGAAAAGAATATTATGAATGTAAATTGGAAAGGTGTTTACCCAGCGGTAACTACGCAATACAACGAAGATTTATCTATTAACTTTGAAGCAACCACTAAAATGGTTGCTTCCATTATCAATGAAGCCGTTGAGACACGCATTGACTTAAGTAAATTTAACTTAGATTAATGCGCATTAATCATTAAGTTTACTAGAGATACCAGTACTGAGACCTCGTTTCAGTGCTGGCGTCTCTGTTATAAAAAGGCAGTTATAACAAGGCCTTTTTAACAAAATACTTATAACAGAAAATATTTAATAAATAAGATTACGTCAAGTAACAAATAGCATTATTGGGGATAGTATGGTTAAGGGAACATTTTTTTGTATCGACGCACACACTTGCGGAAACCCCGTTAGGTTAGTGACCAGTGGTCATCCAAACTTAGTGGGTGAAACCATGAGTGAAAAACGTCTAGACTTTCTTGAACGTTTTGATTGGATCCGCCAAGGTTTAATGTTTGAACCGCGCGGTCACGATATGATGTCAGGTGCATTTTTGTATCCACCTTGTAGTGACAATGCCGATGCAGCAATTTTATTTATTGAAACCTCAGGCTGCCTTCCTATGTGTGGCCACGGCACTATTGGTACTATTACCGCAGGTTTAGAAAGCGGTCTTATCACCCCTAAAACTCCAGGTAAACTCATCATTGATGTGCCTGCCGGTCAAATTGTCATTGAGTATCAAGAAAATAATGGCAAGGTTGCTAACGTTAAAATATTTAATGTTGCTGCTTATCTAGCACATCGTGACATCACTCTTGATATTCCAGGTCTAGGTCAACTAACCGTTGATGTTTCATATGGCGGTAATTTTTACGTCATTGTTGAACCGCAAGCCAATTTTCCTGGTATTGACCAGTGGACTGCCGCAGAAATATTGCTGTGGAGCCCTATTGTTCGTGAAGTGGCAAGCAAGTCGCTTGACTGCGTTCACCCTGAAGATGCCAGTGTTAATGGTGTCAGTCACGTTTTGTGGACAGGTCTACCGCAAACCCAAGGCTCAGATGCCGCCAATGCGGTATTTTATGGTGATAAAGCCATAGACAGATCGCCATGCGGTACCGGAACAAGCGCGAGAATGGCGCAGTTATTTGCCAAAGGTGAATTAGCTGTTGGCGATACCTTCGTGCATGAGAGTTATATTGGTAGCCAATTTACCGGTAAGATTGAAGGCGTAGTTGAGCTCAATGCCTCAGGTCAGACTATCACTGCCATTAAGCCAAGTATCGAAGGTTGGGCAAAAGTGTTTGGCAAAAACTGCATTACTATCGATGATGATGACCCATATGCCTTTGGTTTTAGCGTTAAATAACCTAAAGAGCACTGAAATGACAATGGATAAGATAAGTGACTTCTTATTTTAATCTTTGTTTAAATACAGATTATATCCAGTGCCTTTATTCTATAAAGGCACTTAGCAATACATGCAACATAAGTGAGTAATAAGATGACAATAACAGGACAGAATTTAATTGCCGGCGAATGGTCAGGTAATACTCAAGGTGGTTTTAAAGCCTTTAATGCCCAAACACATAAAGCTATTGATATTGAATTTGCCGATGCTACAGAGCTTGAAGTAAACACTGCCATCAATCGCGCCAATGAAGCTTTCACTTCTTATAGCCAGTTAAGTGCAGCTAAGCGCGCTACTTTCTTACGTGCTATTGGTGCTGAAATTCTTGCTTTAGGTGATGAGTTAGTTGATACCGCTTGTGGTGAAACAGGTCTACCGGTCATGCGTATTCAAGGCGAACGCGGCAGAACGATTGGCCAGCTTGGTTTGTTTGCTGACTTATTAGAGTCAGGCGAATACCAAGGTGTTATTGAGCAAGCGAATGCTGATCGTCAACCACTTCCAAAACCAGATACTCGTTTAGGTTATTTACCTTTAGGTGTGGTTGGTGTTTTTGCTGCAAGTAATTTTCCATTAGCTTTCTCTACTGCTGGTGGCGACACTGCTTCAGCTTTAGCTGCAGGTTGTCCTGTAGTTATGAAAGCACACGCAGCTCATCCTGCCACTGCTGAATTAGTAGCACGTGCTATCTTAAAAGCGATTGAAAGCTGTAATTTAGACCGCGGTGTATTTTCGCTTATTCAAGGTAAAAACTACGCTATCGCTACACAAATAGTTACTCATCCATCAGTTAAAGCGGTTGGTTTTACTGGCTCTGAACGCGTAGGTATGATTTTACAAGCGCAAATTCACCAACGAGCTGAACCGATTCCATTTTATGGTGAGCTTGGTAGCATTAACCCACAATTTATTATGCCTAATAAAGTTGACCAAGACGGCGCTGAAATAGCACAAGGTTTAGTTGCTTCATTAATGATGGGCCAAGGACAGTTTTGTACCAGCCCTGGCGTTTGGGTTGTGGTAGGCAGTGAAGATAGTGCCAACTATCAAACGTTTATTACTTCGGCAAGCGAAGCATTAGCACAGCAAGCTGCTGGTGTTATGTTAACTCCAGCAATGTGTGCTAGCTACAATAACGCGGTTGCAGAGCGAAAAGCACTTAGCGGTGTCAGCTTATTAGCAACGGGTAAAACAGGTAATGAACAAGAATGTTCAGCCTCTTTATTTGCTACAGACCTAGCAACATTTGCTAAAACGCCATTACTACAAGAAGAAGTATTTGGATTCAGTGCTTTAGTTGTTCGTTGTGATGACCAAGCACAAATGATGGAGTTTGTTAGCCTTCTTAAAGGTAATTTAACCGCCAGTATTCATGGCTTAGAAAGTGACTTAACTGCGTCAAAAGAGTTAAGCCTTAACCTTGCCCATAAAGTAGGTCGCTTGATTTATAATCAAATGCCTACCGGTGTTGAAGTCTGTGCCTCAATGAACCACGGTGGTCCATTTCCAGCATCAACTAATATCAGAACAACGTCTGTGGGCAGTGCAGCCATTACCCGCTTTAGACGTCCTATCTGTTATCAAAACATGCCGGCAGAGTTATTACCGACCTTGTTAAAAGATTAGTTTAAAGCCAAGTGCATATTGTGTACTTGGCTTTTTTTTAACTTTAATTTTCCTTATTACTTTTAGCATTCATTCTATTGATTTATGCAATATTTAGTATTACTTAAATCAACAGCATGAATGTTGTTAGTGGACAACAACCCAGAATAAAAAAATCAATAATAAAAATGGTGGATAAGACAGTGAGCCTAACTAAACGAAGTCCTTTTCAGCAAGCCTTTTATGTAGCCAATACCATGGAGATCTTTGAACGACTTGCTTGGTATGGCATGTACACATTACTTGCTAGTTATATTATGACGCCTACCACGCAAGGCGGTTTAGGTTTAGGTAATACCGAACGTGGTTTAATTATGGGTGTGGTGCCTTTCTTCCTTTATCTTTTCCCTGTGGTTTCTGGCGCACTCGCTGACCGATTTGGTTATCGGAAAATGTTTTTGCTGTCATTCACCCTAATGGCGCCGAGTTATTATTTCTTAGGTTATGCCAAAGATTTAGCCAGCTTTATGAGCATATTTATGTTGATAGCACTCGGAGCTGGGATATTCAAACCGGTAGTAACCGCAACCATTAGCAGAACCACAGATGATACTAACCGAGGCTTAGGCTTTGGTATTTTCTATATGATGGTCAATGTCGGTGGTTTTTTAGGGCCTTTATTAGCGCCTATTATTCAAAAGAATTATGGTTGGCAAGCAGTGTTTACTTTTGCCTGTATTTGGATTTCAGTGAACTTTATTCCGGCGTTATTTTTCTATAAAGAGCCTGAGCGTCATGGTAAAAATAAACCCTTAAAGCAAGTCTTTCATGAAATGCAACAGGTACTGGGAAATATGCGCCTGGCCTTATTAGTAGTGCCCTTGTTGATCATACTCGTGGCCTTCTATGCAGGTTATATAGACGGTGAATTTACCTTAATTGCCACGGTATTATTAATTGTTGCTGCCATTATTTGGGATCTTGCGGTGGCTAAGTTGGTCACTAAACCAAGCCAGCAAGACGCACTTGCATGGTATTTACAAAAAATGAGCATAGGCAATAAACCGTTTATGGCGTATTTATTAATACTGTCGGGATTTTGGACGGTATATTTTCAAATTTTTATAACCTTACCTGTTTATATTCGTGACTTTGTTGATACTTCAGATTTGGTTTCACTGCTACATACCATTAGCCCTTGGTTACATGATGTTTTAACCTCAATAAATATTGATACATTAAGTAGTGAAATTATGCGTTTGGCAAGTAAGTTTAACGAACTTGATGCCTTACAAAGTCAGGCGGCACTAAAAGAAATTACTAGCACGCTGGGCGCGTTAGATGTTCGTATTCCTGAGCAGCAAATTGTGAATGGTTTTAGCCAAATTAGTCAATCAATGCTCACTAGCGATATGGCGGCTGCGCAAGGTCTAAGTAAAGAGATTGCTGAGCAATGGTCAATGCAATATAGGCAAGTGAATCCTGCAACTATTTTAAGTTTGGATTTTTTGATGATCAT
>NZ_JABSOV010000176.1 GCF_013215345.1 Colwellia sp. | reverse complement strand
TATTTAATAATTAACACTGTATGGATGCAGCTTATTAGACAATGCAGGAGCATATTGTCCTGAACAACTAGTTATTAAAATAAATGCCTTGTATTTAGTCTTTTTTCCTACGTATAAAATAGATCACTTAATTAATGAAACTGCTATAACGATGGTCGAAGTTACTTTGAAAAAAGCACTTTAAACTCTTTAGCCTTATCTTCACCATCAAGGCGAGAGAATTTCATCAGTAAATCATCTTTGCCGTCGCCATTTAAATCTTCAACCATGACTAGGTTGCCATCTTTAGGTAACTGAGTGCTATAGCTAAGACTGCGTTTTTTAAATGATTTGTTATGCTTGGATGATTTTTTACTCTTGCTGGCTGTTTTACCTAGGTATATTTTCAACTCATCATCATCGGACAAAATAAGCTCTTTTAGGCCATCACCATTTAAGTCAGCCAACTTCACCACGGCACTACCACTTTGGCCAGAGCTTAAGCTAAAGGTTAGCTCAACCTCTTTTTGAATCGTCGGCTTAGCTGGGAACTTATCTTGTGCATTCATTTTAAAGACATAAACATCTTGGTCAATACCACCGGTGATTAAGGCGCCAATAATTTGCGATAAACCAATATCAAAGCCAGCGAGTAACACCTCCAGCTTGTCATCATTATCAATATCGACAAATTCTAAGCCAGTCAGTGTGCCTTCGGCATGAATAACACTATCAGGCTGTTGAGCATAACTTAATTCGCCTTTATTATTATGGCCAAGAAATATCTCATAATCATTAACACGATCGAGTACACCTGAAGCCTTGGTATAGCGCACCACCATATCGACAATACCATCGGCATTAACATCGCGCAGTTCTTCTAATTTTCGGTACTCCAAATCACTTTGGTCTAGTTGCTCGCCACTTTCATCACGCTTATTCCACCATTCTGTACCACTGATCGCTTCATTAATGGGTAAATGAATCGCCGTGGGAGCAAACAAACTCTGTTCGATTTGCGCATATATAATCATTTCTCCATCGCCGACCAGTAAAATATCAGTTTTGTCATCAAAGTTGACGTCATTAAAGTAGAGCTTTGCTTGGGTGTAACTTGCCCCTGATGAAAACACCCGCACTTCAGGCTTTATCGGCAGTACTTGGCTAACAAAACCACCTTTTTCCTGCCCGATAAGAATATGAGTGTTATTAAAATCGGCAATAATGACATCAGCAAAGGCATCATTATTTAGATCTTGAATAAAATTGCCGCGACTAAGGAAGTCAGCCTGCTCTTGAATGTATAACGACTCAATACTGGCTAGTGATGTAAACTGTTTATTTTGATAAAATGTTAATGAATCCGCGGACAGGAAGTAGAGCTTTTGTTTTATATCTTTTTTATCGGATTTTTGTTCACTTAAATCAAAGCGATAAAATTGTTTAGGTATGATGGTCTTTTCTGCAACCACATACTGATTAGTATCATGGTTTAGCTGATAAATAATTAACCAACGATTACTTTGTTCATCAACAGAAAAAGTAAGCAGTTCCTTGCCTTTACTCGCTAGGACATCAGCAGCAATAATTTCTTGCGTGAGCTTATAGGGCGAATTAATAATAACTTCACTAAACTCGATAGCATTGGATTTGCTGGCTAATGCAGTTAAAGACGTGACATAAACAAGGGTTTTAAGCAGAGTAAACAGCCTTTTTTTCTTAAACAACAAGAGCAATCTCCATATTATAATGCTTTATTCAGATGAATATAGAACACTAAAAGTAATTTGAGTTCCCTAGCTTTTACTAACATTTATGACATAAGTAAAATATCGAATATAGAAAGTATCATCCTAAATGAATTAATGCTCACTAAACTAGTGTTTCTGCCTTATTAAATACAAATATCAATAACCCTCAATATCAGGGGAAAACTTATCAGCCCAAGGTTTCTAATACTTTGAAATTATGCGATATTATGTGAAATTAAAACGATGGATCAAATATTACTCATATCTATGAGTAATAAGCGGTAATACATTCTGCGCAGCTTGTGCTGTTTTCAGTTTTACTAGCAAAAAGGAATTAAAATGTATCTGTATAAAATTTTGGCGCTACCATTAACCTTATTATCCTCGGTGGTAATTGGCAGTGAATACACCTCACCAGTAGATAATATTAATGTCTATAGCACCGAATTAACGACCTTAGCAATTCAAAACTTTTCCAATGGAGTTGTTGAAATTGATATTCATGGCAAAATCTTCAATTTAGCGCCAGCATCAGGAGCTCAACTCAATTGCTCTGGCTATAAGCAGCTTGAGCTGCAAGTTAGACATAATGATCATGAATACTTTCAAGTGCCTTGTAATTCTCGTGTAGTGATTAACGAATCATTTACCAACCAATATGCCAAAGGGGAATAACATGAAAAAGTTTTTTATTTTAAGCCTAATGGCTACCTTATCTGCTTGCGGTGGTGACAACAACTTCGATGATATTAGTTATTTATCTTGTCAGATAAACAGCTCACATGCAGTGTATGTCATTGATCGTGAAATCGATGTGGCACAATGCTGGGATACTGATATTGCCTATAAAAGTCAAGTGTTAGCCGTGCAGAGCTGCGGTAAACAAGTAAACCTATATCTTAAGTCTCGTTATTCAGATCCCCATACAGTAACTTATTCTGTCCAGACAACACACTGTCAGTAATTAATACATCGTAGATAGCTTAAAAAGATGTTATTGCTTACCGCTCGAAACTAATATTTTTTACAGCTATTTTTCAATTGACTAAACGCTCCCGTTAAGAAATCTCCATGAAGTTTGCAGTATAATCTTACATTCATACGTGGTTATAGCTAAATTTAGCTATAACCAACATAATCAGCTTGTAGCTTTTTCGCCCTGACTTATAACAGTGCACTCATCGTTATATAACCTAATCCTAGCTATAACCCACGTAATCCGCCTGTAACTTCTTCGCCAGCATTGCGCTCATCATTGCTCGTAATGCAGCAGGCTTAACTAACTTACGCATATAACCAACATCGTAGCTTTTAGCTTTATCTTCAATATCAGCCTCTGTGGTTGCGGTGATTAATATCGCCGGCAATGAATGATGACACTGACTACGTAAATCTTTAATCAAGGTTAAACCATCCACTTGCTTACTTTGTGGATCATCACCCTGATAGCCCAATTGATAATCCACCAATAATATATCGATTTCATTACTGTGATTGGCAAACTCTGCCAGCGCTGTTTCTCTAGAGTCCGCCGCTAAAATATTACATTGCCATGCAGAAAGTAACTCAACCATACCGCTAAGCACATCGGGATCGTTATCTATGCATAAAACGGTGATATCTTTAAGTGCTACATTAAAGCTAGGTTTATTAATCGCTCTAGCTTGCACCACAGGCTCGGCTTGCTCGACTTGCACAGAAAACTTACAGCCTTGCATGGCTTTCGATTGTAAACTTAAAGTGTGTCCCAATAACTGCGCCAAACTTTGGGTGATATTTAGTCCTAACCCCAGGCCCCTTCCCGCGTGATTTTTTGGCGTATTAAGTTGAGTAAACTGTTCAAAAACAATTTCCTGCTTTTCAATTGGAATTCCTGGGCCATTATCGAGAATTTGAATAATCACTTGCCGGTTAAATACCCGAGCGCCTAATAACACCTTGCCCGGACTGGCATACCTAAAAGCATTACCAACTAAGTTTTGGATTATACGTCTTAGTAGGTGCCGATCAGATTTAACCCAGACCTTACTTGCTACTAGGCGAAACTCGACAGATTGCTCAATAGCCAATGCGGCAAATTCTTGTGCTAGATCTTCAAATAGATCATTGAGCGAAAAAACTCGCACATTAGCTTTTATATTGCCACTTTCTAACCGGGCAATTTCAGCTAGATCCGCTAATAAATCATTGGCCGCCTTTAACGAGCGGTCAATATTCTCAACTTGCCTTTGCTGTACTGTGGTTAAATTACTTTGCTCAGCTAGCGCCGAAGTGAATAACCTCGCCGCTTCAAGGGGCTGCATCAGATCATGGCTACAAGCTTTTAAGTACTGACTTTTTTTCAAATGCGCTTGTTCAGCTTTTTCATGAGCCTTGGCCAGTGCTTCATTGGTTTTAGCGAGTGTTAAGGTCCGTTCATAAACCCGAGTTTCCAGATCAAGATTTGCCTCTTTGAGTACTTGTTCTGCTTGTCGATAGGCGGTGATATCAGAGAACAACATAACAAAACCACCACCGGGCAGAGGGTTTCCCTCAATACGGATTGTTTGACCACTTGCTTGTTGGCGCTCTGAACTATGTGGACTGCCTTTACGTAAGAAGTCTAGTCGACGGTTCACTTGCGACTCTATATCGCCAGAGCCACACAAGCCGCGTTGCACATTAAAACGAATAAGGCCGGATATAGGGCTGCCGACATAGACTAACGCTGCTGGGTAATCGAATAAGTCTAAATACTTTTTATTCCAGGCAACTAGCCGTAATTGATCATCGACAATTGAAATACCTTCACTGGCGTTTTCAATGGCACTTTGCAGTAAATCTTGAGAAAACTGCTGTTTTTGACTGGATGCTTCTTCCACTAAAACCGCCAGTTCATCCAGATCAAAATCACGCCCTTCTAGTGCTGAACTCAACACTAAACGAGCCGATGAAGAGCCCATCACTGTGGCTAGCGTATTTTCAGTGTGTTGCAATAATTGCTGGTTATAGCCAGCATTGCCCAACTCTTTTTTATCATTAGCCAATAAAAAGCTATTAAAACTATCACGCGCTTTATCAATGCCAACAAAGCGAGACGATAACAATTCTAAATCTCTGACATCTAACTGGCGTTTTTTCTCTACTGTTAACAGTTTTGGTGACTGCCACTCGAGAAACAACGAGGCTTGTACTCGCTCTTGTACACTCTGTCGGCTTATTTGCGATAACGCCCACATCACTATGATATTTGCGCCTAAACTAAACAGCGTCGCGGTAGTTTTAACTGGTAAGAAGCCTTCGGCAAAGGGCGATGCATATAAGCCAAATTGCGGTAAGAAATTCAGCGTAAGCCATAAAATAAAACCGACTAATATGCCCGCATAGACTCCGACTAGGCTAGCTCGACGCCAATAAAAAGCGGCAATTAACGCCGGTGTAAGTTGAGCAAATGCGCCAAAGGCGACTTCTCCCAACGAAGACAGTGTATCTGGCGAAGCCATGATGAAAACACCATAACCCAACATGATAACGAACAAGGCTAGTAGCTTGCGAATATTTAACAGACGTTTACGAAAATTGTCATAGTCAGTTTGTGCCACTTTTTGTCGACGATAGAGCAGCGGAAAAACAATTTCATTACTAAGCATGGTACTTAAAGCAATAGCCGAGATAATTACCATAGAGCTTGCTGCAGAAATAGCTCCTAAAAAGGCAAATAAAGTTAGCCATGTTTGCTGAGTAACATCAGGTAAAAACAGTACATAAGTATCTGAAGGGACGGTATTACCCAATAGCATTTGACCCGCTAACCCCATAGGAACGGCAAAGAAAGCAAAAACTAATAAGTACAGAG
>NZ_JABSOV010000175.1 GCF_013215345.1 Colwellia sp. | reverse complement strand
GTAGTGTAACTTTCCACAGTTTCTGTACGGTAAGTAATAAGTAGTACTGTTATATCAGCCAGTAACAAAAAGGGCCTACATCATTAGGCTTTCTGCATTCCATATCTTAAATTCCCGAAGTTGCACCCTCGTCATTTACGAGGTTACGCCCTCCGTCATTCCCGAGGTTACACCCTTCGTCATTCCCGAAGTTACTGATCGGGAATCCATTGTCTAAAAGTTACTAAACCTTAATTTATAGGCTGTTTATGCTTTGGTTTTTCGCACAACTTATTGACAAAGAACAATAATTAGGTGATTGTCGTTGTGTCAAAATGGAAGTAATAGCAGACTCAAAATACTACGCGAAAGGATCACGCGCTTGCCAGCCAAATATTATAATAAAAATACCACTAAATTAGCCCAGCAATACCTATGGGTGTATTCTACTTTATTTTATATATCAATAAGCTTTTGTAAAAATAATTTTGCTCAATTAGGGTAAGTCAGGCTGTTGATATTGATTTTTACGGTCGCGGAACTTGGAATGTTAAAACATTACTTAAGTCATCAATATAAGAATGGATTTTTCGCATACGAGTTATTATGAGTATTAACAACCTGGAAGGTTAACTTTCAGACCCACAAGGAATTCAAGTAGGACGATATGATAAAAAAAATATGTATTACCCTAATTTTTTTAACTTTTTCATATGGAGTATATGCCGTGAGTATAAAACAATGTTTATTTTCATCGATGACCGGAGTGGTGAATTTTGAAGGTAAACCAGCCGCAGGCGTAAAGCTTGTGCGAATGGTGAATTACAATAAAGACGTTTTTGACGAAACGGTCACGGATGAGCAAGGAAACTTCCACTTTCCGGCTATTTTTCGTAACAATTACGCCGGGGTTATTTTACCGATGGAGTTTGTTGTTCTTCAAGAGATTACAGCACATGTTAACAATGAAGAAGTTGAGATGTGGAGCGGAACAAAAAGATCTCCTGAAGAAAACTCAGAGTCAAGGGGTAAGCCTTTAATCGTTAAATGTGATTTAAGCCAACCTGATGTGGAAGGAATTATAGTTAATAGAAATATAATTTTTAGCCGATGTACCTGGGATGTAGAACCAGATCCGGAAAGATATATCCCAGAATTTTTATAAACTTTAGCCCTAACAACGAATAAGGATCATTCACATGTCAGAAATATCCCCCCAACTATCATCAGCCTTAGCAGAAGACGTTTACGCGTTAACTAAGCAATCATCACTAAAAAATGCGCTTCGAACGTTAAATATTTCTCATAAAGGCAGCTTCACCTTTGCTGATGATAATTTACTAAAAGCTACAACCGGAGGGCCGCCAGGCTTTAAAGTCTCAACAGGATTTGGTTTTGTCTTACTCGGTAAAAGTACCGCTTTAAAAGGTCAAGCTTTTATCGTATTTAGAGGTACACAAACCCTGGCGGATTGGTTAACGAATGGCAACATTGATACCTCAAGATCTGATAGTGGTCATTTAGTACACGACGGGTTTCATACCGCTTTTAATTCGATGAAACCACGTATTAATGATTTCATGAAAGTGATACAGCAGCCTCGCCATGGCATTCATACCATCCACTGCATCGGACACAGTTTAGGCGGCGCTTTAGCGACATTATGCGCTAATTGGCTAGATACCAAAAAAAGTACCTACCTTTATACTTTTGGTAGCCCGCGAGTTGGTTTGGAAAGTTTTGCTGAAAACATCACAGGAAAGTTAGGCAGTAAAAGAATGCATAGGGTTTTTCATAAAACCGACCCCGTGCCTAAATTTTTACCTTGGCCTTATGCCCATGTGCCATCCACAGGTACCGACTATTACATGAGCTCGCCGGGTACTAACTTTTCAACTGCGTATCATTTAATGCCAACATACTCTCATTCAATAGGTAGAAGAACTTGGGATGATATTAAAGGTGAAGTTGAAGACACAAAAACAGACTTCGGCATTGCCCGTTGGTTAGAAAGCAAAGGCAGCTACTCCCTTACCGTTTCAGTTGCGGGCTGGCTAGAGCAATCGTTAGTCTTTGTTCTAAAAAAATGTTTAGGCGCTGCGCATACCGCCCTTCTTGGGGCGGGTGTCGGAGTGGTCACACTTATTGACCAGTTATCTTACATTCTTGCAAAAAGTATAAATTTGGCTGATAACATATCAAAATGGGTCTTGTTATATATTCAAAGAATAATGCAGGTCTTAGGCATGAAACGCTCAGAGAATAAACTTGAACTAACACGTAGTTTTATACGAAGTATTCTTGACCGTTTACAAAGGGAAATGACGATTTCTACACAAAAAGCGTTGATGAAGGTACTATAAGGTTTATCTCCTCTATGGTGTTAGCAGTAAAATGTTTATGCTCTTTCTTTTTACTCTGCTTTTTTATTGTTGGCATTAAAAGGGCAGATATAAAATTCCATCGGGATAAAGAATATCCGATGGCTGAATATATCACGGGTTTTCTGTTTACTTTCTTTCCTGCTTTAGCTTTTTATCACTTGTGGTGGTAATTCAATGTAAATACGATGAGGGGACGATGATAAATCAGTATTATTACGCTTTGTCACCGAGCCCTTTAGCATTGTTTTTAAGGTATGGATGTCTACAATTCGACCTGTAATTTTTATGTGGAAATTAGCAGCCCACCCCTCTTAATATATTCGTCATTTCCGAGGTAACACCCTCGTCAGTTCCGTAGTTACACCTTCCGTCATTCCCGAAGTTACTGATCGGGAATCCAATCTCTTAAAACCACTAAACTTTAATTTATAGGGGATTTATGGTTTTGGTTTTAATTCAAGTTATTGATAAATTACAATTATTGTGTACTTTATTTTTGTCAGAATGGAAGTAATAGCAGACTCAAAATACCTACGCGAAAGGAACACGCGCTTGCCCGCCATAATAGCAAACCCTAATGCCCGTATTTTAGATATTGGCGCAGGATCAGGGCGTGATGCCAAATATATTGCATAATAGGGCTTAAGTTCTGATAACTCATCAGTTGATGATTTGTTTGAGGCATTGGTGATGCAAAGGTGTCGATTGAAAGAAATACAGCAGTTGAGAGAGTGGTAAGTGAGCTGATTTTACCCTAACCCTCTTTAATTCTAAAGCTTAACCTTTTTTGCTAAAGTGGAAGCTATATTAACAGACCCTACAACTAAAATGTTAACCCTCAGTCTGAAATATTTAACCACCGTCATTAGACGATGGTTATTTAATTCCTATTAGGCAAGTACTCAACTAAGGTGCTTTAAGTACTACCTTTATTAGTCAAAGAGTTAATTAATAGCGGAATTGGGTGCTACATTTATATTATGTTCAGGGTTAGTACCTGTCCAAGACCAAAAAAGTTCACCTTTAAAGTCAACTACCGCGGGAGCTCCGTAGCTAGTTTGCCCTTGAACCGTTTGTTTTCCTTCAAATGTTTGACCATCGGTACTATAAATAGAATTTAGTTGATGGTTTCCAACGCCTTGCCATGCAAGCACTAGTTGGTTATTAACCGAAGTAAAGTTAGGGTTCGCTGTTGTTGTTTCCATTAATGTAACTTTTTTACCATAGGGTTGGTTAGAGCTTACCTCACGTTGTATTACGTTAAGTTGGTTATTTTCAACACCACGCCAGCCAACAAATAATACCGATCCTAATGTACCTAATGCAGGTGCACTTGTTGTTGTTTCTGCTAAGGTTATTTTATTAGCCCATGATACGCCGTCAATACTTTCAATTATATTTAATTGATTATTATCAACACCGCGCCATGACAAATATAATGTATTAGCAACGGCTACTAAAGCAGGAGCAGAATGGGATGTTTCTTTTAGTGTTACTTTTTTACGCCACTGCACACCATCGTCTGATTGTAATAAATTTAATTGGTTGTTGCCTACGCCTGTCCATGCAACATAGTATTGGCCATTAAGGAATGCAACAGCAGGCGTATCTGTCGATCTTTCATCTAAGGTCACTTTACGTCCAAAATCCTGTCCATTTTCACTAGTCAAAAAGTTTAATTGGTCATTACCTACACCTGTCCAACTCAGTAGTAATTTATTATTTGCATTCATTGTGATTGAAGGCGCATTAGTACTTACTTCAGGTAAAATAACTTGCTTAGTCATGTATATTCCTTTAATTGTAATATTAAATAATGAGTTTTCTATGGGCAATACTATGTTTATAGTGCCAGCATCTTAATAAGCTTTTTAGCTCATTAAGATTCTGTATTATAAATGCAAATGATAATCATTACAGTATCAGTTCGGTATCAGTTCAGCATCCTCGTCTAATTGCTAACATGGCTATTTATAGCAAGTTGATAAAGTTCTTTCACAGCCTGCGAGAATTAAAAGGCTTAGAGGCAAGGCATTGATTGAAGATAATGGTTATTCAGGAGAATCTGCTCAGGATAATTGCTCCTGAATTATCTAATAAGGTACTTCCTGTACCGTCTGCATTCTCTAAGAACACCATCCATGTAGCGTCCTTGTCAAAATCAATAACGTCGCGTGTAAGCCTTTGCTTTTTATTGGGTACTCGCCCTTAGGAGCTTTTCGATAGCCACTAACCGCGTTAAATTTATTTGATTTAGAATGACTAAACCTAAACAAATTCGCCTTGTTATTGAACATTGAACATAGAACATAGCTCTGAGTTGGGAATAAATTTAATCAAATTGGTATTAGATAGAGTTCTCATAGATTATGATGTCGGTGACAGAAATTTGATAGAAACGGGCCAATTCGGCCGCAGTTCGATAAAAAACTGCACGACCACATTCTGCGCGTTTAAGTGTCGCAATCGACAGACAAAGAGATTTTTTTTGACAGGATAACGCAAGTTTTTCTTGGCTTAACCCTAAGTTTTTACGTAATTCTTTTAATTTAATGTAATTGAGTTTAACACTACGGTCCATTGGTTTCTCCTTTCCTTAATTGTACATAGAAAGTAGCAGATACTTATTATTCTCGCCAGTTAAAGTAGTTTAAATATACTATGTTGAATCTTACGGGGATATCCATCAACCGTTTACTAATAATCTTTTAGTTTTTCCAGCAGCCCATGCACCATTCAGGGATGTTTTCTGGTATGACTTCATTATTTTTTTGAGACATTTTATTTAATGTAAAATCGATTTATTTAGACCAAAATAGCAGACAGCCCTCTTAATATATTCGTCATTTCCGGAGTTATGCCCTCCGTCATTCGGGAAGTTACACCTTTCGTCATTCCCGAAGTTACTGATCGGGAATCCAATCTCTTAAAACCACTAAACTTTAACTTATAGGGTGTTTATGGTTTGGTTTTTAGTGCAATATTTTGATAAATGACAATAATAGTGGGATGTCTTCGTGTCAGAATGGAAGTGATAGCAGTCTCACAATACCCACGCGAAAGGATCACGCGCTTGCCAGCCAAATTTTATAATGAAAATGCCTCTGAATTAGCCCTGCAATACCTATCAAGGTCATTTGATCAGGTACATCAAAGCTGGCATCAACTATTGCCGGCCATGATAACCATTCTAACTCTTGTTATTTCAACCTATTATATATTTTGTAATAAGAAGTAGGCGTTCTCGTTTTGTTTTACCTGTAACAAGGCCAAAAGCTAGTAATCGTTTGTT
>NZ_JABSOV010000174.1 GCF_013215345.1 Colwellia sp. | reverse complement strand
AAAAAAACGGGGATCCTTTATGCCAATAAAAATAGCCTAGTAGCTAATATTCTCAAAAATCGAAACCCTGTACCTTTAGCTAAGCATAATAATAAAAATCTAAAAAAATTAGGTGTGACTATACAAGGGCGCGCGCTGGATTGTTCAAAACAACGGATCTTTTTTGCTAATGACTATCAGGATAATGTGGATATTGTCATCTGGGCAATTGGCTATCGCGAAAACACTCAATGGCTAGAATTGCCTAACTGTATAGATAACAAGGAAATTATCCATGAATGCGGTATTACTCCAGAGCCTGGCTTCTATGTGATAGGACGAAAATGGCTGAGTTGTAGGGCTTCAGAGTTAGTTATGGGAGTTGAAAAGGATGTTACTTATGTCATAAAGCAGCTAAAAGAACAATTTTTTCAGTCAAAGGAATTAAGATGAAAACAGCAAATATTATTCCCTGGTTATTGAAATCGTCCGGCAGTCGGTGGTTGTTATTTATAACCATTATATTAACAATTATCTCTGCAGTCGGTTTAAAAAACATGGGGTTGTCGAGTGACTATAAAATATTTTTTGATAAAAATGACAATGATCTTATAGTATTAGAGTCTATAGAGAGCACTTATACCGCAACCGATAATGTATTTATTATGATCGCACCTATGCAAGGTGATATCTATAACCCAGCTACATTTAAACTTATTTACCAGCTAACACAGCAACTTTGGACAGTACCTTATGTCTCCAGAGTTGATTCATTAACTAACTTTCCTTATAGCAAAGCCGAAGCTGATGATATTGCTATCGAAGAGTTTATTTATGAACCTGAGCAGATAAATATCGAGCATATTGATTACATCAGAGGTGCAGCACAAGGTGAACGGGATCTTGTCGGCAGTCTTATTACCCGCGATGGTAAATTTACTGCAATTAATATCACCACATTAATGCCGGGCAAGGATCATAAATCTGAAATATTAGCCATCACAAATGCGATTGATCCTTTGTTAGAGCAATATAGAAGTGACTATCCTGAACACCAATTCTATGCGACAGGTATAGTGACCATGAATGGTGCTTTCTTCAAAGCAGCAAAACGAGATTTTGTCACCCTTATTCCAATAATGATCCTGTTCGTCATAGTGGCTGCCGGTATCATTTTAGGCTCAGCTCAAGCTGCAGCCAGTATATTTATGGTATTAATACTGTCTTTGTTAGGCGCACTGGGTTTAGCTGGTTGGTTAAGCATTAACTTATCGGCACCTTCGGTTTCCGCGCCTATTATCATGTTTACTGTTATTATTGCATCGTCTATTCACATTATTACCTATATCAAGCGGCAACTAATACTCGGCGAATCCCAATACAACGCAGTATTGAAATCTTATCAACATAATGCTAAGCCCATTATAGTGAGTCATATAACCACAATTATTGGCTTTGTCGCGATGAATGCCAGTGACTCACCACCCTTTAGAGATTTAGGTAATATCGTCGCCTTGGGAGTGATGTTTTCACTTATCTTATCTTTTACTTTGCTACCCGCCTTATTACTGAAAGTAAAGTTATCAGGTAAAGCAACTTATGCGAGTAAGATTTTCAATAACATGGAAGGCTTATCGAACTTCGTTATCACCAAACAAAAGTTTATTCTCTATCTATTAGTACCTTTCTCATTATTGTTTGCCAGCTTAAGCTTTCTAAACCAACCCAATGACGATCTAATTAAATATTTTAATAAATCAGTACCATTTCGTGCAGAAGCAGAAACCATAGATCAACACTTTTCTGGGTTATATAATATAGGTTATTCAATCTCCAGCAACAAAGACAATGGCATTTTCATGGTTGAATATTTACAATTTATCGAGCATTTTGATCGCTGGTTATTACAACAACCTGAGGTCGTAATAACTGATGGTCCATTACACCGAATTAAGCAACTCAACCGCCTGATGAATAGTGATAAACCTAATTACTATCGCATACCAGATAGTGCCACTATGGCAGCACAGCACTTTCTGCTTTATGAAATGTCTTTGCCCTTTGGTAAAGATGTTGGTAATCAGATCAGCTTTGACAAGTCTGCGCTTAAACTAACCGCCAGGCTTAAAAATACAGCATCAGTAGAGATGATTGCGTTTGAAAAGAAGGTCAATCAATGGTTACTGGACAATAAACCAGACTTTGTTACTTTTATCTATTCGAGCCCGTCGCTGATATTTTCTCATATAGGACAAAGTAACATCAGTAGCTTGCTCAAAGGTGCCTTAATGGCATTTATAGTGATATCGCTTGCATTAGCACTAGTATTCAGATCTGTTTATATCGGATTCCTAACCTTAATTCCAAACTTGATCCCCGTTGGTGCGGCATTTGGTTTTTGGTACTGTATTCAGGGTCAGATTTCAATGGGTTTAGCTGGAGTATCAGCAATGGCAATAGGCATCATTGTCGATGATACTGTGCATTTTCTTTATCAGTATATCAATGGCCTTAAACGAGGATTAACCCCTGAACAAAGCGTCAAGACAACCTTTGACAATACCATGAGTGCCATCGTTATTAGTTCAATATTGTTAGTGATAGGCTTTATGCTGTTGTCATCATCATCATTCGAAAAAAATGCACATATGGGCATGTTAACCAGCGGTACTATTCTTTTGGCTTTGATGTTTGATCTTATCGTATTACCCGCAATTGCAATGCGTTTTATTCGCAAAGTTCCAGCACGAATAGCCAAAAAACAATTTTCCTTAGAACAAGCAAAGTGAGTACAACATGATAATTAAACAATCAAGTGTTGCAATATTATTAGCCTGTGTAAGCAGTATATATTTTTCCACTGAATTACGAGCTGAAACAACAAGTGAACAACAAGGCTACAACATCGCTGCGGCAGTAGATAAAAAAGATAGTGGATTTGGCGATAGTAATGCAAAAATCTCAATGGTATTAACCAGTAAAATGGGAGAAAAAACAGTCAGACGGTTATGGCTAAAGATATTAGAGGATCAACAAAATGGCGACAAATCACTGGTAAAATTTGATTTTCCTGCAGATATCCGTGGTGTCTCTTTGTTGACTCATCCCATAAAATCCAGGTCTGATGAACAGTGGCTTTATCTACCGACAGTAAATCGCGTAAAACGTATATCCTCTCGTAATAAGTCTGGTGCATTTGTCGGCAGTGAATTTTCGTTTGAGGATATGACTAATAAAAACCTGGATGACTATAACTACAAATTTATCCGAACAGAGGCCTGTAGCCCTACAAGGGCCGAGATAAGGCAACTAGCAAACATTAAAATGCAACATACCCAGTTACAATATACTCAATGTGATGTGATCGAGCGCTATCCCGTTGATAAGCATTCAGGCTACACCAAACAGGTTGTATGGGTTGAAAAGACGGATCGAAAAATCACTCGGATCGACTATTATGATCGCAAGAAAACCTTGCTAAAAACATTCAAAACCAGTGAGTTTAAACTGTACAACGAAAAATATTGGCGCCCGACAATAGTCGAAATGAGTAACGTGCAAACAGGTAAAAAAACGTCCCTTGAATATAGCTCGATAACATTTACTAATGGTCTTTCTGAACGAGATTTTCATCGAAGCGCGTTAGGGAATTAAGATCCAATGAAAAAACACTCTAAAGATGCCAGTATATTTTCCTTGATCATAGGCATTGGTTTAAGCACCAATGCCGTATATGCGGAATCAATATTTGACTCTGTTAGTGTTGACCTTGCAGCAACTTCTCGCTTCTACCTACAAGATATGGACAGCAATGTTCAGACATTGCAAAACAATCAAGCTAAGCCCAGAAAATTATCTTATGGTTCAAGACTTGAGCTTAAATTCAATCATAAGTATCAAGATGTTAAATTCGGTGCAAGAATATTAGGTAATTGGGACAAGGTAGATATAGAGCGCCGTTATGTTGATATTCGTGAAGCCAGTGCATATAAAAGTTGGGATGACATTAGTGTCGGAGGAGGCATTGATACTTTTTTTTGGGGTGTTTCAGAGTCTATTAACCTCATCAATGTACTGAATCAGTCAGACGTTATAGCAAGCTTAGATGGCAAAGTAAAATTGGGACAAACTTTTGTTTCATTACATCATCGTATATTCAATGGCGATATTACTGTTTATTACTTACCGACTTTTCGTGAACGATCTTTTCCACAACGGCCATCCTTTGGTGGTCAAATTGTGCATACAAGTATTTTTGAAGATGATAAAAAGCGTGGAGGAATCGCAGCACGTGGCGTGTTTTATCACAACAATGTTGAGTTTTCTCTTGGTTACTTTAAAGGTACGAGGCGTGATCCACTATTCATCAAACTTAGCTCAAAGCAAGCCCAATTAATACCCTATTATCTGCAAACAGAAAACTACCTATTTGATGGGGTTTATTTAGGCACTGATGCTACTTATAAACTGGAAATAAAAACGGGTAAGGAACAAAGTAAAGGCTTTTTCGCCTCAAATATTGGCATCGAATACCCCATTTTTTCATTACCTACGATTTTGCAAGACCTAGTGCTAATCGCTGAATATGTATTTGATGATCGTGGCAACACGGTAGAATCACATGGTCAAAACGATATTTTTATCGGCACCAAATTTGAGCTGACAAGTAGCGGAAATACACAAGTTCGTTTCTTGTTTAGTTATGATTTTGATTATAAAAGTCAATACGCTGAAATAAGTTATCAATATAGAATTACCGACTATGTACGGATTAAAGCTAAAATGATGGGTGTACTGAAAGATTCAACCAATGATTTGCGATTACACCCATTAGCCAATGAAGAGTTTATTAAAATGAGTATTCATTACGCTTTTTAACTTAAATGTGAAAGTTTAATTCGTGAGGTTTGATGTTACTCAAAGTGAAGTTAACATTTTTATTACTAAAGCGTTTGGGTATGCATTAATCCACATACCTACTATATCTGTCATTATCGGTTTTTTTCAAGACTGTTGTCACCATTTAGTGTAAATTTAGGCCACTTATCGCTACTCCGGTACACTTCTGAATTTAAGGTGATAAGACCCAGCTCTGTACATATTTCGTCCACCGTAATGGATTCTGCTCTTTTGCTGCTGCCAACACGCGCCTACGACTGGCTAATATATTCCATCAATCCCTTGATTCCGCTCAGATGGTGTGACAAATATGATGCGACTATGTTTATGCTCATTGTTATACCAATTAACAAACGTATCTACTCAGTTGCTATTGAATTGAGTTGATATAATCTGAACATCCTAATTATGATCTTATTCAGACTAAAAGGACTATAAAGCGTACTAAGTGATCGTTAATACTTCTAAGTGAGTCTCAGATAATGCGACTAAAAACACAAACATTAAAGACATAAAAAAGCCCTAGCGACTATCATAGTTAGGGCTTTAAACTACTTATTTGCTATTACTCGTTAGCTCTCAGGGGTGGCTACCATTAATCTTGCTGCTCAAGCTTTTCAATTTCATTAGCAATAGCTTGTGGTGAGCCAGTATTACGACATAACCAGTAATACGCACCAGGCACGATAAATAAGGTAAATATACTGGCGAGTGATACGCCAGCAAAAATAACCACACCAATAACCATACGACTTTCTGCACCTGGACCAACAGCTAACACTAACGGAATAGCACTGGTTACCGTGGTAAACGTGGTCATCACAATAGGGCGTAGTCTTTGCTTAGAAGCATTAATTAAAGCCTCTTCAAAAGCAATGCCTTTGTCACGTAACTGGTTGGCAAATTCGACAATTAAAATACCATTTTTTGCCGCTAA
>NZ_JABSOV010000173.1 GCF_013215345.1 Colwellia sp. | reverse complement strand
GGGTGCGCAAGTAATTATTTCCTTGTTTGGCGCTGTGCCAATCATAGGTGATGATTTAACACTGTGGATACGTGGTGATTACGTCATATCGGGTGCTACTTTAAACCGCTTCTTTGCTTTACATGTTATTGCTATGCCATTCGTATTAGTTATCTTAGTGTTCTTACATATTCTAGCCTTGCATGAAGTGGGTTCAAATAACCCTGAAGGTATTGACATTAAGAAGCCTAAAGGCAGTGTTAAACCAGAAGAATTAAGTAAGTTTACTTTCCACAAGCAATACAGTGCCAACTATGACATTGTTGATGCAGTACCTTTCCACCCGTATTACACCGTTAAAGATATTATGGGTGTTGTTGGTTTCTTATTCTTATTCTGTTGGGTAATGTTCTTTGCGCCAGAGGGTGGTGGTTACTTTATGGAAGCACCAAACTTCACGCCAGCAAATGGCTTGAAAACACCTGAGCATATTGCACCAGTGTGGTACTTTGGTCCTTTCTACACTATTTTACGTGTTATTCCTGATAAGTTATTAGGTGCGGTTGGTATGTTCTCCGCTATTATAGTGTTGTTCTTATTACCTTGGTTTGATCGCGGTACGGTTAAGTCTGTGCGTTATCGCTCGAAGTGGCACTTAATCAACTTAATTCAATTTGCGATTTGTTTTGTAGTACTTGGCGCTTTAGGTACCATGCCTGCGACACCTGTTGCTAATATGATCGGTGTAATTGCTAGTTTTGGTTACTTTGGTTTCTTCGTTGCTTTATGGTTCTACAGTAAAAATGAAAATACTAAACCAGTACCTGAGAGGATTGCAGACTAATGAAAAAATTAATTATTGCCGCTACTTTCGGTATGCTTTGCAGCTTAACGGCACTTGTGCCATTCTCAGCTGTAGCCTCTGGACCAAGTGTTAAGTTAGATAAAGCAAATAACGATTTAACTGACAAAGAGTCTTTGAAAAAAGGTTTTAAAACTTATATCAACTATTGCTTAGGTTGTCATCAGTTACAGTACCAACGTTACGGTCGTACTTTTGACGATTTAGGTATTGAAGAAGCGGACGGTATTGCTAATTATATGTACACTGGTGATAAAGTTGGTGGTCATATTCTAAATAACATGCCAAAAAAAGAAGCGGCTAGCTGGTTTGGTAGCGCGCCACCTGATTTAACTTTGGAAGCACGTTTACGTAGTCCTGATTGGATCTATACTTATTTACGTTCATTCCATATTGATGAAGAACGTCCATTTGGCGTAAATAACACTGTTTTTAAAGATGTTGGTATGCCGCACGTATTGCAAGACTTGCAAGGTGTTAGCACTATTGACGAACATGGTAAGCTATCTCCAGCAATGGGTGGTACTTTAACTGCTGAAGAGTATGATGTAGTTGTTCGTGATTTAACTAACTTTTTAGAATATGTTGGTGAGCCAAATAAACTTGAGCGTAAAGCCCTTGGTTATTGGGTATTAGCTTTCTTGTTCTTCTTCTTTATTCTTACTTACTTCCTTAAGAAAGAGTATTGGAAAGACGTACATTAAGTTATTGATGTAAAATATTTCAGGGGAATTTGATGGTAAAATATCAAATTCCCCTTTGTTAGTTTTTAATGTAAATGATTTTAGGAGGCTCTATGGCCGTAGCAGCAAATAAACGCTCTGTGATGACGTTGTTCTCTCATGCCGATGATATGTATAGTCATCAGACGCGCATTGTTTTAGCAGAAAAAGGTGTTGGTGTTGACATCAACTTAGTTGATTTAGCTAATTTGCCAGAAGACTTATTGGACTTAAATCCATATGGTACAGTGCCAACTTTAATTGACCGTGAATTAGCGCTATACGAAGCTAAAATCATTGTTGAGTATTTAGATGAGCGTTTTCCTCATCCACCATTAATGCCAGTTTACCCGGTATCACGTGGTCGTAGCCGTTTAATGATGCACCGTATCGAGCAAGATTGGTATAGCCTTACAAAAATCATTATGTCTGGTACTGCAACAGAAGCAGCGAAAGCCCGTAAAGAGTTAACAGAAAGCTTACTAAGCATTGCGCCAATTTTAAATGAAGCGCCATACTTTATGAGTGAAGAGTACAGCTTGGTTGATTGTTATATCGCACCACTATTATGGCGTTTGCCTGTATTTGGTATTGAATTATCTGGTCAAGGTTCAAAAGAACTTAAAACTTACATGTTACGTTTGTTTGAACGTGAATCATTCCAAGCTTCATTGACCGAAACTGAGCGTGAATTACGCTTTGGTCATCCTGCCTAATGGATGATGCAACACCTAGCTCAATGAGCTCTAATAAGCCTTATTTAGTTAAGGCTTTCTATGAGTGGATTTCAGACAATGATCTAACGCCATACATCATGGTAGATGTCAATGTTTACGGTGTGCTAGTACCGATGAGTTATGTTGCTGATGGGCAGATTGTACTAAACATTGCTAGTTCAGCAGTTGGTACTATTGCCTTGGGTGATAAAACTATTGAGTTTAGTGCCCGTTTTGGCGGTATATTAGAGCATATTACCGTACCTTACGGTGCTATAGGTGCAATATACGCTAAAGAAAACGGTGCGGGGACTTCATTACCTATCGAACATCCTGTTGAGGATGAAGATGAGATAGTTGAGCAAGTACCTGAAAAACCAAAATCTACTTTAATGAGTGTTGCTTCAACGGGTAGTGAGACAGGAAAATCGAACAAGCCGAAAGGTAAAAGCAAAGCTAGCTTGAAAATTATTAAATAGCTTTAATACCTATTTCATTAAATTATTGCCCACTTGTGCGGGGTAAAATAGGCCAAGGCGGCGTTGCTCTCAATCCCAATAGCTTGCTATTGGTCAATCGAGCGCCTTGCTTTGATTTATTTTTCCGGTGCACAACAAGATCACAAACTTAATGAAACGGGTATAACTGTTCGATAAAGCCAAATAAAAACCTGTAAATATCGTTGATATTTACAGGTTTTTTTTGCTTTGAAATAAAGTCATCAGCTAGATGCTAATATACTCAAAAGCCTTATATACACGACTAACACCGCTAATGTTACGGGTTATCTCCACCACAATATCTGCTTCTTCCTTAGTAACCAATCCTAAAAGAAAGACTTCAGCATTTTCAGTTACTACTTTTACATCTTTGGCATTTACTCCGCTGTTGGTAAGTAGAGCCGATTTAACTTTAGAGGTTAGCCAAATGTCATTACTTTTTGTGGTTACCGATATAGTAGAGCCAATGCGTATTTGATTGTGAATAGTGACTATATCCGCTACATCTTGTATTGTTTTAATGGCAAGATCTCGAAGATAAGTATTAGGTGCTTGACCAATAACTAAGACGGTACCATTCATACTAATCACGTGTAAGTTAGTGTTTTTTGTTAAGGCCTTTTGTTTGGCTAGTTCATTATGGGCAGTAAACTCAATACTTTGATCATCTATTTGTTTACTAAAACTACGTCTGTCGGCGACCATAGTTGCGCCTGCCGTTACTGCTACCACAGTGGCAACTGCGCAACCTTGTAGAGCAGATATTAGCATTAATAGGGCAGCAATCCGCGTAGCTTTACCTTTAACAAATACCGATGAGTACTTTGGTGAGTTAGGCATTTACAGGTCACCTTGAGGGAACAAGGTAGTATCAATGATTTCACATAAACTATGGATAACAACTAAATGTACTTCTTGAATTCTTGAGGTTCTCGCGGAAGGTACACGTATTTCGACATCGTTTTCACCTAATAAACCCGCAATGTCACCACCATCACCGCCAGTAAGG
Organism: Colwellia sp.; assembly: GCF_013215345.1. Taxonomy (GTDB): domain Bacteria; phylum Pseudomonadota; class Gammaproteobacteria; order Enterobacterales; family Alteromonadaceae; genus Colwellia. The sequence goes on along the minus strand of NZ_JABSOV010000173.1, from coordinate 2,036 downwards.
GCAATGATAGGAATATCACGCGATACTGCACTCTCAATAGCTTTTACCACGTTGCGGGAGTTACCGCTGGTAGAGATAGCTAATAATACGTCGCCATTAAGACCTAGCGCTCTAATTTGTTTAGAGAATACTTCATCATATTGATAGTCATTGGCGATAGAGGTGATGGTAGAAATATCACTATTAAGAGATATTGCCGGTAGGCTAGGGCGCTCTGTTTCATACTTATTGAGTAATTGCGCACAAAAATGCTGTGCATGCCCGGCTGAGCCACCATTGCCACAAGAGATGATTTTATTGCCACTTAATAGGCATTGCACCATCATCATCCCTGCATGTTCAATAGATGGGGCTAATAGCTCGCTAGCAGCAATTTGTGTTTGTATGCTTTCTTTAAAATTATTTTTAATCTGTTCTAGCATTGAAGCCTGGCTCCGTGACGTTATTGTTAATTGGTATGTTGGAAATTAATGTCTAATAGTTAATAAGGTTAAAAAGCATTTTTTAACCAGGTTACTTGTGGATGACTGATATCACCTTCGAGCGCCACAACATCAACACGACAAGGAGTATTATATTCATTTAAACCAACTTGATGCAGATAAAATGTTACGCAATGTTTAATTTTTTTCTGCTTACTGGCAGTAATAGCGGCAATAGCACCACCAAAGGCCTTATTTTTACGATATTTTACTTCAATAAACACATAAGTATCACCATCAAGCATAATCAGATCGATCTCCCCTTGACGGCTGTGGTAGTTTTTTTCAATAAGGCTTAAGCCTTGTTTAATTAAAAAATACTCAGCAAACTGCTCGGTAATTTTACCTTTATCGGTACCGGTGTCGTTTAGTGCTGGAGTATGTTTATTCCATAGCAATAGATACTACCTTGTTTCTCTTATAAGTGCCCCAGAGTAAACTGCGCGTTAAAATACTATTTTCATTCAGTTTTAAAGTACCAGTTTGTCCCCAATGTTGCAGGTAAGGAGCTTGCTGCATTAAAGGGATTTTACTGATAAGTTGATAGCTGTCATAACCCATAGCGAAAAGGCGGGATAAGCCACCATTGCGCTTTGGCCATAGCTCTTGGCTCAGTGCTGCTAACTCGCTATTTTGCTCACTGGTTAATAACCAAGGGATTTCGGTAAACGTTAACCCACGTAGATCGCTGTTACTGCTGTAATCACTGTGGATACTATGGCTGCGTGAACTAGCAAAAACAGGTATTACTTCAGCAAATGGACTGATATTAACTTCAATATAAGGCTTCACTAGTCGTGTTTGTTCAGGGGTGCCGACAAGATAGATCATATCAATATCACGGCGATTTCTTGCTTGCGTTTTTATACTCTGATTAAGCCGACTTTTAAATTTAGCAATACGGGTTTTACTCTTATCTACCGATAAACTTGCTTTAATATTCGCTTGCATTTGTGCACCGGTATCGTAATAAACAACTTCTATAACGTTACCGGTAATACGCTGCCATTGTTTTACAAAAGCTTGAGCTATACGTTTACTGACAATTCCTTTTTGACTTAATACAATAGGATGTTGATAGTATTGACGGCTTAATGTTGCGGCTGCTTGCTTAGCTTCATCTTCTGGACGCATAGACAACACAGTATGCCGATCAGTTAGTGAGGTATTTGTTGGGATATTTAGTAACAAAGTCGATATGGCTCTGGAATTAGATGCAGGCTGCAGATAACTCTCTATAGCCGACGGGCTATCAATGGCACTAATATAGTCAACTGGCTGTTCGAGGCCACTAATTGCTGCGTTCAAAACCTCATGGTCACTGTTATGGTTAAGGTCAAACAAGCCAGAGTTAGCATTCAACATATAGTCATTTCGTGACTGTGCTTGGGCGCTGGTATGAGTGATGTATTTATCGACATTAGATTTTAGTAATGGGCCAATGACATAATCAACTTTTAAGGTCGAGAACTCATTGCTTAAGCCATACCAGTTAACGGTGTTACTATCTAAAAAGTGGAGTTTTTTAGTCTCATCATTAGCAAAACTAGCCAT
>NZ_JABSOV010000172.1 GCF_013215345.1 Colwellia sp. | reverse complement strand
TAAAAACAGGTGCTTTTCGAACAGCTATTCAAGCAAATGTACCAATTGTACCTATTTGTGCCAGTAACCAAGTTGGTACTATCAACTTAAACCGTTGGGATAATGGTAAAATTATTATTGAGTTTCTAGAGCCACTGTATATTGAAAATAGTGACCGGGAAAACCTTCGGAAAACGGTGAATCAGGTCCATGAATTAATGAAAAATAAAATTGAAGAATTATCTGATGAAGCAGCGGCTTATCATAATAAATAACGCTGTTTTTTGTCGGTAATTTAACGAGTTAATATATATAGGTATTAAAATGATTGATGAAAAATTAAAACACTGGCTAACCCATACAGAAGTACTTGTGAGCGAGTTACTTGCAGATGGTACCAATGATGAGGTTTATCACACTATAGAGCACCACTTTGCCAGTAGTGACTTTGATTTACTCGAAAAGACGGCTATTGCGGCATTTAAGCTAGGCTTGGAAATTGAAGAGCCGGAAGAAGCCGAATTAGAAAATGGCGACAAGGTTTTTGCTTTTGATATAGTCACTGAACAGATGCTTGATGTTGAATTAATTAAAACAGAAACTAAAGTTATGTTTGAATTGGCAACAAAATGTAAAGTAGACTACGATGGTTGGGGCACATATTTTGAAGAATAGCTTTTAAATTAAGCTAAAGTACTCATAAGCTTGAACATAAATGCTAAATATCATAAGGTGTAGAGAATCACTACCCGTATAATATATCAGCAATGTCACTGGCGCTAAGATAGAGCCGGTGACTAGCTTAATTTATCAGTACATTTGTATACTAAGGAAAGTAAACCATGGAATGGCTTAGCAGATCGCTATCACAAGAACCTCTCGTATTAGTCCTCTCAATCACTGTTGTTATCGGTATCTTCATTTTTGCAGCAAAAAAAGCGCACTTGAATTATTTAGCGAAAATGAAAAAGATAGATGAGTCTTTTAATATCAAATAAAGCGCTAGCACTTTATACCAATCACACAAACTAAGTGATCATTTCTACTTGCTAAAATTAATAATTACTACGTTATTTCTTTAATAATTAGAACAACTAGTTAGTTAAATAATTACCTTGTACTTATCACTTATTTCTGCGTATAAAATAGATCACTTAATTAATATAATTGGTATTACTGTTGCTCACACCCGGCAAACTATTAAATTCAATGTCGCTAACGCTGTGATAATTTCTCCGGGTAAAACTTGCCACTTTTGCGTCATTTAAACGATAAGAACGATTTAAATAACGCTGACAAAACGCTTAATTATAGCTTTTCATACTGAGCGGTAGAATCTCTGACGATAAGTTTTGGTACATATTGACTAATTGTAATCGGATTTTTCTGCTTACGAATTTGGCTAATAAGTAACATTGCCGCATCTTCGGCAATTTGGTTGTTTGGTTGATCAGCCGTAGTCAGTTTTGGCCAAGTCTGGCGGGAAAATGGACTGTTTTCAAAACCGACAATAGATAATTGTTCTGGAATTGATATATTCATTAATCTTGCTGCGAATAATGCCCCCGCGGCGATTTCATCGTTACAAGAAAATATGGCAGTAGGGCGGGGATTAGCCGTTTGAACGGACATTAATTCTTTAGCACCACTGACTCCAGAATCAAATGAGTAACTTCCTTCAATAACCAGTGACTTGTTAAATTCAATATTACTGGCTTTTAATGCTCTTCTGTAACCTTTATAGCGCTCTATCGTCGACATATGTACAGCGTCACCGGCTAGAAAACCAATATCTTTATGGCCTAAATCAATAAGGTGCTGGGTAATGGTTTGTGCCGCATCTCTATCATTGACCATAACACAAGGGCTAAGGTCATCAGGGGCGACATCGCCAGACAGGATACGCACAACTTTGACGTCAAGATCTACTAGTGTTTTTACAAACTCAGGCATTTCAGATAAAGGCGGAGTTAAAATCAAGCCGGCAATACGCGCTTGCTTAACCATATTGACCACCTCTTCGGTAATACCTTGGCTTTTGGAGTCACAAGGATGAATTAATAACTCAAAACCTTGTTGCTTACAGGCTGATAATATGCCCTTTTGCATATCAATGATGTAATACGCATTGGGGTTATCATATATATAGGCTATGGAGTAGGATTTTGCTCCCGCTAAATTACGAGCAGATAAATTGGGTTGGTAGTTAAGCTCATCAACAGCCCGTTGCACCTTTTCTCGAGTCAGTTGGCGTACGGACGCTTCATTATTGATAACACGAGAAACTGTTTTTATTGATACACCAGCTTGCTTTGCTACGTCATTTATTGTCGCTTTCATTTGCAGGTAACCTTGTTCTTATTATTATAAATTGACTGGTTCTACCAGAGGCGTTGTTATTATTACATGGCTGTTCAGTGGTAATCTACTGACTTTTACAGTATTCTGTAGTGTATTAGTAATTGACAGCGCTGTCATTTTTTTATAGGGTATCATGAAATATTTACAAGTCATAATGGTTAAATCGAGTAAAAACTCAGTTTAAAGTTGTGGTAAAGTCGATAATCGTGTCTCAATCACCTATAGGAACTAGTATGTCATCTCGTCAAGCATTAGCTAGCTGGAAAAAGCTTCAGCAACTTGCCCAAGATAAAAAATCTCAGCACATGAATACCTTGTTTGCCGAGGACAGCGAACGTTTTAATAAGTTCTCTATTGAATTGCCCAACATGCTGCTCGACTACTCTAAAAACCTGATTGACAGTGAAACGATTACCGCCTTACTCGCTTTAGCAGAAGAGACCCAGGTTTGTGATTGGCGCGCAAAAATGTTTGCTGGTGAGAAAATAAATAAAACGGAAGACCGCGCGGTACTTCATACTGCACTACGTCGTCCAAGTGATGAACCGCTTATTATTGATGGTGAAAATGTCACTGACCATGTACAAAAACAACTTGCCGAGATGGAGGTTTTTGTTAATAAGGTCCGTCAAGGGCATTGGTTAGGTTATTCAGGCAAGCGTATTACTGATATCGTAAATATAGGTGTTGGTGGTTCAAACCTTGGCCCACAGATGGTAACCGAAGCTTTAAAACAGTACAGTGATGGCAGTGTTAATGTTCATTATGTTTCGAATGTTGATGGTGCGCAAATTGTTGAAGTACTACGTCCTTTAGAGCCGGGAAAAGTGCTTTTTATTGTTTCAAGTAAAACTTTTACCACGACAGAAACCATGACAAATGCTCGCACAGCAATTAATTGGTTAACCAGCGCCTCTTTTGATGAAAACTCGGTTGCTAAACATTTTGTCGCAGTAACTGCCAATAAAGAAAATGCCATGGGTTTCGGTATTAAAGAGGAAAATATCTTTGATATGTGGGATTGGGTTGGTGGTCGCTTTTCATTATGGTCGGCCATTGGCCTTGCCATCGCCCTTGATTTAGGCTTTGATAAATTTAAAGAATTACTTAGTGGTGCCCATGATATGGATCAACACTTTATCAACGCACCATTAAAAGATAACTTTCCCGCTATTCTGGCCTTGATCAGTGTATGGAATACCACATTCCTTGGCTCGCAGTCACAAGCTATTTTACCTTATGATCAAACACTGCATATGCTGACCGCTTATTTACAACAAGCTGAAATGGAAAGTAATGGTAAGTCGGTGAGTTGGGATGGCGATGAAGTTGACTATGCCACTGTGCCTTCTATATGGGGTGAGCTAGGCATTAATGGTCAACATGCCTTTTATCAGTACCTGCATCAAAGTAATAATGTTGTACCGGCTGACTTTATTGGCTCAGTAAAAAGTGTTACGCCAGTAAAAGGTCATCATGAAACGTTGATGGCAAACTTCTTTGCCCAAACACAAGCGTTAATGACGGGTGTTAATGAGGAGCAAGTCCGAGCGGACTTAAAAGCCAAAGGTCGTGACCAAGATTACATCGATAAAGTCGCACCACATAAAGTCCATAAAGGTAATCGACCTACCAATACCATTTTATTGAAATGTATTAACCCTAGAAACCTGGGCAGCTTAATTGCAGCTTATGAGCATAAGATATTTGTGCAAGGTATCATCTTGCAAATATGTTCTTTTGATCAATGGGGCGTTGAACTGGGCAAGGGCTTAGCAGCAGAAATTCAAACCGAATTAGAAAAAAATGCTATCTCAGACCAGCATGATTGTTCAACAGCAAGTTTACTGGCGTTTTATCAGTCAGCTAAATAAGCAAAATCAGAATCAATCTTTAGAGCACAGTTTAAAGGTTACTCACTGCTAGTCAAATCAATAAAAGCTAATGTCTACCTAGGTAGGCATTAGCTTTTTTTTATCCGCAGATCAAATAAGTCAGTAAAATAAATGCTCGGCTTCAGCTTCCTTTTTAGTGAATACTTATTCGTTATATTAGAATAAAAAGACAAGTTATGTGTTTTTACGTATTCTTTTCATACAGAAAGTGATAGTTATTTAGATAATCAGCTTATTAACAATAAAAAGAATCAAATAAAAATTCCTTTAAATTCAATCTTCTCACCTATTTGTGTAATCAATTTGTAACTTTTGGTTAATTTATTCTGGTCAAACGTAAAAATAAACGGTATGGTTTCTTACGTCTTATGACAGCGTTGTCATTAAATATTGACAGCGCTGTCGTAAAACCAAATATAATTATTCTAAATAAAATAAAAACATTTTAAAAACAAAACGTGTGTAAGGGAAAGTCGATGTCAACTATAACATTTAAAAAAGGCGTGTTAGCAAGTTCAATTGCTATGATCCTAGCGGGTGTATCATCACAAGCTATGGCGGCCGAAGAAGCAGCGGTTAAAAAAGACGAAGTAGAAGTAATTCAGGTAACTGGTATTCGTGGTTCATTAAAAGCGTCATTAAACGCTAAGCGTTTTTCAAACGCAGTGGTAGATGCCATATCTTCAGAAGATATTGGTAAATTCCCAGATGGCGATATTGGTGAGTCATTAGCCCGTATTTCTGGTGTTGCCGTTAACCGTCAGTTTGGACAAGGCCAGCAAGTATCAATTCGTGGTGCTTCTTCGCAGTTAACGCGTACTTTATTAAATGGTCACTCGGTTGCCTCTACTGGTTGGTATGACCAACAGTCAATTGACCGTAGCTTTAACTACACATTATTACCACCTGAATTGGTTGGTGGTATTGAAGTTTATAAATCTTCACAAGCAGACCTTGTTGAAGGTGGTATCGGTGGTACTGTTATCGTTAAAACTCGTCGTCCTTTAGACTTAGATGCTAATACTGTTTTTGCAAGTGTTAAAGGTACTTACGGTTCAGTTAATGAAGAAGTTAGCCCAGAGCTTTCTGGTTTATACAGCTGGAAAAATGATTCTGAATCTTTCGGTGTTTTAGTTTCTGCTGCTGTTTCTGAAACTAACTACCAACGTAATGGTGTTGAAACTTCAAGAAACTGGAGTGGCGGTATGGCACCAACAACATTCCAACAAGATCGTGAGCGCACTGCACTTAATTTAGATATGCAATACCGTCCAACTGATTCACTAGAGTTTGGTTTAAGCTATATGTCTTTAGATTTAGTTGCCGATAACGCAAACAGCCAACTGATTATGTTCCCAGGTGCTGATTCGTGTACTAAGACAAATCCAGCGAACGGCAACTGTATCGAAAGAACTAAAACTAACAATGACTTGGGTTACGGTCCTGAAGGTTTTCAGTCGGGTTATTTCCAAACTTGGTCTCGTGAAGCATCAATGGATTCTAAAACAATTGATTTCGATTGGACTTATGAAGCCGATTCATTCACTTTCTCTGGTCGTGTAGGTAATACTACATCAGACGGTGGCGCACGAACTGCTCTTGTTGGTGAATATGCTCGTAACTCTACAGATACCTTTGGTGTATGGGATATGACGGGTGACAAAGCGACATTCGACGTTCAA
>NZ_JABSOV010000171.1 GCF_013215345.1 Colwellia sp. | reverse complement strand
CAATCACCGCGATTGCTGAGGATTTACCTGCGCCTTCCATGCCTTCAATGACAATAAATTTTCCTGTAGACATATTTTCGCTTTTACCTTGGGTCAGTTATTTTTTAATTTAATCAATTGTGTATTTTAAACACGTGAGTAATATCTACTCAGCTCTTACTGCTACTTTTACCGATTTGCTCTTTTTTGTTTGCTCAAGTAATCCCTAACCGCACGATTATGTTCAGCCAGTGTTTTACTAAAAACATGTTTACCGTTACCACCACTTACAAAGTAAAAATAATCACTCGTTGCTGGGTGCAAGGTTGCTTTAAGTGCTGATAAACCAGGCATTGCAATAGGTGTTGGTGGTAAGCCATTAATTCTATAAGTATTATATGCTGTTTTTTCACGTAAATGTGCCCGGGTGATATCCCCTTGATAACGTTCACCTAGGCCATAAATAACCGTTGGGTCGGTTTGCAAACGCATTCTTTTACGTAAACGATTGACAAAAACTGCTGAGATCACAGGCTGCTCGGCAATATAACTGGTTTCCTTTTCTATTATTGAAGCCATGATTAACGCTTGATAAGGCGTTTTATAAGGTAAATTTTTAGCCCTAGCTTCCCATGCAGTATTAAGCTGCGATTGCATATTGGCATAAGCACGTTTTAATAAGGTTAAATCTAAAGTATCTGCGGTGAAGGCATAAGTATCTGGAAATAGCCAACCTTCTGGATTTGCTGAATCAATACCAAGTTTTGCTGCTATTTCACTAACGGGTTTACCGTTAACACTTTGTTTAATTTGTGGATGTTCTGCCAAAATAACTAAAGCATCTTTAAAGCGAGTGCCTTCAATAAAAGTAACTGAAAACTGATGCTCTTTACCCTCAACAAGCTGGACTAATAATTGTGCTAAAGTAGAATCTTTTTTTATCAGATAGGTACCCGCTTTAATATTGGCTTTTTGTGGAAATAATCGACCATAGTTTCTTAGCCAAAAACGTGTAGTTACCCACTGTTTTTGCTCTAATTGCTTAGCAAAAGAACTAATAGAACTGCCTGAGGACACAGTTAAAAAGTTATCTTGAGCAATGGCTAGCGGCGTAGTCAAAGCTTTATCAAATTGGTAGGCTAAAGTCGCCGCGGCGCTCAGCAAGGCTAACAAAATAAGTAGAATTAGTTTTTTGAGCACACCCTGTCCTTTTTAAAAATAAATATGATAGATAAGTAGATAAAGGTCGTTTAGATAAACCCTGTCATTTGCTTTTGCAGTCGCTGCACATCATCCATTGCAAGTATGCGATTATTGTACGTTTTTACCGGGATAATGCCCATCAAAGAATTACAGATAAACATCCCTTGTGCTTGTTTAAGCTCGCTTAACTTAATTTGGCTAACGTTAATATGCTGATATTTGGCTAAAATAGCCTGCCTAATAATACCATTAACGCCAGAGGATGATAAATCTGGTGTGCATAATTGCCCATCTAGCCAGTAAAATAAATTAGCGCTGATTGCTTCTATGACATTACCTTGGCAATTAGTAACGATTAGGTCATCTTCAATACGATCATCAAGCTCAGCTTTTAATAACACTTGCTCGAGTCTATTTAGATGTTTTAACCCCGCAAGCATAGGGCTAGACGATAGCTGTTGTTTACTATCCCCTAAGTTAATTCCTTGCTGGGCAAGTGCGCTATAATGACTTGGGAAATCTGACACCATAATAATAACGTTGGTGGCGCTTTCGCTTAGCCCTATTCTCGAGTAACCTCTGCCGCCACTACCTGCAGTAATCATCACTTTTAAGACTGCAAGCGGATAAGCTTTAGCAACCGATTGCAATTGTTCCGTTAAGTTTGCCATTACTGGCGCTGTTAACTTTAATTGCTGGCAACCTAGCGTTAATCTTTCGATATGTTTATCGAGTAATACTATTTGGCCATCAACAATTTTTGCTGTGGTGAATAGTCCATCACCATATGCTAAACCGCGATCAGTAACTTCGATATCTGTTTGCTGTTGACCATTTACCGAGCAATATTGCATTGATTGTCACTACATTAATGATTGATATGAAATAAAAAAGCCTGAAGACTTCCTCAAAGTGAGGCGAGTATTCAGGCTTACTCATTATTTTTCAAGTAATTTGTATTAGTTATTAGGCACTAAGCTAAATTTTCTTAAAGATAAGGGAGCCGTTCGTGCCACCAAAACCAAATGAGTTACAAAGTACGTATTCAAGTTCAACATCACGCGCTGCACCGGCAATATAATCTAAATCACAACCCACATCGGGGTTATCTAGATTGATCGTTGGCGGCACTTGGTTATGCATCAGAGCCTGAATACTAAAAATAGCTTCAACAGAGCCAGCTGCACCTAATAAGTGTCCAGTCATTGACTTAGTAGACCCCATCATAACCTTGTGTGCACTGTTACCAAATACGGTTTTAACCGCATTAGTTTCGGCAATGTCACCCGCGTGTGTCGAAGTACCATGAGCATTGATATAGCCAATTTTACTGATATCAATTTTTGCGTCATTGATGGCATTTTGCATAGCACGCGCTGCACCATCACCATTTACAGGTGGTGATGTCATGTGGTAGGCATCACCACTCATGCCAAAACCAACCAGCTCTGCATAAATCTTAGCGCCACGTGCTTTAGCATGTTCATATTCTTCAACAACGATAACACCAGCACCATCACCAAGGACAAAGCCATCACGGTCTTTATCCCAAGGACGCGATGCGGCCTCTGGGTCGTCATTTCGACGAGATAAAGCCCGTGCTGCACCAAAGCCGCCCATACCTAGGGTAGTCGATGCTTTTTCAGCACCACCAGCAACCATAGCATCGGCATCACCATAAGCAATCATACGCGCAGCATGGCCGATATTGTGCACACCACTAGTACAGGCTGTGGTAATAGCAATATTTGGACCTTGCAGACCAAACATAATAGAGATGTGCCCGGCAATCATATTAATAATGGTTGAGGGGACAAAAAATGGCGATAACTTACGCGGATTACCTTCGGCTTTTAACAGCTTATTGTGGTTTTGTTCAATTAATCCTAAACCGCCAATACCTGAGCCAACAGCAACACCAATACGAGGAGCATTTTGCTCGGTTATTTCAAGGCCTGAATCTTTAAAAGCTTGCACACCAGCAGCAACACCGTATTGAATGAAAAGATCCATTTTCTTGGCTTCTTTTCGTTCCATATAGTTTTGCGCATCAAAACCTTTTATTAAACCAGCAAACTTAGTTGGATAATCTGTGGTATCAAAATGGTCAATATTAGCTATACCACTTTTTCCAAGTAACAGGTTTTGCCAGGTTTCTTCTGCGGTGTTGGCTAAAGGGCTAAGCATGCCCATACCAGTAACTACTACACGTCTCATAACAGAGCGGCCTCCGAAAAATTTATTGTATTACCTAAATTAAGGCTTAATTTAGCCCATAAGTTAAGTATTATCGTCATATTAAAGATAAAAAAAAAGCGGTTACTTACAATTAAGTATACCGCTTTTAATATTTTATAAGCCCGATCAAATCGAACTTATTAACAATTACTGGTTTGCAGTAACGTAATCGATTGCAGCTTGCACTGTAGTGATCTTTTCAGCTTCTTCGTCAGGAATTTCAGTATCAAATTCTTCTTCTAACGCCATAACTAATTCTACAGTGTCTAATGAGTCAGCACCTAAGTCATCAACAAATGATGAATCAATTTTTACTTCTGCTTCACTAACACCTAGTTGTTCAACTGTGATTTTTTTTACGCGTTCTTCGATATTACTCATCTTCTTTCCTTTACTAAAAAGTGTATTCTTTCAAATTGTGTGTAGTGTATTCGTCAACAGCTCACCATGCAAGCTTCTAATTCACTTTTTTATCTGGTCTAACCTGTTGAACTATTGAAAAATATTATTAAAAAACAATGTAAGGCTTAACAAATAAGGCTTACACCATATACATACCACCATTGACGTGAATAGTTTCACCCGTCACATAAGCAGCAGCATCAGAAGCTAAGAAAGCTACCGTACTGGCAATCTCTTCTGGCTTACCTAAACGTTTTGCAGGTACTTGAGAGAAAATACCCTCTTTTTGCTCGTCAGTCAGTGTTTTTGTCATATCAGTATCAATAAAGCCTGGTGCAACTGTATTAACAGTAATACCACGAGAAGCGACTTCACGTGCCAAGGCTTTAGTAAAGCCTAATAAGCCCGCTTTAGCTGCAGCATAGTTTACTTGACCGGCATTACCCATAGTTCCCACAACAGAGCCTATATTGATGATACGGCCAGTGCGTTTCTTCATCATAGGACGAATAGCCGCTTTACTTACTTTAAATACCGACGTTAAGTTAGTATCAATGATATCTTGCCACTCGTCATTTTTCATACGCATAAACAAGTTATCACGGGTAATACCGGCATTATTGACCAAAATATCAATAGAACCATGTGCTTCTTTAATAGCAGCGAACATTTCGCTGATCGAATCATCACTGGTCACGTTAAGCACTAAGCCCATACCACTGCCATTATTTTCCGTTAAGTATTCGGCAATGTTCTTTGCGCCATTTTCTGATGTCGCTGTACCAATTACCGTTGCACCAAGTGCTTGTAATTGTGTTGCTATCGCTTTACCAATACCGCGGCTCGCGCCAGTTACTAAAGCGACTTTACCTTCTAATGAAAACATATTTCTACCTACTATTTTTATTTTATCACGCTAACTTGCAGAACAAGTTAACGCGTTATGTACATTAATAATATTTTGCTAGTTTCTGTCAGCTATTTAACAATAACTTAGCAATGATTTAAAATTATCGATTGTTTTACTTAACTATTAATAAGATCTTTTGCTTGTTGCAAAGTATCATTAGTGTTGAAGCTCACACTTTTTAGTGATTTGTTAATCCGCTTATTTAAGCCTTGCAAGACCTTACCTGGACCCACTTCAACAACTTTTTCGATACCTTCACTGGCAAGCTGGCTGATAGTTTCGCTCCAACGAACCGGTGAATATAGTTGCTTAACCAAGGCGGCTTTAATTGCTGCGCTTGCTGTTTCTTTAGCAACATCAACATTATTGACCACATTGATGGCTGGCACGTTAAAGGTCACTTTATCGAGTTCAACGGCCAACTTAGTGGCAGCATCAGCCATTAAAGCACAGTGCGATGGCACGCTTACTGGTAGCGGTAAAACGCGTTTGGCGCCTGCTTCTTTACAAAGTACTCCAGCGCGTTTTACGGCTTCTTTATGACCGGCGATAACCACTTGGCCTGGAGAATTAAAATTCACCGCAGAAACCACTTGTGTTTCTTTTGCCGCGGCACAGGCTTTAATAGTCTCATCGTCGCTTAAGCCAATAACCGCAGCCATAGCGCCAACACCTGCAGGTACACAGGCTTGCATAAATTCACCACGTTTTTCAACCAGTACTACCGCTTCACTTAAGGAAAAAACACCGGCACAAACTAAGGCAGAATATTCACCTAAACTGTGACCTGCCATAACATCGGGAGTCACATCAGACTCGGCTTGCCAAACGCGCCACAAGGCAACACTAGCAGTTAACAATGCTGGTTGGGTAAAATTGGTCTGGTTGAGTTTTTCTGCTGGACCTTGAGCAACTAATTGCCACAAGTCATAACCCAAAGCTTTAGAAGCTTCGGTAAAGGTTGCTTGTACAATACTATTTTCTGCAAAGTCACTGAGCATGGCAACAGTTTGAGAGCCCTGCCCTGGAAATACGAATGCTACTTTATTGTGCATATTGATACTCTATTTAAGTTCTATTTAGTAAATACGATTATTGATTATTTTATTGAAGTTAATGCTGTCGATTTTGTTACTTATCGCGATACTGAATCAGGTTTGAATAATTATCGAGCAGAAAAACCGTGTTCTAAAGAGTTTTT
>NZ_JABSOV010000170.1 GCF_013215345.1 Colwellia sp. | reverse complement strand
AGCACATAAAAGTGATTTAAGTATTCAACAATGGTTGATGCAAAAAACACGTGCAACTTTTTCGATGGATACTCTGCAGTGGTTACAGAGTGCCATTGTTTTTGTCGTGAAGAAAGTATCAAGCGCTGCTGGTTCATACGAGAAGTTTACCGTTTTGGACCACCTTGCTTATGTACTCGCTAAAGGTATTAATTTAGCGGAGAAACTTTCTAGATGGGTAAAGTACTTTATTCACAAAGTAATGGAAGTATTGGGCTTAAAGCCATCTCCACATGAAACTATTTTTAGTAAAAGTTTTATCCGAGATTTACTAGGTCGCCTTGAAAGAAAGGTATACCAGAGTGTGGACTCTGCATTGCGCTATGAAATGTAGTTTATTCGTTTGATGATTTAAGTGGTTAAATACCTTTATTTAGCCACTTTTTCCATTTTTGTTAAATTACTAGAGAAATTACTAGGACACCCATTGTTAATTTATCTTCCCCTAAAAGAACTTATGAGACATAAAGCTTGGTATTAAGAGAATAGTCATGCCGGTATTGAATTGTGTTAATACACCTTACACATAAACAAGTGCTGACCACTTAATTAGGAGGTAAAAATGACTGTACCACTACACTTCTCAAACTGCTATAATTCGCGCCGTTAATTTCAATCAATAAAGTAACCCCATGACTGCAGCAGCACTAACCTTACCGAAAAACACACTAACACCTGCCCAAAAAACGCAATTTATAAAGTTAGAGAAGAAACTTAGGCGTAATGTTGGTCAAGCGATTGCGCAATACAATATGATTGAAGACGGCGATAAGGTCATGGTTTGTCTATCAGGCGGCAAAGACAGTTATGCCATGTTAACTATTTTAATGCTGTTAAGAGAGTCCGCTCCTATTCATTTTGACATCATTGCCGTTAATTTAGACCAAAAACAACCGGGCTTTCCTGAACATATTTTGCCAGAGTACCTAGATAAACTTGGCATTGAGTATCATATTGTTGAAGAGAACACCTACAGCATTGTTAAAGAGAAAGTACCTGAAGGTAAAACGACTTGCAGCTTATGCTCTCGATTACGCCGAGCCATTTTATATAAAACAGCAAAAAACCTTGGCGCAACTAAAATAGCGCTAGGTCATCATAGAGATGACATGATTGAAACGTTAATGCTAAATATGTTTTATGGCGGTAAGATGAAAGCAATGCCGGCCAAGCTAGTCTCTGACAATGGTGAGCATGTAGTTATTCGTCCATTAGCTTTTTGTAAAGAAAGTGACCTTATTCAATACGCTGAGTTAAAGCAATATCCTATCATTCCATGTAACTTATGTGGCTCTCAGCCGAACATGCAAAGACAAAATATAAAACATATGTTAAATGGTTGGAGTGAACAGTTTCCGGGGCGAATTGAGTCTATGTTTACTGCAATGCAAAACATAGTGCCATCTCATATGTGTGACAGTAATCTATTTGATTTTAAAAGTATCGATAGTAACTCTGGCATTATAAATGGTGGCGATACCGCTTTTGATGAAGTTGTCATTGAAACGCCAAAAGATTTATCGACTAAAGACTACCTTAACGATGCTCAGCAACTCAATGTTGTTGAAGTTAAGTAATACCTATTTCATTAAGTTACATGCACCTGTAGTTTACTCAGGAACTCTTTAGAAACGTCATCTTCGAAGTTTCTGATTGAAACGTAGCATGGATGCTATTTATTAGACAATGCAGGACGCACATTGTCCTGATCCATTGCTATTTAGCACCAAGTGCATAGGCATGTAAATTAATAAAAAAGCCCAATATCATAGATATTGGGCTTTTTTTTGTTCACTTATATCAGACCGCTATTTAGGTTAATCCGCTAAAGCAGTCTGTTGGCCACTCGGCTCAACAAAGTAACTTTGGTTATGGCGTAACATATCAGTGATATCTAACACGTAATCAGCACCACGCTCTGAATAAGGTAATAAGCCTGCTGCTAGAATTTCAGCATCAAGGGGTTGATCTTGCACCCTTAATTCGGCACGAATTGTTCTAAATATATGATAAGCATTATGCTTATTTATATTATTAAAATATCCAGACACCGCAGCATCGACACTTTGAAACGCTGCAACTTCATGTTTAGCGCCCGTGTTACGACCACCTGGGACCATGCCACAACCGGTTCTATAACACCAAATACCAAAAAAGTTTAAGCCTATTCGAGCAAAACGAGATGTTCCCCAAGCAGACTCATTAGCCGCTTGCACCAAAACTAACGACGTAGGAATAATATCAACACGCATTAACAAATCATTAATTTGCTGCAATGTTGAAGCTTCCTTATTAATACGATAAGCCTTGATCAGCACTTGCAGTGAAATTTGCTCTTCATCTGTCAGCCCTAAACCTAATGATATTTGTTCATGCCAATATTCGAGCTTACTTCTATCTTGTGCTAACTCAGTATTTTTGGCATCAATTGCCGGGCGGATAAAAGCAAAAAACTGACGCTTTTTAGTGGGAATATCATAGATAGCAGCAAAGTCAGGTAAATCGACCTGATGTAACGGTGGCTCAATTACTTTTACTGGTTCAACTACTGGTACCTCGACCTCTACAACGACTAATTCAGTCTCTGCAACTATTACTACCGGCTTAGGCACTAAAAAAGTAAAGGGCGCTAGTATCGCTGCAACTAGCGCAAGGCATAATATAAAGCGAGTAAAGAACATGCTTTTCATAAAAACTCCTTATTTATGATAAAAATTAAGCAGAAAAAGTATCATCTGAGCCATTATGGCCAGCGTCTTTATTCGTAGGATTGGTTGAGTCTATAGCTGGGGTATTTTCATCAGAAAAGACGCCAAATATTTCACGGTACAACACGCCTTTAACGTTGTAGTACCAAGGTGCTAAATAAGATAAGCCAAATAAAAACACCATAATAGCAATCGGTGCCAAACTCGACTCTACTAATAAAAGGATAGGAACTATCAGAGCGATTAATGACATGCTTAGCACTAAATAAATACCTAACAAAGGCATTACTTTAAAACGTAAGGCTTTAACCGATAAAATAATAGCTTGTACTGGCGTTAACTTTTTCTCAACCACTAAAGGTATGGTTAATGACAACATTACGGCCAATAACACTCCTGGAATAATTAACAATTGAAAGCCAATACTAATAAGAATAGAGGTTAACAGCGCACAAAGCGCAACCCAACTACCCCGATGTAAGAAAGACAATACCATTTTAAAATTTGTTGGCTTATTAACGGCATGGTACACACCCATCATTTCTATGCCGGCGATAAATGGCCATACTGCCATAGTGACAATAACATTGATCAACTGTAGTGCTTGAGAGCCTTCTGCTTGCGCATCTTGGAAAACTTCTTCAATTCCACCAAAAAAGCTACTGGCAATAAATGACACTATCATGCCAAAAACTAAAACTAAAAACAGTGCTAGGTTAATCGACAACCGCGACTTTAATGTCAGCTGCCACGCTTCCGTTAAAATAGCTTTAACATCAATTGAGTATTCGCCTTTTACTGCGCGCTCAACACTACCACCAATGGAATTCATTATAATTTTTTCTGGCAAAACTAACCCTTTTTCATACTGTAATACTACATTTGCGCTCTATTATACTGGAAATGCCAATAGATTGCTCATAGCGCTATTTAGCGATCAATTTAACAAGCAAGTTGGCAGATAAAACAGCTTATTGAAGATCACTTAGCACCAGCTGAATAGCGAGTAACAATAGGATTATTCCCATAACACGATCAAGAATATAGCCTTTACGTTGTAAAACATAACGTACTCTGTCTTGCGTAAGCATATAAGAAAGGAAGCAAAACCACGCCCCTGTAGCGGCAACTAGATAGGCGCCATAAGCAATTTTAATACTCAACAATGTTTCAGGAGCAATAACCACTGAAAACAAACTGACAAAAAACAATGTCGCTTTGACGTTTAAAGCATTAATTAAAAAGCCATTAAGAAAAGCACTTTTAGCCGATGGAGTCTTGATAGCCGTCTCGAATTTTGCTGCACCACCCGATGAAACTGTACTGTCATTGACATCTTTGCTTACTGAGCCTGATAAGTCGTTGTCAGGCTTTTTCGCCCTTAAACAATGCCAAGCGATATAACAAAAATAGCTAGCGGCAATGTATTTTAATGCGGTAAATAAACGCTCGTCGCTGGCAATTAATAGCCCTATTCCCACCAAGGAATAAGTGACATGCACAATAATACCTGCGGCAATGCCAAAACTAGTGTAAATAGCAATACGTCGGTTATAGCGAATGCTCTGTTTTAAAATAAGGGCAAAGTCGGGGCCAGGACTTGCTACGGCAAGAAAATGTACCATAGCGATAAGTAAAAATTGTTCTAAAGCAGGCATATTACCACGGAGAAAATTAATGAAACGTGCGTCATTTTACCTAAGAAATTAAATAAAGCGACCTAAGCTCAATAAAATATTCCATCCTCTGTGTAAGCAATTAGCTACTACAAATTGACATTGGTATTAGTAATTAGTCTTAGTCTTTACTTATGGGGGCTTGCACTAATATGCTGCGATAAAGGCCCATAAGTCCTCAAAACACTTAAAACGCTACTCTTTACCCTGATAACTGGTTCTCATACGCTAGCCTCAAACGTGTACAATAAATGAGCACTGCATAAGTTTCAATCAATCGTTATAGTTAACAAGATGTAATTTAAGGTGCTGAATGGTTATCTATAAATGGCTGATTAGGCAAGAGACTATTTTTGTGGATGCTTTTGGTGAATACGCGTTAATACCGTTTGGAAAAAATCACTGCCCTTTTGCTCTGCTAACGCCATATTATTTTCGGGAATTTTTTCCGGCTCTTTATAAACCTTAAGCACTTTTGCCATACTTGCTTCACGAATAATATGCAGCATTGGATAAGGAGAACGGTTAGTGAAGTTACTGGCGGCATCAAAATCATCATCGGCAAAACAGTACTCAGGGTGCATAGTCGCTAGTTGAAATACCCCTTCAAAGCCTGAATCAATCAGTAAATCGTTAGCATAATCAACTAAATCAAGATAACGTGAAAAACTGCGAAAGCCATCACTATAGATGATTAAAGTGGTTTCAATCTCGTCATGTTGTTGCAAATAATGACATTGCGCTAACAATTCTTTAAGCGCTGGCTTAACTTGCTCAAGCGCTGACTGATGATAGCAAATGGTATTATTAACAAATTCTTTTTTGGCAAAGGGACAAAAATTTAAGCCGATAATGATTTCATCTAACCACTGTTTGGTGGCGCTCACTTCAGCTGATTCTTGCTCAGCTAGTGCTTTCTGAAGTGTTTGCTGTTGTGCGTTTTGTTTAACTTCTTTATTCATAACGGAAACTCTACGTTTTTCTTTTATTTATAGTCTTAGTTTTGGTGCAAGTGTCAGTGTTAGCTCAGGATTGCTGTAACTGCCACATTTTACTGTATTGTCCTTGCAGCGCGAGTAGTTGTTGATGATTACCCTGCTCTACTATTTCACCATGACTCATAACAATAATATTATCACTATCAACTATAGTTGACAGGCGATGGGCAATAACAAGACTGGTTCTGTTTTTAGCAACTTCATTAATGGCCGTTAAGATTGCTTGCTCTGAATGACTATCAAGGGACGAGGTAGCTTCATCAAAAACCAATATTTGTGGATTCTTCAATATGGTACGGGCAATCGCGACCCGCTGCTTTTCACCACCAGAAAGTTTTAAGCCACGCTCACCAACCATAGTGGCTAAACCATCGGGCAAACTGGCAATAAATTCAGATAAATGCGCCAGCTCAATGGCTTTTAATACCTCGTCTTTACTTGCTGTTGGACAGCCGTATTGCACATTATTAAATAAGGTATCGTTAAAAAGCACGGTATCTTGCGGCACAATACCAATATGAGTACGTAGTGAATGTTGGCTCACCTGACTAATATCTTGCTGGTTAATTTGAATATCACCCGAGTC
>NZ_JABSOV010000017.1:55144-61299 GCF_013215345.1 Colwellia sp. | reverse complement strand
CTTGAGAAAACAGTGCAGAGAACAGGCCTCTAAGCAACATAGCATCACCAATATCACTAACAAAAAACTCATCGAAACATAACAGCTCAATATTTTTTGCCCATGCTTTAGCTATATGGTTAAGGGGTTCAGACTTCCCGGTTAATTGGGCGAGTTGTTGATGCACACTTTCCATAAAGTGATGAAAATGGATGCGTTTCTTATTTTTTATCGGCAACTGCTGGTAAAATAAATCCATCAGCATGGTTTTACCGCGACCAACTCTGCCATGGAAGTATATACCTGGAATGGGTTTCTTAAATTTTTTGGGTGATTGCTGTCGCTCAATCAGCTGTTCGGATAGTAAAACTAAAGCATCAATAGCTTGTGTTTGAGCGGCATCAAAATCGAGCTGCTTGTTGACAAGCCGCTCTTGGTAGGATTTTTTCATCTAGCTTTTAATTTAAACGTTAGCTTATTAAAAAGTTAAGTGACGTGCATTGAAGGTACGCCCTTTCATTTTCCCTTTAGTTATCTTTCGCAACGCCAAATTTAACGCGCCTTTAGTAACAGCTACATAGGCTTTGTTATCAAGTACCGAAATTTTACCAACTTCTGAGCCTTTAATGCCATTATCACCAGTAAGTGCACCTAAAATATCTCCAGCTCTAACTTTTTGCTTTTTACCGCCATCAATTTGAATGGTTGCCATTTTAGCTTGTGGACGTTCATAACCAAGTACAGCTGATGAAGGCAACGGCTCAGGTGTGATAACAGCTTCAAGGTAATCTTCAAGTAAACCAACTTTATAACTTTCTTTGTCACTAAATAGTGAATAAGCAATACCTGTACTACCTGCTCTACCTGTTCGGCCAATTCTATGTACGTGTACTTCACTATCGCGGGCAATATGATAGTTAATCACTAAATCTAAACTATCAATATCCAAGCCACGTGCCGCTACATCAGTAGCGACAAGAATTGAAGCACTTTTGTTGGCAAAGCGTAATAAGGTTTGATCTCTATCACGCTGCTCTAGATCGCCATGTAAAGCTAACACGCTAAAGCCATCAAAATGTAAGGCGTCAGCAACTTGCTTGGTTTCTTTTTTGGTATTACAAAAAATAGCAGTCGATTCAACTTGCTTGTCTAGTAACAATAAACGTAACGCATCTAGGCGACTGTCATCATCACTTACTTTAAAGAACTTTTGGCTGATAGTTGATTGGTCTTCACTAGAAGCGATTTTAACCATCACCGGATCGGTCATGATACTTTCGCTAATGGACTTGATTTGCTCTGGAAACGTTGCACTGAAAAGTAACGTTTGACGGTCAAGTGGTGTACGTCCAATAATATTGTCAAGCGCCGCTTGAAAGCCCATTTCTAGCATACGGTCAGCTTCATCAAGCACTAATAAGTTTAAGTTATCTAATTGTAAGGTGCCTTTTATAACGTGTTCTTCAAGGCGACCTGGGGTACCAACAATAACATGTGCGCCATGTTCTAAAGAACCAATTTGTGGACCAAATGGTGTGCCGCCACAAAGTGTCAATATTTTAATATTATGAATACCACGTGCTAGTTTTCTCAACTCTTTCGCAACTTGATCAGCCAGTTCTCGAGTTGGACAAATTACCATAGATTGAATGCGAAACTTTTTAACTTCTAGTTTGTTAAGTAATGCTAAACCAAAAGCCGCCGTTTTGCCTGAGCCCGTTTTAGCTTCGCCAATAACATCTTTTCCCTTAAGCAATTCAGGTAAGGTTTTAGCTTGAATTGGTGTCATTTTCTCATAGCCAAGGGACGATAAGTTTTTAACTAGATCCTGTTTTAAGCTTAATGAAGAAAAAGCTAACGATGATGTAGTTGAATTAGTACTCAAAATAAACGCCTCTGGTTTAAATTGCCTAGCTAAACGCTAAGCCAAAAGATAAGAAAAATTTCAATGTAAAGCCAAGATAACTTTAAAGAGAAAGATAATGCGCGCATAATAACAGTAATTTTTGCTCAACCCCAGTACATTAGAACAATGGTATTCAGCCCTATGACCACAGTTTCAAAACAGTTATTACTTCAGCAATGGCAAACCTTGCATAACAATCATGAAAGTTATGAAAGTTATGCTCTAATTATCAAGCTTGTTGCCACCGCTATCACCTTGTTGTCCTTAACCTTTTCATTGACGGCGCTTGTTGCCTTACTGCTAGTCGCTGTACTTTGGTTGCAAGAAGGTATTTGGAAAACCTTTCAGTGTCGTACCGCAAATGCGATAATAGCGATAGAAGATAAATTAGCGCTAAATGAGGCTGAACAGACAAGTGAGTCGACTAAACCCTATTTAATGTATAAACAGTGGCAAATGAACCGACCAACTAGCAAGGCACTTATTGCCGAGTATATGGCTAATTCATTAAAGCCGACGGTGTTGTACCCTTACTTGCCATTGATGTTTGTAGTAGTTATTTTTCTATAAGAATAGCTAGAATAATTTTAAGTATATATGTAGAGATTATAAGATGAATAGAAAAAAGAAGATGAACAATATTTTGAAAAAGAAAGTTAAGAAAATGAATTCAAAGTTACATACCAGTAATAAACCTAAGTATGTATCAAAAGCCGATAGAGCTAAACTTGAAGAAGCAGAAGCATCGCAAGAGTCAGAGTAGCGCCTAAACTAACACCTAAATAAAGGTTTTGCTGAATAGATACTAAATAGTCATTATCATCGATTGTTAGTTACTTTAGCATTTATCGTTAGGCTTTTAGCAAACAAATAAAAAGGGCACATACTATTTATATATAGTATGTGCCCTTTTTGGTGCTAGCAGGTGGTAAAACCTTTAGCTAACATCTGGATTGCCTTTAATTTTTTCTCGCATACGCTGAATCACTAAATAGAAGTAAGGCACCAGTAAAGTACCAAACAGCGTCGCGGCGATCATACCCGATAGTACGGTGATACCGAGCGATACCCGACTACCCGCACCGGCCCCCGTTGCAAATACCAGCGGTAATACACCGAGAATAAAAGAAAAAGCTGTCATCAATACCGCACGAAAACGCATTCTAGCCGCATTAAGTGCTGCATTCATAATGGTCTCTCCCGCCGCCCTTTGCTCCATGGCGAATTCGACAATCAAGATGGCGGTCTTAGTGGACAGACCTATCAATAATACTAAGCCAACTTGCGCATAGATGTTATTTGCCATGCCAACAGTATAAAGTGCCAACATAGAGCCAAATAGCGCTAACGGTACCGCGGCTAGCACTGAAAATGGAATAGTCCAACTTTCATATTGTGCCACTAAGAATAAGTAAACAAAGAGGATAGCTAAACCAAATAAAATAGGTGCTAAATTACCCGCTTCTAATTCTTGCTTAGACTGTCCCGACCATTCATAGATATAACCTTGCGGCAATTTACTGGCTAGCTCTTCCATAACATCAATAGACTGTCCTGATGAATAACCTGGCGCAGCATTACCAGTGATACTCGCACTACGATATAAGTTAAAGTGACTAATGGTTGTTGGCCCTAAAATAGGCTTAATCGTTGCCAAGGTAGTTAGCGGCACCATTTCATTATCTTTATTACGGACAAAGTAATAACGTAAATCTGATGGGTCTTTTCGATACTGACTTTCAGCTTGTATAGTGACACGATAGGTTCGGCCAAATTGACTAAAGTCATTAATATATAAAGAGCCTAATTGCGCTTGCAAAGTCGAGAATATATCAGATAAAGAGACACCTTGAGCTTTGGCTTTATTACGGTCTACCTCTAAAAAGTATTGCGGAACATTAGCTCTAAAGGTACTAAATACTCGTGTTAATTCAGGTCGTTGATTCGCCTCATATATGAGTCCGTTCATCACTTGTGCTAACGAAGCAGGATCTCTACCTTCACTGTCTTGCAATTTAAATTCAAAGCCTGAACTATTGCCAAGACCAGGAATAGGCGGCGGATTAAATACCATAATTTGTGCATCAGGCATAGTCCATAATTGCCCCATTAATCGTGGGATTAACTGCCTTAGCCCTAATTCAGGCGCGGTACGCTCTTCCCAGTCTTTAAGGAGAATAATTGCCAGACCATTATTTGAGCCGGCACCACCAAGTAGTGAGTAACCTGACACGGTAATAATATCATCAACGGCTGCATCGTTTAATATCAGTGGAGTGATCTTATCCATTACCGCTTGCGTACGATTACTTGACGCGGCATCAGGTAGCTGGACATCGACAAATAGGTAGCCTTGGTCTTCAGCAGGTAAAAAGGCTGTTGGTACTGAAGTTGTTAACCAACCGGCACCAATAAACATTAAGCCGACAAAAAGACCTACGCGAGCTAGTCGCTTAAGTAAGAAACCAACGGCTTTGGTATAGCTGCCAGTGACCTTAGTAATAAGACGTTCAAATGGCACTAACCAGGAAATGGGTTTCATTTTTTCAGCACTTAATAACACGACACAAAGTGCAGGACTTAGGGTTAAGGCATTCAGTGACGAAATTAACACAGCAAATGAAATAGTGACTGAAAATTGTTTATATAATTCACCGGTTATTCCTGGCATAAAGGCCACGGGAACAAAAACCGCTAATAGTACCAAGGTGGTAGCGATAATAGGTCCAGAAACTTGCTCCATCGCTTTGGTGACCGCTTCTTTAATGGGTAACTGCTCTTCTTTTAAAATACGCTCAACATTTTCTATCACGATAATGGCATCATCTACCACGATACCGATGGCAAGTACTAAACCAAATAAGGTAATGGTGTTGATTGAATAACCCATCAATATCATAAAGGCAAAAGTACCAATGAGTGACACAGGAATTGCTAGGGTTGGAATGATGGTGGCACGCCAGTTTTGCAGGAATAAAAACACCACTAATATGACTAAAGCTATCGCTTGAAAGAGGGTAACCATAACTTCTTCAATGGAGCGGTCGATAAATTTAGTAGTATCGTAGGGGATAACATACTCTAAACCATCGGGGAAACGCTGAGAAAGTTTTTCCATTTCAGCTTTTACTAACGAAGCAACTTCAGTGGCATTAGCATCAGGTAGCTGGTAGATAACAAGAAAGGCAGTTTCTTTACCATTTAACCTTGCTTGGGTTGAATAATCTTCTGCACCTAACTCTAAACGCGCAATATCACTTAAACGGATAAAGTTACCATTGAGCTGAGCGCGAATTATCGTTTGGCCGAATTCTTCCGGTGTTTGTAAACGCCCTTTGGCTTGAATAGAGTACTCAAATTGTTGGCTAGGTAACGATGGGCTAGCCCCGAACTTACCAGCAGCAACTATCATATTCTGCTCTTGTAATGCTTGCTGAACTTCAGTAACAGTAATACTTAAAGATGCCATACGCTCAGGGTTTAACCATACGCGCATGCTATAGGTCATTTCACCCATAATTTCTGCTGAGGCAACACCTTCGATACGACCTAACGGCTCAGTTAAATAGTTAGAGGCATAATTACTTAAAAAGAGTTGGTCAATACCTTCTTGTTCAGAAAACAAGTTAATACCTAACAACATTGAACTAGACTTTTTCTTAACATCAACCCCTTGACGGGTTACCTCTGCAGGTAATGAGCTAGTAGCTAAGGCGACTCTGTTTTGCACATTGACTTGGGCAATATCACCATCAGTACCTACTTTAAAAAATACCGTAATAACTGCAGTACCATTATTGGAGGCAGAAGATTCGATATACATCATATCTTCTACGCCATTGACCTGTTCTTCAATAGGCCTGATAACTGACTCTTCAACAATTTGAGCACTTGCTCCTGGATAGACGGCAGAAATTTGAACCTGAGGTGGTGTTATTTCTGGGTACATATTTACTGGCAACACGCTCATGGCAATTAAGCCGGCAAGTGTGATAACAATAGAGATAACAAACGCGAATTTAGGGCGATTGATAAAAGTTTTACTGATCATAAAATCGTCCTTGTTTACTTATCGACGGTAGCACTTGGGCTATCATTTACTTCATTAGCTTTGGCGGTGCTTTTCGTTTTATCATTAATATCTGAGATGGTACCAGTCAGTGGGTCAACATGCTTAATAACACCATTTACTTCCACACCAGTTCGAACTTTTTGTAAGCCTTCGACTATCACTTTTTCACAAATAGCAACGCCTTTTTCAACAACCCAC
>NZ_JABSOV010000017.1:6461-55134 GCF_013215345.1 Colwellia sp. | reverse complement strand
GCATTAATTCTTCGCCCTAAGACAACGTGACGCTGTTTAACCTTATTATCTGCTCCGACAACTAAGACAAATTTACCTTGCTGATTTTCTTGTACTGCTGCTTGTGGTATTAACGCCATTTCCTCTTTATCTAACGTTTCAACAATCAAGGTAACAAATAGCCCTGGTAAAATAATATTATGAGGGTTAGGGAAAACGGTTCTCAATTCAACGGTACCCATACCTTGGGCAATTTTAGTATCAGAAAAGTTTAACTGACCCTTTTCTGGATATTCAGTATTATTTGGCAAGCGTAGAGATAGCTCAAATTCAGCTTCCTTGGCAGTTCTTGCACCCTGATGTTCTTGTAAGTAAGTAATATAGAAACTCTCTTCAACCTGAAAACTTACAAAAATTGGGTCACTGATAATCAAGGTTGCTAAGGGGTTACTTGTTGGACCAACAATATTACCAACGTTATAATTTACTTTACCAATTCGACCGCTAAAAGGCGCTGTGATTGTGGTATAACTTAAATCAAGTTCCGCTTTTTCAAGTGATGCTTCTGCCGCTTTAACCGCTGATTTAGCTTGCGACTCTTCAGTAGTTAAACGGTCATAATCAGATTGAGAAATATAACCATCATCAATAAGGTCATTGGCACGTTTTAAGTTACGCTGAGCATTTTCTTCGCCTGAGATTCTAGAGCTTAAGTCAGCTTTGGCTGCTGATAATGCTGCCTGGTATGCTGCGGGGTCAATTTTTAATAATACTTGTCCCTTTTCAACATTACTGCCTTCTCTAAAATGGCGTTCAATTAACTCACCTTCAACACGAGCGCGTAAGTCGGCTTCTTTGAAAGCTTCTGTTCGTGCAATAAACTCGCGATATCCGCCAATAGGTTGTGCTTTAATTGAGTATACCGATACCGCTGGCGCTGGTGGTTTTACCTTAACCTCTTCTTTGCTGCAAGCAGTAAGTGTGAGAGATAAAAGTCCAAATATTGCGAGTTTACTCGTTGTAATTTGGCAGGTATTGGATTGTCTTAAAAAGCGTTTGAGCATCAAAAAATTCCTTGTGAGGTTAATGCTTTAAATATTAATGGCTTTGATTATTACACAGCGAGTCTGCAATGCAGTAATTATTTGTACGAATTAAAAATAAGTTATAAATTTGATAAAAAAAAAGCTGCGAACAAGGTTCAACAGCTTTTCTAGTTTGAAGATTATAGGATTATAGGAGAATTATGATAGGTTCATCTCTTGCACCTTTTCATGGGCAATTTCAGGAGTCGTTGCACCTGGTTTGGTGTGCATATTAGCTTTCAATTGCCCTTTTCTATGTTTAAGGGCTGCATCGAGTTTTTTTGCGGCATTGGCAATAGCCGGATACATAACACCATCTAAACCGGTAGCTGAAATTCGTCCACCTTCATAGTTTGTCGTTAGCTCGACTTGATATTGATGATGTTCTTTAGAGACAATTACGTCTAGAGATATTAATGTTGGAAAGTGGTTGGCAATTTTAGAGAATTTTTCTTCGATATGCTCTTTGATTGAATCATTAACTTCTACATGATGACCAGAAAGATTTATTTTCATAGGTATTCCTTTTTTACTGTTACTTAATGACTATTTCATCTAAATGACTATTTTACCTAATTGATAATGTGTCACTTAATAATAGACCTGAGGGCAAGTGTTGATAAAAACAAGTAAGATGACTAAGTATTTTACTATCAAATTCATTATCCATCATTATCGGCACTTATGACCTAGTTTAAACGTAGCGTAAATGTGGTTAAATTACTATTGTTCTAAAGTAAAGAAAGGTGAAAATAATGCAGGATTTACTGAAACATTAACCTCTACCGTATGATAAAGGTTAATGATAAAAAGTCTTAATTAATTAGAAAATAAGGTGCATGATGGCAAGTGCAAAGAGACCCGCTAGTACATCGTCAAACATGATACCAAAGCCACCCGTTAGCTTTTTATCTGCTAGTGATATTGGCCAAGGTTTAGCAATATCAAAGATTCTAAATAAAACAAAGCCGACCAAGACACTCTGCCAACTCACCGGGACCATAAACATAGTGATAAAAAAGCCTGCAAACTCATCCCAGACAATTGCACCATGGTCGTGTACACCAACATCACTTGCCGCTTTACCACAGATATAAATACCCGCAATACAAACCACTAAGACGACTAAACCATAAATTAAGGGCGTTAAACCACTCATAAGTAAAAATAGTGGCACGGCAGCAAGCGTACCAAAAGTACCAGGAGCTTTTGGCGCCAAACCACTGCCAAAGCCTAAAGCTAAAAACTGTATTGGATTCGCCAGATTAAAATTAACCTGTGTATTTTTACCCGACATATAATTAAGTGCTTAATTTGTTAGTGGTTCATTTTTAATTGATAAGTAAATTGCTTAGGGTGCTATTCGGTAAAATGCTCGAAACCAGCAGTATTAATTGGAATAGGCTTATTGTTCAAGGTTGTAGTGATAGTTTGGGAGGCATTCAATTGTCCTATACAAGTAACAGGTGTACCGGCATGAGACATTGCCGTCTCCATTCCTACTTTGTTATCTTCAGAGACAGTGAACAAAAGCTCATAATCATCCCCACCCGATAGTGCCAAAGCGATAGCATCTTCGGAAAGTAAGCTATCACGCATTATCGTAGAAAGAGGTAGGGCATCAAGCACTACATTAGCACCGACATTGGATGCTTGGCATATATGTCCCAAATCGGCTATTAATCCGTCAGAAAGATCTATTGCTGCTGAAGCATATTCACGTAACGTTTGCCCGGCTAAAACTCTTGGCTTTGGATAATCAAGCTTATTTCTTATGATATTTATAAATTGAGGCTCAATATCGACTTTACCGGTAATTTGTTGTAAAGCTAAAGCCGCGTCACCAAGTTCACCGGTAACATAAAGCCAGTCACCTGCTTTAGCACCAGAACGTGACAAGTAACTACCTTGAGGGGTTAATCCCTGTGCGGTAATAGTTATACTTAATGGTCCTTG
Source organism: Colwellia sp. (assembly GCF_013215345.1). GTDB lineage: Bacteria > Pseudomonadota > Gammaproteobacteria > Enterobacterales > Alteromonadaceae > Colwellia. Next base: position 52,114 of record NZ_JABSOV010000017.1, on the reverse strand, counting down.
CGTAGTATCTCCACCGATGAGTTCTACATTATAAAACTCACATAGTTCAAAGACACCTTCACAAAACTCATTTAACCAGGCTTCATCGACATCAGGCAGCGTTAATGCTAAAGACAACCAACTTGGCTTAGCGCCCATTGCAGCAATATCAGACAAATTTACCGCAACAGCTTTATGGCCAATAGCTCTGGGGCTAGTCTCAAATGGAAAGTGTACTCCAGCTACTAATGTATCTGTCGTTACCACAATATTTTGATTCTCAATAGGCGCTAAAACAGCGCAATCATCACCAATACCAAGTTCAACGTCTTTACGTTTAACTTTTTGTTTGGTGAAGAAATGCTTAATTAACTCGAACTCTTTCATGCTAAGCCTTTAGTTGCTAATAAATTGGTACTAATAGGTTATTCTTCAGGACGAATTAATTTTACTGTTTTATCTAAAACACCGTTAACAAACTTATGGCTATCATCAGCTGCAAATGACTTAGCTAACTCTATAGCTTCGTTTATCACTACGCGATAAGGCACATCAGTGCAGTCTTTTAGTTCAAACACTGCTACACGCAATATCGCCTTTTCCACTTGATCTATATCATTAAGTGGACGGTCTACATACGGCGAAATTGCTGCATCTATATCACTAATATTGGCGGTAACACCACGTAATAACAATTGAAAATATTCAATATCAAACCGACGTTTGCTGTTATCGGCAATAAAGTTAACTTCAATATCATTTACTACGTTTTGACTAACTTGCCATGAATAGATTGCTTGTACGGCCAACTCACGGGCTTTTCTTCTAGGAGACGGTTTCACAATATGTTTCCACTTTTCTTATGTTGAGAATTAAGTTTAAAAATTAAATTTTAGCTAATACATTAACCATTTCTAATGCGCCAAGAGCTGCTTCAGCACCCTTGTTACCAGCTTTAGTACCAGCTCGTTCAATAGCTTGTTCGATAGAGTCTGTAGTAATCACACCAAATGAAACAGGGATTTCACAGTCTAAGCAAACTTGTGCTAAACCTTTGTTAGATTCACCAGCAACGAAATCAAAATGAGGAGTACCACCACGAATTACCGCACCAATTGCAATAATGGCATCAGCTTCGCCTTTTTTAGCAATTTTTTTAGCTGCTAGCGGTAACTCATATGCTCCAGGTACACGGACGACAGTAATATCGTCATCATTAACATTACCATGACGTTTAAGCGCATCGATTGCGCCTGCTAATAAACTATCAACAATAAAGTGATTAAAACGTGATACTACAATAGCAAATTTTTTGCCTTTTGCTTCAAACGAACCTTCAATAATATTCATTTAATTATTCCAATATAGTGTATCTAAAAAAATTGCCGCAATTCTACCAAATTGTTATCAGCATAGGTACTCGTTTATTTTATTTATTCTCTGAAATAATATGAACTAGTCCATATCATCAAACTCATCGAGAAAGGCATCTATTTCGTCTTCTTCCGCTTCATTAATTATAATGGGTGGGTTGCCATCAAAAAGTTTATAATTCATGTTTTGAAAGTAGGCATTTTTAATAAACTCATAAGGATCTTCAGATTCAGCAACAAGCTGCTCTTGATCTCGAACTGCCGCCCTTTTCTCCAAGGCTAATATGCCTAAGCGAGCAAGATTCGGCCAAAAATCAATAACAACCATGGGCCAATAAAGACTGTCAACATAATCACCTACCTCTTCTCTGACTGAGCTTGGACCTAAACCTGGAATAACAATATAGGGGCCATCGCCCACCCCGTAACTACCAAGTACCTCGCCAAACTCTTCTTGCTCTCCTGACCAATCAAAATCACTGGCGGGATCATAAAAACCAAAGAGACCTATGGTTGAATTAAGCACAAACCTGCCGGTATTTTTTGCTGCTGCTTCAAATTTAAGCTGCAAGACATTATTAATAATACTAGCCGGCTCGTTTAAATTTAACGCTATATTATATAAGCCAGCACGTAAAAATGGTGGTGTGTAAGTTGTGTAAACTTCTGATGAGGGTTTAGCAATATACTTATCTACATAATCCCAAGTAAAAGTCCAAAAAGGTCTATTGATAGCTTCAAAAGGATCTCTAGGCTCAGTTACGCTGGTTTCATCAGTAAAATCTGTTTGTTCTTGTTGACTTGGTGTCGACGAACAACCAGCAAGAGAAACGATGACAATAAGTATAAAGAGTCGAAAATATGGGGTTATGGCTGAGCTCACGGGGCGAAGGTCCTTGCCGTTACATAATAATGTATGAGAAAACGACGGCAGTCTAACATGAAATCAATTGTTGGGTGAATAACGTTTCAGCGCAGTTTCACTATATCTAGTTTCATTAAGTAAAAGCTGGTGACAATTATTTACTGAGAGCGAGCGCGTTGCTGATAGACAGAAAGCAACATTTCAACTTCTGCACGGGGTAATTCACATTCACTGATGATTTCCTCTATACCTGCTCCTTTTGCTGCTAGCTTAAAGGCTCGATTATAAAATTTATCTTGTCCTTGGTTTTCTTGCCATTGTGTCAATAACTGTTGTTGCTCACTTGCTTGGAGCGTAAGATTTTTAATACGATGTTCTAATTGTTTTGATACCTGACGATTTTCTATAGCAAACTGCTCATTGTCTGTCGCCAAGCGATCCAACTCTTGCTGTAGCTTACTATTTATACTTTGTAACTCATTAACTAATAAAACAGTACTTTGCATTTGTATATCCAGCATAGATAACTTACGTTTCAACTTAGTTAAAAATAGATAAAATATCGTACTAGAAAGCACTACTAGGAATAATGCTAACACTGAAATTATTGGGACAGCTAACAATGACATTGATGATTTTTGCCTTAAATAAATCTAAACGCGTAATTGAATTTAATTGAATGTAATAATAGTTAAGTCCGTATATACAGACTTAATCTTGGGCAAAAAACATTTCCCGTTTCGAAATAAGATAATTAGAACTGCTTGAGTTCATCCCACTCGTCGTCAGAAAGTAGTTGATCTAAATCAACTAAAATAAGTAATTCACCATCGCGGTTTGAAACACCTTGGATAAACTGAGCACTTTCTTCGTTGCCTACGTTTGGCGCATCATCAATTTCTGAGGACTTTAAATAAACAACTTCAGCGACACTGTCAACCAAAATCCCTATGACTTGTTTTTCTGACTCGATAACCACCACACGGGTATTGTCAGTAATATCACAAGGCTCTAAACCAAATCGAGAGCGGGTATCGATAACGGTGACAACATTACCGCGCAAATTTATAATACCAAGTACATAAAGTGGAGCACCTGGTACCGGAGCAATTTCACTATATCGTAAAACCTCTTGCACCTGCATAACATTGATACCATAAGTCTCATTTTCTAATTTAAAGGTAACCCATTGCAACACCTCATCATTAGCCTCACTTTTATCACTTGCACTTCGTCTTACATTTGACATATTACTTGCCTCTCAAATTACTTATTTTAAGCTGCCTATAAGCTAGACAGGAATAGTTTTACTGTGCTTGATAGATATCACTACCCTTATCAAGCAATTCAATCAAAGCACTTACATCGAGTAAGGCACACATTTTTTCTTTGACTAATCCTGCCAGCCATGGCCTTTTGTTCTGTGAATTTACCCATTTCACTTCATCTTGACGTAAGATGACGGTATCAATTAAGTTTTCAGCCATCAGTCCCCAAGGGCTGTCATTTAGCATGATAATATATTGATAGTTTAGCGATTTTTTTAAAGTTTCGTCACATTTTTCTGGCATTATCCATAAAGCAGTATCGACAACATTAATTTTTTCATCCCGATAAAGCATAACGCCTTTAAACCAATCGGGCTTGCCCATTAAACTATTAGTTTTCTCAACTTTGTGAATACCGCCTAACTCAATAAGAGGAACGGCAATAGTTAAACCCGCGACATCAAAAAACATTGCTTGAAAGTCACCTTGACGATAGCTTTTCGGCGTCTTAGTTATAGATTTAGCACGGCTTTTATCAGTAGAAACTGGGACTGTATTAACCTTTATCTCGTCAATATATTCAACTGTTTGACCCCTTACTTCTTTAGGTTCACTAACAGTTTTAAGTAATTTTTCTAATGATTTATTGTCGTCATTTACTTTAAGCGCTAAAGGTTTTCTAGCCAGCTTTTTTTCTATGCGCTGGTGTGATAACTCTTCAGCAACTTCGGGTTCTGTTAGCAGTTCTGATAGGTAAGTTTTCATTACCTTTTTACTCGCTGTTAACGAATTACTCATTTAGCGTTCAACCTCATTATGCGTCATACCTTGCTTGACTAAATAATTCAAAAGACTTTTGTAGGCTAATGTGCCTCGAGAGTTCGCAGCAAAGTCTGAAGGCACTTCTTGAGCGAGACTGGCATTTCTCAAGTTAGTATCAACGGGGACTACACCGGGCCATATCTCATTAGTATAGACTTCTTGTAGTTTTTTAAACGCTAAAATAGAAGCTTTTGTTCTTTTGTCAAACATAGTTGGCACTATTGTGTATTTAAAAGGACTATCTTGCTCGCCTTGCATGATTTCCATCGTTTTGACCATACGCTCTAAGCCTTTTAAGGCCAGAAATTCTGTTTGCACAGGAATAACAATACGATCTGCCGCTGCGAGAGCATTTACCATAAGTACGCCCAGTACTGGCGGACAATCTATTAATACATAGTCATAACTGTCTGTTAATTTTTGTACTGCTTTTTTTAATACTAAGCCCATACCACCTTTAGTGCCTAAGGAGCGATCTAACGTCGCTAACCCCATAGTTGCAGGTAAAATATCTATATTAGGGTACTTGGTAGGACATAAGGTTTGTAAAATTTGTTCTCTTGATGATACTTGAATAAATAAGTCATAAACACTCAAGTCTAAATCTTCTGATTCAATACCAAAATAGTAACTTAATGAAGCATGTGGATCCGTGTCAACCAATAATACCCGATGCCCTTGCTCTGCTAATACCCCGGCAAGAGCTATAGTTGTCGTGGTTTTACCCACACCACCTTTTTGATTTGCTATTGTCCAAACTATCAAGAGCAATACTCACTTACTTTCATTTAATATTATCATTAATTTTGATGGTTAATTTATTCGATAGCATCATTAGCTTTTTTTTCTTTTGAGGTTTTATTCTCTTCTAAGGTTTTTTCGGTGTCTTCATTATCACCTCGGGTAGTAATACGTATACCACCGCTATCAAGACGAATTACTTTGATTTTGTTCAACGGCTCAGTGCCTTTTTTATTTATGCCGTTAATTTGGGTGATTTCTTCAACGCTTTTTAAATCAATGGTTGGGGTTACCAGTAAATTAGCTCTCTCTAAACCATATTTAGAAATAGCGACAACAACTTTTCTATTTTGCGCCCTACCCTCTACGGTTAAATTATCAGCGCTTGGGTAATATTGGCCATAGCCTTCAATAGCCATACGAGCAGGGTTTAAACCGAGCCTTTCTAATACTCTTAATACAGCTGTTGCTCTAAAAACAGATAACTCCCAATTTGAAGAGAATATTTCATTATTTATCACTTGGTTATCGGTATAACCACGTACACGAATAAAGTTACTGGCTTTACCTATAACATCATAAATAACCGATAAAATCGCCTCGGCAGTATGTGTGGCTGAAGATGAACCACTGGGAAATAATAAGGCACTATTTAACTCTATCTCTAGCCAGTCACCATCTATTTGTAATTGTGCAAAACCCGACTCAACCAAGTCATATAAAGCAGTGTGTAACTCTTCTTCTAAGGAGGTTAAGTTGTTTCCTACTTGCGCATCGGAGATATTAGATAAGTTTTGTTCGTTATCCAGAACTTCAGGGCCAGCAACCTCTAAGATGCCATTACCAAATAGCTTTTTATTCGTTTTACTGGTGTTAACCATCAAAACACTATCACCATGGCCTTGATTTTTTGTTTCATCTTCATAAGCTTGGAACACACGGCCAAAAGATTCAGTAATAGTTTCAAAAGGCTTTTCGTTTACCATAGCCATTGCATACAACACCACAAACAAGGCAAACATTAATGTCATATAGTCCGCATAAGAGACTAGCCAACGATGAACATTATCATGCTCTACCGTGTGTCTTCTATTACGCAGTCGATTCATCTATCTAACCTAAATGCCGATAGCTTGTTCTCTATCGCATGAGGGTTTTCTCCTTGAGCAATGGATACCAGCCCTTCACAAATCATTTCACGATACATAGTTTGTTGATGAATAATAGCTCGAATTTTATTGGCTACCGGTAAATAGAATAGATTAGCGAAACCGACACCGTATATAGTGGCAATAAAAGCGGTTGCTATGCCCTGCCCTAATAATTCTGGCTCAGTTAAGTTGCTCATAGCATGAATTAAACCAAGTACTGCGCCTAATATACCAATTGTAGGACTGTAACCTCCCATAGCCTCAAATACATTGGCAGAACGTAAGTTATGCTCTCGATATATATCTAAATCTAACTCTAACGCGACTCTAAAACTTTCAATTTCAACGCCATCAACTAATAAATTGCGACCTTTTTTGGGGATAACTATCTTCTATTTCTAATGCGGTATCTTCTAAAGCAAGATATCCTGACTCTCTCGCTTTCGTAGCCCAATCGACAATCTCACTTATACCCCGTTCAATATCGTATTTAGGCGGAGAAAAAACCCACTTAAGTAATGAAATAGCATGGGTAAACTGCATCATTGATGATTGCAGCATAACCGCACCTAAGGTGCCGCCAAAAACAATAATAAAAGCCGGTAGTTCAAATAAAGCAGACAGGTGACCACCGTCAAGAGTAAAGCCAATGTAAACAGCTAAAAGGGCAATAAACAGCCCTGCGACACTTAGCTTATCCACGGCCAATTTCCTTAACTAGGGAAGCTGCCATTGAATCGAGTGGCAAAGACAACTGAGATAAGCCAGCCTTATCTATAGCTTGAGGCATACCATAAACGACACATGACTGTTCATCTTGCGACCATATGGTTGAGCCTTTAGCTTTTAACATTCTTGAGCCTTCTTTGCCATCAGAGCCCATTCCCGTAAGAATGATTCCTAAGACTTTACCGGAAAACGTTTTAGCGGCTGAGCCAAAACTGATATCAACGCTTGGCTTAAAAGTAATTTTGGGTGAATCATCATCGAGGATTTTTATTTTTGCGCTACTCTCGCTGCCACTAATAATCATTTGTCGACCACCAGGAGCTAAATAAGCACAACCAGGTTTTAATATGTCACCATCGGCAGCCTCTTTAATCGATATTTTACACAAGGTATTTAAACGACTGGCAAATGCAGCAGTAAATGCCGCGGGCATATGTTGAACAATAATAATGGGTAATGGGAAGTTCTGTTCAAGTTGCACCAATATTTTTTGCAGTGCAACGGGCCCACCTGTCGAAGTACCAATAGCTAGGAGTTTGTATTCCTTACCAGAGCTTCGATTAAGCGTTTTTCTATCTTTAGCTGTAGGGGCAAATGATGGCGTTGATAAGGTTGACGTTTTAGTAAAACGTGTTGTTAACCTGTTTTTTTGTAAAGGGGGGCGTGTTACTCCAGTTTGATTAGCTGCTCTTGGTTTTGCAAAGCTAGGCTTTCGTGCTATTTCAACAACCCGTTGACGCAATAAGCTACCGGCTTCATCAGTATTTTTTGCAATTTCACTAAACTTTTTAGGTAAAAAGTCTAAAGCTCCTGCATCAAGTGCATCTAGAGTTGCTTTAGCACCTTGGTGTGTTAATGATGAAAACATCAAAATTGCCGTGGGGGACTTCGCCATAATTTGCTTTACAGCGTCAATACCATTTAATACCGGCATTTCAATATCCATAGTGATGACATCAGGCTTAAGCAACATAGCTTTCTCAACCGCTTCTTTGCCATTCACTGCAACATCAATTACGTTTAATTTTGGATCTTTATTAAGAATGTCCGTAACTCTACGCCTAAAAAAGCTAGAGTCATCAACAACAAGTACCTTGTAGGCCATTTAACCTCTCTGATAACGCTACTTTAATTCACGCTAAATAGTCACAGTTGGTAATACACTAAAGCATATTACCTTAGAGAATCACTAACTGCGTAATTTCTTATTAACAGGTGATTTTTTTGCATAAAATTTTAGTAAATTCGCTATATCTAAAATGAGAGCAATACCACCATCGCTAGTAATCGTTGCACCAGCCATTCCTGGTGTGCCATGAAGTAACCTATCAAGTGGCTTAATTACAACTTCTTCTTGACCAATTAAGCTATCAACTACAAAGCCAACTTGTTGATTACCCAATTGCACGATAACAACATGGCCTTTATCACGAGATTGCTCAACAAAATTACGTACCAGCCATTTATCTAGATAAAATAAGGGTATTGCTTTATCTCGAACTATAATTGTCAATTGCCCATCAACACTGTTAGTGCTAGATAAATCTAAATGAAATATTTCATTTACAGACGCGAGTGGTAAAGCAAATGTTTGCTTACCTACAACAACCATTAATGTCGGCAATATAGCCAAGGTTAGTGGTACTTTGATTTCAAGTACTGTTCCTACACCTAACTCTGAATCAATGTTGACAGTACCGTTCAGCTGAGTAATTTTAGTTTTAACCACATCCATGCCGACACCACGGCCTGAAACTTCAGAAATTTCAGTTTTAGTGGAGAATCCAGGGGCGAAAATAAGACTAAACGCTTCCTTATCTGGCATTCTAGCGGCAGCTTCGACATCTAGTACACCACGTTCAATAGCAATGTTTTTTAATTTTTCAGGATCCATACCTGCACCATCATCTTTAATGGTAAGCAGTATATGATCGCCTTCTTGCGAGGCAGCAAGAACAACGGTACCTTCTCTAGGTTTTCCCATAGCTTCTCGGACATCCGGAGCTTCGATACCATGGTCGACTGAATTCCTGACTAAATGTACTAAAGGATCAGCAAGGGCTTCTACTAAGTTTTTATCTAAATCTGTCTCTTCGCCTTCTAAAACGAGTGATATTTCTTTCTTCAAACTACGGGCTAAATCGCGAACTACACGAGGAAAGCGACCAAACACTTTTTTAATTGGCTGCATACGTGTTTGCATTACAGCACCTTGAAGGTCCGTGGTTACCGCATCTAAATTAGTAACCGCTTTATTCAAGTCTTCGTCATCTGAAACTAAGCCTAAACTTGTTAGCCGGTTCCTTACTAGGACTAATTCTCCGACCATGTTCATTATTTGATCAAGTCGTTTAGTATCTACTCGTACAGTGGTTTCACCTTGGGGAGGAGGCACTGCCTTTTTAGGGCTGGCTTTCGAAGAGGCTTCTTTAGCTTTTACCGGCGCGGCTTTTTTAGGAGCAGCTTGAGGAGGACTTGCAGGTACCTCTCTATTAGGTACGGCAGCAGGCGTACTTACCTTCTGATTAGAGCTAGATGCATCGGTAGCTTTTGGTGCATTACCTTTGCCATGGAGTTCATCCAATAACTTTTCAAACTCTAAATCGTCAATATCATCACTTGAGCTAGTAAGAGCACTGCTTGTTGTATCTCCAGCGTCAGCAGAAAAAGCACCTTGACCATGTAATTCATCTAATAATGATTCGAATTCATCATCAGATATTTCATCACTCGAGCCAACAGAGCTAATAGAAGATGTCGACTCTGTTACCGTGGGGGTTGTCGGAACGCTACCTGAACCATGTAATTCATCTAATAGACGCTCGAACTCATCTTCACTCATTTCATCACTCGAGCTTTCGACCACAGCTTCATTTGCCTGTTCAATAACTTCAGGGGTATGAGTGCTAGTTTGCTGGGGTGTTTTTACACCTTCAGGTTCACTCAGTTTTTTAAGCTCAGCTAATAAACTATCATTTGCAGGAACAAGAGGTTCACGACTTTGTACCTGTACAAACATATCATTGACAGTATCAAGTGCCGATAAGATGGTATCCATTAGCTCAGGATTAACCGTACGTTTACCCGTGCGTAATAGGTCGAATATATTCTCAGCCCAATGGCATATATCAACTAATGCCCCTAGGTTTAAAAAACCAGCGCCACCTTTGACTGTGTGAAAACCACGGAATATCGAATTTAATAATTCAGCATTACCTGCATCATTTTCGAGCTCAACCAACTCTTCTGAAAGCGACTCTAAGATTTCACCCGCTTCAACTAAAAAGTCCTGTAAAATTTCTTCATCTGCTTCGAAAGACATGCAGTAACTCCCATTAAAATCCTAAACTTGACAAAAGATCGTCGACATCATCTTGATCTTCTACTACATCATCTCTATTTTCTGTATTTACAATTGGCCCTTCGACAAGGTTTTCACCCACTTTAGGTGTTGTTTTACCTTGTACCTTTTCAGCGGATATTCCGAAGGCCGTTAACATATTGATTAAACTTTCTTCCACTTCCCGTACTAGTTCAATGACTTTACGAATGACTTGACCGGTTAAATCTTGAAAGTCTTGCGCCATTAATACATCCGTCATTAAACTATGTATATGTTGGGTTTCTTTTCCTGTGTTTTTTAACAGGGTATCAATATCAAGGCACAATGATTTAAACTCTTTTAAGTCTAAATCATTGTTCATCAACTTAGTCCATGAGGGATTTACCGCTGCAACTTGTTCAGCAAGAGTATCTACAACAGGGAAAATAGCCTCAACTGCATCCATAGTTTTATTCGCGGCATCTTCTGTCATGGTGATAACATAATTCAACCGTTCTTTGGCATCGGGGATATCTGCTGTAGCTAGATCTGACAACCTAGAGTCTAGCTGGAAATTGGTCAATGAGTCATGAAGTTGGCGTGTTAATTTACCAATTTCAGCAAAAAGTTCTGAATTGATTGGGTTTTGAATTTCAGCAATAATAGCATCCGCTGCTGCTTGCTGACCTGATTCTAGAAACTCAACCACAGATTTTGCTTGCTCTAATGAGATCTGCCCTGTCATAGCTATAGTCATGCAAAATCCTTAATACAATATTTATCAAAACCTTACTTTAGCCAAACACTCATGTGCTAGCTAAAAATCGCAAATTAAGCTAAGCGCGCAAAAATCTTATCTAACTTAGTTTTTAATGTTGCGGCGGTAAAAGGTTTTACAATATAGCCATTAACTCCTGCTTGAGCTGCCATCACGATTTGTTCTTTTTTGGCTTCTGCAGTAATCAGTAATACCGGAATATGTGATAGGCTTGCATCTGCACGTATTGCTTTAAGCAAATCGATACCTTGCATGCCTGGCATATTCCAGTCGGTTACCACAAAATCAAAGTCACCACCTTGAAGCATAGGTAATGCTGTACTACCATCATCAGCCTCTTGAATGTTGGTAAACCCTAAATCACGCAACAAATTTTTCACTATACGTCTCATGGTTGAAAAATCATCAACAACAAGCACTTTCATATTTTTATCCAAGGCACCCTCCGGCGAAACATTCAAATTAATTAGTTTTTATGTGTTATTTTTTACCTAACAAGGTAGTTTTTATAGCAAGTTGTCTGTTGACAAGTCTGCTAACTTTGCCAAGAATGCATGCGTGCTTTTAGCCGATGCATCGCTTGACTATGTATTTGGCTTACCCGTGATTCACTCACATCAAGCACTTTACCAATTTCTCGTAAATTCAATTCTTCATCGTAATATAGAGACAGTACTAAAGCTTCTCTCTCTGGTAAAGAGCTAATGCATTGAGCTAAGCCTTTTTTAAAAGCGCTGTGTTCAATACTTTGATAGGGATCATCGCCTAGATAATCATCACCTACCTTTATCGCATCTTCATTAACACCTAAATCGTCAATACCGAGTATTTTTCCTGTACTGACTTCTCTTAATATATGATGGTAGTCATTTAATGAAATATCAAGTTTTTCAGCAACTTCAATATCAGAAACATCTCTACCAAATTGCGCTTCGAGTTGTTTAATGGCTTCACTTATCATTCGGCTATTTTTGTGTACCGAACGTGGTGTCCAATCTCCTCGACGTATTTCATCTAGCATAGCACCGCGAATTCTAATCCCGGCAAACGTTTCAAAACTAGCACCTTTACTGTTATCAAAATTATTGGCTGCTTCAAATAAGCCAATCATACCCGATTGAATTAAATCGTCTACTAACACACTCGCTGGCAACCTTGCCAATAAATGATAGGCAATGCGCTTTACCAAAACAGTGTGTTGTTCAAGCAAAGCTGATTTATCAATTAGACTATTGTAGCTATTTGCTTTTACCACGTATTATTGCTCTCATTGAAGACATGCTTAATTGGTCAGTTATTTAGTTCGCGAGTAACTGCTCAATAAAGAATTCTAAGTGCCCTGAAGCTTGCTTAGGAATTGGCCATTGGCTTACTTTTTTAGCTAAATCAATATAAGCTAACGCTGCTGGAGATTGCGGATAAGCTTCCACAATAACTTGTTGCTTACGCACAGACTTTCGCATATTTTCATCGAAGGGAATGACCGCGACTAACTCTATAGCCACATCTAAAAATCTATCGGTTACTTTTGTTAGTTTGGCAAACAGTTGTTGTCCTTCTTTTGGACTTCGAACCATATTAGCAACAACTTTAAATTTGAAGACACCGTGATCACGGCTAAGTAATTTCATTAAAGCATAACAATCAGTAATCGAGGTAGGTTCATCACAAACAACTAACATCACATCTTGCGCCGCCCGGGTAAAGCTCAATACCATATCGGAAATACCGGCAGCCGTATCAATTATCAGCACATCAAACTGTGCTTGCATTTCACTAAAGGCTCGAATGAGGCCGGCATGCTCTGATGGCGTTAAATCCACCATAGATTGCGATCCTGATGTTGCCGGAATAATGTTAATCCCGGCAGGACCTTCAATAATAATATCATCGAGCTCACATTCGCCTGACAATACATGAGATAAGTTACGTTTGACTCTGAGTCCTAGCATCACATCTACATTAGCAAGGCCTAAATCGGCATCAAGCACTAATACTCGTTTACCCTGTTGTCCTAAGGCAATAGCAGTATTAAGGGCGGTGTTTGTTTTACCAACACCACCTTTTCCGCCTGAAACTGCTACTACTTTAACTTGCTGTAGGTCTTGCATCTTTCTTAAGCCGCTCGCTTGATCTATCATTTAATTATTTCTTCTAATCATATCTGTTTAAGCTATTAGCTAGAACCTTATACTATTGCGGCGGGCGCAACTGGCATTGGCCGCAATATACTTACGTTGTTGTTAGCTGACTTAGTTGCCATCTTATCTGCAAGAGTAACTAACTTCTCAGCATTTGCAACTTTAATATCTTCTGGAACTCTTTGCCCATCAGTAAGATACCCTATTGGTAAGCCATTTTGAATCGAAGTTGTAATTATTTCACCAATACTGATACTTTCATCAAGTTTAGTATAAATACAACCCGATAATGGTACTTTTTTAAAGCGATCTACATTTTCTTGCATCACGCCTTGCTGCGTGTTAGCCGCTAGAACCAAGTAATTTCGAATTCTAACTCGAGCATTAGTCACTAATGCGGTTAATTGTTCTGCTAAACGTATGTCACGTTGCCCCATGCCAGCAGTATCAATTAAAATTAATTTCTTCTTTGAGTATTGCTGTAACAGAGCATCTAATGCTTGGCTATCTTTGGCAAGGCTCACCTGACAACCAATAATCTTGCCATAGGTTGCTAATTGCTCAAAACCAGCAATACGGAAAGTATCCGTAGAAATAAGAGCTACTTGATCGCTACCATGTACTTGAGAAAATCCTGCGGCAAGTTTAGCTATAGTAGTAGTTTTCCCTACCCCTGTTGGCCCAACTAGCGCAACAACACCGCCACGATTAATAATATCATTTTGTGTAGTATTAATTTGCTTAGCGATAAGTTGAGTTGCTTGTGACCATGCTTCTTTTTCATGACAATGCTCTGGTACATAGCCGGCAATTTGATCGGCAATTTGTTCATTCAGACCCAAAGCGAGTAATCGATTTACCAGTACTGCTCGTTGCGGGTCTTTCTGCGCCATATCTTGCCACATCAACCCTGAAACTTGGTGTTCTAGTAATGAGCGTATTGAGGCCATTTCTTGCTGCATTTTGGCAAAATCTTGTGATGACACCTGTGCATCATTATTAACATCCATAGCAATAGGACTAGCAGATAATATATTCTTTGATACGTTAGCGGTTATTTGGTCATCATCCTGGACATTTGCCGAGCTTCCCATCTGTTGTTGGTATGTTGAGGGTAAATTATTCGGATTCGGATGACTGAGGCGATCGGTAAAACTTTTCATCTGCTGCTCGATAGTTGATTCATCGAGATTGTTAGCAACTTGCTGATGTTGCTGAGTCGCTTGCTGGATTGGCTGCTGCTGAGCAGACTGTTGAACTTGACGATTGAGTAATGCTGATAAACTATCTACCGGTGCATGGTCAGCGCTATTATCGTTTTCTGCTACTGGTAATGCTGATGCTGAAATATTATTTTGTGGCTGTGTTCGTTGACCCAGGCTAACGACATCATTACTGACTTCTCTTGAGCTTGAAGCATTTAGCCTCTCTTGACTATTTTTTTCAGGAAACTTAGCAGGTGGCACGGCTTGGTTATAATCTACAGCAGCCATTAATTCCACACCTTCTGGAATCTTTTTATTAGACATAATAACCGCATCAACGCCAAGTTCTTCTTTGATCTGTGTTAATGCGGTGCGCATATCTTTGGCAACAAAACGTCTAATTTTCATAGCTAACCTCTACCTTTGCTCTTAGTTAAGCTATGACCTGCATAACTTTGACTTGTTGTTACTGCCCGATAGCACTAACGATTTTAATTTGTTTATCATCAGGTATTTCTTGATAAGAAATCACGCGTAAACTTGGTATTGTGTATTTAACAAACTTAGCCAATACCTGACGCAATATTCCCGACGTTAATAATATAGGAGTATCACCTGCCATTTCTTGCTGGTTTGCTCCTTCAGTTAATGATTTTTGTAAGCGTTCCGCTAAGCCAGGTTCAATACCAGCGCCATCATCTCCTGCCATCTGCATAGACTGATGCAACATTTGTTCCAATTCTGGAGCCAAAGTTATGACGGGCACTTCTTTTGCGCTACCAACTAGATCTTGGATAATAAACTTTCTAATACTAATGCGTACCGCGGCGGTTAGCACTTCAGCATCTTGGCTTTTTGGACCGTATTCAACAAGCGTTTGCACTATAGAACGCATATCACGTACAGCAACACCTTCGTTCATTAGGCTTTGTAGTACTTTAACAACCGTGCCCAAAGTAAGCGTATCGGGAACAAAACCTTCAACTAACTTAGGGTAATTTTTAGCAAGTAAGTCCAATAAGTTTTGTACTTCTTCATGGCCAAGCAGTTGAGCGGCATTATTGGTTAATATCTGACTTAAATGCGTAGCTAATACCGTTGCTGAATCAACTACGGTGTAACCTAGTGTTTGCGCTTGATCTCGCTGATTTTTATTAATCCAAGTAGCATCTAAACCAAAGGCAGGGTCTTTAGTGGCAACACCATCAAGGGTACCAAAAACCTGCCCAGGGTTAATGGCTAGTTCTTGGTCGTGACGAATTTGCGCACTGCCAACTACAACGCCCATAAGCGATATCTGATAACTGTTTGGATCTAAATCTAGATTATCTCGAATGTGTACTGCAGGTACTAAAAAGCCAAACTCTTGCGATAACTTTTTACGTACACCTTTAATACGACTGAGTAATTCACCACCTTGCGCTTTATCTACCAGAGGGATTAGACGATAACCTATTTCTAGACCAATAATATCGACATGATTGACATCATCCCAGTCCAACTCTTTCACGTCATCTTCTTTTTGTTGATGCTGTACTTGCTCATCTTGTTCTATTTTTGCCAATTCAACCGCTTTACTTTCTTTATTTTTAGCGCCGAAAAAGGCAGTGGCAGCAATAAGAAATGCAAATAATATAAAGACAAAATGTGGCATGCCAGGTATTACGCCCATAACAAACATGATACCCGCGGCAATATAAAGCGATTTCTCTTGGCCTAATTGGCTGCTCACTTGCTCGCCCATATCTTGGGAGGTATTTTGACGAGTAACGACTATAGCCGTACCAACCGATAACAACAACCCAGGAATTTGCGCAACAAGACCATCTCCAATAGTAAGTAGAGTATAAATTTCAACCGCATTACTGAATGTTAGGTCATGCTGCACCATACCGATTATTAAGCCACCAACAATATTAATAAAAAGAATAAGAATACCCGCTATGGCATCACCTTTTACAAATTTACTGGCACCATCCATTGAGCCATAAAAATCTGCTTCATTGGTTACTTCAGTACGGCGCTCTTTTGCTTCCTCTTGGGTGATGAAACCCGCATTTAAATCGGCATCAATTGCCATTTGTTTACCCGGCATGGCATCTAAAGTAAAACGGGCTGTCACTTCAGCAATCCGACCCGCACCTTTAGTCACCACAACGAAGTTAATAATAATTAAGATTAAGAATACCACTAAACCGACAGCATAATTACCTCCAATAACTACCGAGCCAAATGCTTCAATAACTTTACCTGCCGCCTGAGGGCCTTCATGCCCTTCTAATAGCACTACTCGAGTACTGGCGACATTCAGGGCTAAACGTAAAATAGTTGCCACCAGTAAAACGGCCGGAAAGGAGCCAAAATCTAGGGGTTTCAAGGTATAAACGGTAATCAGTAACACCACAAGAGAGAGTGCAATATTAAAGGAAAACAGAATATCTAATAACCAAGGTGGCATGGGTAAGATAACCATACCTAAGGCTGCCATAACCAAAATTGGAGTACCCAACCCGGAGAAATGACGTAACTTCGATTTATCAAATTGATTAAAATAAGCGGCTAATTGCATTACTACTTCATGATGTTTTTTTGACAGTTAGCATGAAGTAGCAATTCTTATACCAAAATAGGTGGTTAGCGGTATTTACTTCTCTATTTACCAGCGAGAACTATTGGCAATGAAAGGTTGAGCTAATATCTGAAATCATCTGGAATAGGCAAGTTTTTAGCTACCGGGATGGGTTTTTTAGCATTACCTTTTTTATGTTCGTTAAGCTGAAAGATAAAGGCCAACACTTGGGCTACAGCGGCAAATAGCTCTTCAGGAATATCATCACCAACTTCGGCAGTATAATATATTGAGCGTGCTAAAGCCGGTGATTGAATTATTTCAACTTGATGCTCTTTAGCAATGGTGCGGATATGTAGCGCCATTTCATCAACACCTTTTGCCACCAGCACAGGCGCTCCCCCAACTGCGGCATCATACTTGAGTGCGATAGAAAAGTGCGTCGGGTTTGTTATCACTACATCTGAATCTGGAACGTCTTGCATCATACGTCGTTGTGACATTTCATATTGCGTTCGACGAATTCGCTGTTTTATTTCAGGGCTACCTTCTGTGCCTTTATGCTCATCTTTAATTTCTTGCTTAGTCATTTTTAATTGGCGGTTATGATTCCAAACTTGGTACGGCGCATCAATAACCACAATAATGCCTATCGATAAGGCCAACACTAAAAACATCCACAGTAACATAGTCGTTGAATGTTCGAAATTAGTCGGAATGGTTTCTCGACTCAAGCCTAAAATTTGCTCAAAAAGGCCATTAAGCAGTAAATAAGCGACAATAAATACCACAAAAAACTTTAATATTGATTTCAGCAACTCAACCGCAGCTTGTACGCCAAACATTCTTTTAAAGCCAGCTATAGGAGAGAGTCTACTTGCTTTTGGCATCATCGCTTCCCACGAAAAACTCATACCGCCAAGCAAGGTATTACCGATAAATGCCGCTAACATAACAATAAAAAAGATCCACATTAATGGTGGTACAACCTGGTAAATACCATCATTGACCACTTTAAAAAGCGCATTGACATCCATGGCTTCTTCTCGACTTAAGCTAAACATATGCGTCATCATATTAGCCATAGCGGTAGCTAAAGACTTCCCCATGAGCAACATGGCACAAGCACTACCTACTAAGACAAAAAACGTACCTAAATCTTTAGAGCGGGCAATTTGACCCTTTTTTCTGGCATCGGTGAGTTTTTTTGCCGTGGGTTCTTCAGTTTTTTCACCACTATCAGAATCAGCCATTTATCTTGCCTGACAGTCAATAAGGTAACAGCTAAAATCCAGTGCGCGTTGCCACTGTATTTCAAAATGAGTAAAGAAATTACCGAAGGTTAGCCACATAATAAGTAAACCGGCCATCATAGTGATAGGAAAACCAATAGCAAAGATGTTCAATTGTGGCGCGGCTCTGGTCATTATACCAAAAGAGAAATTTATCAATAACATCGCTGTTACCGGTGCTATAGCAAGAGAGAGCGCAGTAGCAAACATCCAACCGCCCCACTCAACGACTTCTCTATATTTGATGCTAGATAGATGTTCGGTGGGAATAGGTAAGGTTTCAAAACTAGCGACAATGAAGTGCAGATAAGCCAGATGTCCGTCCATTGCCCAAAATAGCAGTGAGGATAATATTAAAAAGAATTGCCCAATGGCAGGGACATTCATGCCACTAGCGGGATCAATTAATGAAGCGAAACCAAGACCGGACTGCATAGCAATAATTTGCCCGGCCAAGGTAAAGGTATTGACTACCATAATGGTGACAAAGCCAAGCATAATACCGATAATCATCTGTTGTCCCAGTAATATAGCGGTAGTGAGTGACATTAAATCAATCACTTTAACGGGTGGGATGGCCGGCATGATAGCGACGGTAATGGCTAAGGATAAAAAGAGTTTTACGCGCCCTGGAATGGTTTTAGAGCTAAAACCTATCATGGTCATAATCAAGGCAGAGACGCGGCTAAATGGCAAAATAAGGTCTGCCATAAATTGGTTAATAATGGTCTCAGTAAATTCCATGTCTAGAGTCCGCTAACGGTTGTGTTAAAGACCATAATCAGAGGTGATACAAAGCTAACCATTAGATAATAACACTGGGAATACTAGCAATAAGGCGAATGGTATAGTCCATAATTTTTTGTAATAGCCAATGCCCACCAATAATCAAAGAAAGTAAGGTGACAATTAATCGCGGTAAAAAACTTAAGGTCTGCTCATTAATTGAAGTAGCCGCTTGAAAAACAGCAACCATTAACCCCACCGCAAGACTGGGCAAGATGATAGCACTTACTAGTATGATAACGAGTAATAATGCATCACCGAGTATATCTACATAGATTTCAGGTCCCATAAGCTACTCTCTTGTCTACCCTATTTATTAAATGTTAGTGAATCACTATTGCAGCAGAAATAGCTTCGCAGTTTCACTAACGTCCCATACCATAGCTGGTTGCGATAGTACCAATCACTAAGTTCCAACCATCAACCAAAACAAATAACATCAGTTTAAAAGGTAAAGAGACAATCATAGGCGATAGCATCATCATACCCATTGCCATCAAAATACTGGCGACAACTAAATCAATGATTAAAAAAGGAATAAATAATATAAAACCAATTTGAAAAGCGGTTTTTAATTCACTGATTATAAAAGCAGGGATGATTACCGTCATAGGTAAATCAGTTGGATTGTCTACCGCTTCAATACCAGCCATACCGGCTAAGGTATCAAGATCTTTAATACGAGTTTGCTCCAACATAAAAGCACGCAACGGTATCTTGCCAAGGTTGATAGCTTCACTAGAGGTTAACTGCTCTGCTATATAGGGCTGAATGGCCGTTCTATCTATTTGATTATAGACTGGCGTCATAATGAACAGCGTCATAAAAAGCGTTAAGCCGATAATGACTTGATTCGACGGTGTTTGCTGAAGACCAAAAGCTTGTCGTAAAATAGCCATAATCACCACGATGCGGGTAAATGACGTCATCATTATAACAGCAGCAGGAATAAAGCTGAGCGCGGTCATAAAAATGAGTATTTGTAAATTTACCGAATACTCCTGCGAGCCATCGGGGTTCGTGGTGAGTGTTAATGCTGACAATGATAAATCTTCGGCAAATGCGCCAAAACTCACAGTGAGTAAGGATAAAGCTATGATGATGAATAACGAAATTCTTTTCATGGTTCCCTGAACATCCTAAATTTATAAGCCTAACTTATACCAATCGGACTAATTAATCGATCACTTAACGAGAATTAAAGGCTTAGAGGCAAGGCATTGATTGTAGAGAATGGTTGTTCCCTTGTCAAAATCAATAACGCTGCCTATATGCCTTTTAAACTCGCCCTTTGGGAGCTCAGTAGCAAACTGATAACTTCACAAAACGAATGAAATATAGAGTAACTATGTTTAACTCATTTTGTTTGTTCTAAGCTCGCTATTGAAGTTCTAAGTTGGTCGATTTATTAATCCATTTGGTATTAAAGGCAAACTTTAATAATATAATGGTAATCTAACTTTTAAAACAATAGCCACTACGACTTTTTAGCGGATAAAAAAGACAATATATTTTTTGGCAAAGCTGCAGTATTAATACCTTGCTTAGTTAGTGGCTCTGCTAACGTTTCCAATAAGGTGATTTGTTGAGCAGTTACCCCAAGCAGTAATTGTTGCTCACCTACTTGCACCACTATCAATCGCTCTTTAGTACCTAAGGACAGACTGGTGATGACTTTAAGCTGGCTAATGCCTTGCTGGGAAAGATTAAAACGCTTGAGCACAAAGGCACAGATAATAATTAACGCCAAAACCATCAACAAAGATAAAATCATACTGCCAGCATTCATGTTAGACATCACATGTTTGCCAACCTCAGGAGTGTTATTGACCGTTCTACCATCTAAAGATACTGGTGCATTCAAACCATCCTCAGCCATGCTTTCATTAGCCTTGTCTTTATCAACTATGCTGTCATGACCAGCAACCTCTGCAATTATAGCTTTGTGAGCTGAGTGGTTTTCAGTGACAGTACTATCAACAGTGCTATCGACTGTACTATCTTGTGCTAGCGCCAGCAAAGATAGTAAGTAACAGCTAATAGCAAAAAAAACACGCATTATTTTTATTATCATAGATTAAATATCTTTGTTCATGTCAGAGTAACTTTATAAGCTTAATAGCTTTATCTATTTTAACTTTTTAATACGTTCAACTTGGCTAATCACATCTGTTAAGCGAATACCAAACTTATCATTCACCACTACCACTTCACCGTGAGCAATCAAGGTGCCATTAACTAAGACATCAAGTGACTCACCAGCAACTCTATCCAATTCAACTACAGAGCCTTGATTCAATTGTAATAAGTTTCGAATACTAATATGACTTCGGCCAACTTCCATAGAAATAGTCACAGGAATATCTAAAATAGCATCAAGCTTACGCTTTTCTGCACCGGTAATAGGTGCATCTTCCTCAGTGAGTTCTTCTAGCTCAACAGTTTCAGCACCTTCACCGGCAACTCTGGCTTCGGCTTGTTCATCTAGCGCCTCATCCCACATACTTAAATCTTCGTCTTTATCGTCACTCATACCGCTGGCCTCAATTTATAAATTTGGTTCAAATAGGTCGACTTACTTTATTCTGAAAAATAGTTTATAAGTCATCTTCTAGCAGATGAAGCTCTGCATCACTATCAAGGCGTTTTCCACCTTTAGTTAAAATGGTTAATTCAGATTTAACCGACTCTGGTCGCTTAATTTTCGATTCGATTTTCAAGGCTATATTATCTCGACTGCGCCCTAGTTTAGCTCTAAAAGTAGGTAAGTCTTCAATTAACACAGTAATGTGTTCAGGCATTTCAATAGGGATAATATCACCGGCTTGTAATTCCATAAGTTGACTTAAAGGAATATCAACCTCAATAAATTTAGTATTGATGGCGACGGGCACATCCATAATCTCATCACGAAGCGCCTTTGACCAACGCATATCGGTGTCTTCTTTATCACTTTGCACACCAGCATCAAGTAACTCACGAATGGGCTCGAGCATTGAATAAGGCAAAGCAATATGGAAATCACCACCACCACCGTCTAACTCAATGTGAAAAGAGCTTATAACCACCACTTCTGTTGGACTAACAATATTTGCCATCGATGGGTTAACTTCTGAGTCTAAATACTCAAACGAAACATCCATTACCGGCGACCAAGCTTCTTTGTAATCTTCAAAAATCAGCTTTAATAGCATTTGAATAATGCGGCGTTCTGTCGGGGTGAATTCTCGACCCTCTATTTTTGCATGATAGCGGCCATCACCACCAAAAAAGTTATCGACTAGAATAAAAACTAAGCGAGCTTCCATGGTGATTAATGCTGTGCCTTTTAATGGACGAAAACGTACCATATTCAGACTAGTGGGGACAAACAAGGTATGTATGTACTCACCAAACTTAATCATCTGAATGCCATTAATAGAGACTTCTGCTGTACGGCGCATCATATTAAATAAGCTAATACGCATATGGCGAGCAAAGCGTTCGTTGACCATTTCCAAGGTTGGCATGCGACCACGAACAATACGATCCTGTGAAGAGAAGTCATAATCAGAGGTGCCGTCTTTCGATTGAACGACATCCTCAACATCCTCTTCGTCTTCAACATCATCAACACCATGTAATAAGGCATCAATCTCGTCTTGGGATAATAAATCACTCACTCGATAGTCTCTTCTTAATTATCAATACAAACATCAATGTAAGTGTTAATTTAACTCTTATATTGATGATTAATTTAACGTTATCTTTTACTGTTAACTTCTACTGTCAACCTGTGCTATTAACTTTTATTGCTAACTTATTGCGGCTATGCTCTGCTAGCTATTGCATGACAAAACCAGTAAAAAGTACCTTTTCTACGGTTTTATCACCTTCTACATCTGTCATTATTTTCTGAACAGCCGCTAACGACTGCTGCTTTAAGGAAGCCTTCCCGGCACTTGTTGCCAAATCATCGGCGTTAGCTTGAGAGAAAACCCCCAGTAAAGTACTTTCAATTAGCGGAATATGCATTTTAGCATTCTCTTCATTATCGCCACCACGAACCAGCAATTGCACCCGTATTTCGACAAAACGGTCACGGGCAGCGCCAGGTACATTAAAGCGAAACGGTCTAGGCATTGGTACGTATAAAGCAGAGCCCAATTGTGCACCTGAATCAGCTTCAACCACTGCAGCTTCGCCGCTATCACTATCTAATGCCGCATCGATATCTACTTGACTGGTACTTGTACCGCTATCGCCCATTAAGAAGAAGTAACCTGCACCACCACCGCCGAGCAAAACAACAACCGCAATGATGATAATCATCATTTTTTTCTTTTTTCCTGAGTTATCTAGCTCTAACTCGCCGTCTTTACCATTTTCTTTTTCGTCTGCCATGAGAATCCTTTAAATTTACCGCCATAAAAAATCAAAATAATAGTGACTAATTAATGACATAGTATTTATTGATAGACTATATCCTTGAATACTCTTTGAGCCAATGTGTTTTCATCAACTTAACTTCATTTTAGCCAATTAAGCATAGTAATCTACGCCTGTTGCAGAAGAATCAAACAACTTAGCCGATAAAGCGTGCTCTACCGTATCATCACCTTCATCTAGGCTTGTTGATAATGATGCTCTATCATTATCAGAGTTTGCATTATTTTCATCATTACTTTGCTGCTGATTTTGTTGCTCAACATTAGCTTCGCCGACATCGACGCCCTGCTCTGCAAGCATATCCCTTAATTTAGACATATTCTGCTCTAATGCGTCTTTGGCTTGTTGGTTTTGCACAACAAAATTAACGCTTGCTTGCTCACCTTGTAAATTAACACGCACTTGCATATTGCCAAACTCAGGCGGATCCAGAGTGATATCAAATTGCTGTAGCTTCTGGTTAATCATCAGCATAACTTTGTCTTTGACTGCATCGGCAAAGTCTTTTCTAAAGATGGCTATGGTTTCTTGCTGAAGTTGCACATTATTTTTCTGAATTTGCGCAGTATCGCTAGCAACGGTATGACTGAGTACTTCGGATGCTTGATGCTCAACATAGGCATCATTGCCTTGTTTAGTTTGTGTAGCTTGCATGGTTAGTGCTTGTGACTCAGCGAAAGAACGTGTGCTAATATTGTCGCTCACCTTACTCGTTACTTTTACCCCCTGCTCCACTGGTTTTTCTTGTGACAACAGCATAGCTTCATCATATTCAGCACTAGTATCATCAATGGCTTGCTGTTCACTGCTTACTGATTGACTTTGCTGCTGAGCCTGTTGCAATGCTTGTACTTGGGCATTGGTCAACAAGGGTTGTTTTATTTGTGTATCTAAAGGCTGCTCTTTCGCCGTAACGTCATTAGTAGCTAGTGTTTGAGAAGCTCGCTCTGTCATCACCTTATCTAAATCCACCTTGCTTAGCTGTGCATTCGTTGCATTAATGGCATTAGCTGATTGGTCCAATTTAGACTTACTAGGACTAGCCTTATTAGTCATTGCTGCAAGTGCATTGTTAGCGTTTTTAGTTGCCTGTTCACTTGCTTCAGCGGCATCACCTGCCAATTCGACATTGTTCTCACCTGAAGGTTTAGCTGCTGAACTGGCATTACTTTCACTTATGGCCGCTTTAGTTTTAGCTGCAGATTCTTTCACTAATGCCTCTTTAGCCAAAAGCAACTCACCTCCAGCGGTCAACTTTCCTTTGACAATAGGTTCAACGGGCAATTGGTATAAACCTGAGTCTACCTGCTCAGAAAGTTGGCCTTTACTGGCTACTGCAACGCTCGCCGCTAAATCGGTGACTTTATTATTTTTCAGCTGTTCGACAGTTAATTTGGCATTCATTAACTGCTCGCTAGTGATACTTTGGCTTTTAATAGTGCTTTGCTGTGACTGTAACAATTGTTGGTAATCTTTTAACACTTTATCGCTAGGTTGCAGCGCTAAAGCCCCCTCTTTTAACTGAGCTCTGGCGAGTAAGTCTTCTTTTGAAAAAGCTTTAAGTTTATGCTCGCTAGATTGCTCATCAGCGTCTAGGCTAATTTTTTCACTTTGATTCTTAACATCAGTAATGTCGGCGGTACCATTAATGGCAGGGTTAATTTGTTTGCTATTAGCCTGCTCACTCTTGTTTGATTTGTCCGCGGCATTAGTTAACGTTTGATCGCTATTATAAAGTAGCGCAATAAACTGCTCAGATTCAGTTAATGCTTTATTGTTGGCTGGATTATCTTCATCTTTCTCACCCTCTTTCGCCAAGGGGTTAGTTGCCGGCGACTGCTCGGTATTATCTAAATTGGTATTGTCTTGATTGCCATGACTTTCATTGGCAGTACCTTGTGCCGCAGGGTCACTTTCTTGGCGGCTATTGACTTCATCGGTGTCATTTTTGCCGTCAGCGGCAATAGCATTACCATGCGTTGCCGAAGATAATGCTGCTTTTCTTTGCGACTCCCGGTCAGTTGTTACTTTACTTTCATCGCTGACATGTTGTTCAACCAAACGAGAAAACTCAGCCTCTTTATCTCGACTTTCTGATGAAGTAGAAGAGCCTTTAGTTTTTAAATCAGTATCTTGTGATACAAAAACAGGTAAAACACTTGCTGATTGCATAGTCATTCCAATTGTCGAAATTAGCTAAAATAATAAAATTCATGCGGCGTATTACTAAACATTCTCGCCTTAAAACGCTCATCTAAACGCTATATAAGCCCTTTGCTAGTTATTTGTTAGTGCTTTACTAGCTATGTATAAGTTAAGTACAGCAATAATCATTCCAATAACTCAATTTAAAACTTAGCATGTCGCAATATAACTAACGCTTTGGGCGGCGTACAAATTGCTGAGTGGCGATTTCGTCAAACATCTTCTGTTCCGCTCTGTCTGCTGCTACTGCCAGTTTTTGTAAACGCTTATCACGTAATAGTTCAACTGCTTTCACCTTTTGCCTTTGTTTAAGCCAAATACTTTTACTTTGAACAACTAATGCTTTTGCTTGATTCATCGCTATTTCTACTTGCGCTGAAGCGGTATCAAGTTTAGCGATAAAGGCATGGTAATGGCTGTAAGTAGCGCTGTCTAAGCCTTGCTCTGCGCGTTGACTTAATCGCTTCATATACTCTAAGCGGTAATCTGCCACACCTTGTAAGCGGGTAATATTTTGTTGATACTCATTTTCAGCAATTTTTAACTGATCGGCACAGCGTTGCTCGTTATCTTTTTCAAACTTTAATATGGTATTTAGTTGCTTCATTGCCATTAAATTTACTCTTTAAATCAATGCTCTTATATCAAGTGAGCTAAATAAAAACCTACGCTTTCTGTTGATTATGAGCATGGGCTGCAGCAATAATTTCTTGTAGCTGAGCAATACTTTGATCATAGGGGATCACTTCATTAATCTTTTGCTGTAAAAAGAAGTTAATCACTGGTAGCACGTTGATTGCTTGATCAATGCGTGGATCATTACCTTTGGTATAAGCTCCGATAGCAATAAGATCTTTATTTTGCTGATAAAGGGCATACATTTGTTTTAGCTGCTTTGCCAATTCTTGGTGTTCATCACTGGTTACCGCAGGCATAACCCGTGAAATAGAGCCTTCAATATTTACCGCGGGATAATGTCCTGCATCGGCTAACTCTCGAGACAAGACCACATGACCATCTAAAATAGCACGCGCCGCATCAGCAATAGGGTCTTGCAAATCATCACCTTCGGTTAATACCGTATAAAAGGCGGTGATAGAGCCTTGTCCTTCGCCGCCATTACCGGCACGTTCAACTAATTGCGGTAATTTTGAAAACACTGACGGCGGATAACCCTTGGTTGCTGGAGGCTCACCTACCGCTAAGGCTATTTCACGCTGTGCTTGGGCGTAGCGCGTTAAGGAATCAAGTAATAACAAGACATTTAAACCTTGATCACGAAAATACTCACTAATTTGTACTGCCGTTTCACAGCCTTTTAGGCGCATTAACGGTGAATTATCTGCTGGAGCAGCGACGACAACGGCGCGCTTAAGCCCTTCTTCTCCTAAAATTTCTTCGATAAATTCTTTTACTTCACGGCCACGCTCCCCCACTAAGCCAACAACGACAACATCAGCTGTAGTGCCGCGAGTCATCATGCCCATAAGCACACTTTTACCAACGCCTGAGCCAGCAAAAAGCCCCATTCGTTGACCTTTACCAATACTAATAAAACTATTAATGGAGCGAACACCCACATCAAGTACTTCGGTGATGGCTCGTCGAGACAGTGGGTTCATCGGTTTACTATCATGATGGTAATCATCATCTGATTTAATCGGCCCTTTACCATCGAGGGGTTTGCCGACACCGTTAATTACCCGGCCGAGTAAGTCCATAGATAAAGGTACCTTAAACTTACTGGAAATAGGTAATACTCGCGCACCTGGCATAACACCACGAAGACTTTCTTCTGGCATTAAATAAGTAATATCTTGGGCAAAACCAACCACCTCAGCAAGTAAATCACCATGTGCGGTTTCAACCAAACATTGGCTACCAACATGTGCTTTTACGCCAACCGCTTCTAGCGTTAAACCAACAACACGTACTAAGCGACCGGCAACAGGTGCCTTGAAGTCATGAATAAATTGTTGGCTTTTTTTTAAACGCTCAGTTAAACGTAAGCTATCAACCATAGGATTGTTTACCTTTAGAAAAAAATTTCAAACTTAAAAAGTATTAAACTATAAACCATCAAGCCCCAATAAATTAAGAACTTTGATGTAAGGCTTCTTGCAAGAAAGGTTCCAGCACTTGTTTTAGTCTTGCTTTCATTTGTAAGTCGATATTTGAGGTGCTGTTTTCTATTTGACAGCTACCTTGAGGGAGTTGAGGTGCCGGCAGTAAACGCCAGCCTTGCTCGGCAATATGCTCTGCGCCAAATTGCGCTTCGACTAAATTAATATCGTTTGGATTTAAACATATTTGGGTTTGTGCATCGCTGCTAGGTAAACTCTTGATGCCGGTAGCTATTGCCGTCATTAAAATGTCGGGGTTGGTTTTCGCTTCATGTAACACCACAGCTTCTGTTAGCTGTAAAACTAAATTAAGTAACTGCTCTTCGACATTTTTTTCCACGCTAGCCAGTGGCTGGTGTAATTGTTCAATTAATTTTTGCCATTTATCACTTTGTTGCTCAATTTGCTCTTTACCTTGAGCTAATCCTTGTTCAGTACCTTCTTTAATACCTTGTAGCTGCCCTTCTTCTAACCCTTTAGCTTTACCTTCTTCATAACCTTTGCTGAAGCCTTCTTCTTTGCCCTGATTAAAGCCCTCTTCACTGGCAGCTATTCGAATATCGTCAATCTCTTGTGCTGTCAGTGGCTGTGGCTCAGCTTCTTCCGGCTCAGGTGGTTCATAGACCCAGTTACTTTTTTTACCAAAAGCATTGGTTTTATCTTTATCTGCTGAACTAGGTTGACCTTGGACATCTGGTAAAGACCAAACATCGGTGACATCCTCTGATGACGCTTTTATAATACGAATGGGTAGTTTTGACATGAGTGTACCTTTACTGCGCTAATTCAAGCTAAGCTCGGTAAAACAGAGCTTAGCTAATTTGGGATGAGCTTACATGAAATGAGCTAAGCTAGCTTGATGTTATAAGAACTCATCGCCACCGCCACCGCCGCCCAGCATAATTTCGCCTGCGTCAGATAATCGTCGAGCAACTGACAGAATTTCTTTTTGCGCCGCTTCCACTTCACTTATGCGTACCGGCCCCATAGCTTCTAAATCATCAGCCATCATTTCCGCAGCACGTTTAGACATATTACTCATTATCTTATCTTTTAGTGCTTCATCCGTGCCTTTAATCGCTTTCATTAAGGCTTCTTGCTGTACTTCACGTAAGATAGCTTGCATACCGCGATCATCCACATCGGCAAGGTTTTCAAAGACAAACATCAAGTCTTGAATTTGTTGACTCATTTCTTCATCATTTTCACGGATTGAGTCCATTAACATACCTTCAACATTAGTATCTAGGTAGTTCATTATATCTGCAGCCGCTTTTAAGCCGCCCATTTTCGCCGCTTGAGCGCCCGCTTGACCGGCGAACTGTTTCTCCATAATCTCGTTTAATTCTTGCAAGGCTGCCGGTTGTACTTCTTCTAAATTGGCAATACGCATCATCAAGTCTAATCGGACTTTATCGGTAAATTGACTCATGATCTCAGCAGATTGCTCTGGCTCAAGATATGATAAAACAATGGTTTGTATTTGAGGATGTTCATTACGAATAATGTTGGCTACTTGCTTAGAGTCCATCCACTTCAATGAATCAAGACCTTTAGCACCACCACCCATAACAATTTGATCGATTAAATTACCGGCTTTGTCTTCACCTAATGCCGCAGTTAACGCTCTACGAACAAACTCCTCACTTTGGAAACCAATGGTAGAGAAGTTTTGTATTTCATGAATAAAGAGTTTATGCACAGCAGTGATTTTTTCTTGCGTAAAATCTTGCATTGCCGCCATAACTGTACCTACTTGCTGTACTTGTTTTGGCTCAAGGTGCTTTAATATTTGCGCAGCATCTTCTTCCGATAAGCTAAGCAATAGTATTGCCGCTTTTTCAGAGCCTTCTAGCTTTTCTACATCGAAGCCTGCAGGGGCTGCGGCTAATTCGCCGACTTCTTGTTCATCACTCATCTTCGTTCAACCAACTTTTCACTACTTGCGATGATAATTCTGGCTCATTTGCTACTAGCGCACGAACCGCCTTAAGTATGTCTTCGTCTCGATGTAGATCAGGTAACTGTAAACTGCCATCTGGAGCAAATCCTACCGCACCTGCATCAAAATCTGAGGTCAGCATATCCATAGTTTCATCACCTAAATCAATATGGCTGTCTAGTGACTTATCACCATAATCATCAGGGGTTTGGTCTGGGTAGATTAAACGTTTCAGCATAGGGCGAACAACCGCTAATATTAAAACGATAATAACCAAGGCGCCTAACACTAATTTTAGCACTTTAACAAACCAAGGTTGTTGCCAGATAGGTATTTCTGCTACC
Source organism: Colwellia sp. (assembly GCF_013215345.1). Taxonomy (GTDB): domain Bacteria; phylum Pseudomonadota; class Gammaproteobacteria; order Enterobacterales; family Alteromonadaceae; genus Colwellia. Next base: position 22,051 of record NZ_JABSOV010000017.1, on the reverse strand, counting down.
ACACCAAAATCAGGACGGTTAAAAGGAATGGTAAGCACTTCTAAAACATCGCCACGCTGTAAATCAAAACCAATACTACCTTGTAATAACCGGCGAATACTAGCAACCTCAACCGCCGAGCGAGGTACAATGGTAGCTACTGGTGCATCGACACCCGCTTCAGCAGGGGTAGTTGCTGCGCCGGCAACATAATCAAGAGCCACAGAAACACTAACCCGTCTGATAATGCCTGTTTGCGATTTGGTATGACTAATCGCTTCATCAAGCTCATAATTTTTTGTCGACTCTGAATGTTTGCGACTCGGCATACTTTTCTTTTGACCGCCAACAGCATTTTCAGGAATAACCGACTCAATAGGCGGCTGGTTAGTTAACGCGCCAGGAATGCCTCCTAAAGCGCCACCTATATTACTGGTTTCAATACTCATCTCACTACGTAGCGCGGGTAAATCAGCATTATAACGGCGCTGGGTTTCTTCAACATTAGTGAAATCCATAGTGACATCTACTTGCGCGGTATAGTTACCAAGACCTACCACGGGAATAAGAATACTATCAATTTTATTCAGGTACTCTTGTTCGCGCTTTTGTTCAATCTCAAACTCATTACGAGAGCGGGATGAAAAAGAATTTTGCGAGCCAGAATTAAGTAAACGACCATTTTGATCGGTAACTGTGACACGATTTGGCTTTAAACCTTGTACTGCCGAGGCAATAATATCGACCACAGCATCAACTTCTTCATCGGATAAAATTTTTCCTCGACGCATGGTTAACACCACAGTAGCGGATGGGCTTTTTTCGCGACGAGCAAAAACATTTTCACGTGGGATAGCTAATAAAACTTTAGCACGACTAATACTTTGCAGTTGCGCTACGGTTTTGCCCAGTTGTTGCTCTCGGCCATATTGTAATCGCTCTCGTTCAAGGCGTTGGCTAACGCCAAAGCCCATGTCTTTCATTAGAATATCTTCACCTTCTGAAAGCTCATCGTTCAAGCCTTCGCGTGCGAGTAATAATTTAACATTTTGATATTCATCGGTAGGTACTGAAATAGTGTTGTTTTCTTGACGGTATTCCACTTGATTAGCATCAAGGAAATCCATGGTGGTAATCAGTTGTTTCGTTGGCAACTTCGACAAGAAGCGATACTCCGGCTCATTGGCTAGCATAATGACAAATACCGCAATAGCCAAACAAATAGCCAAGGCAACCACTATGGTCATTTGCCTTAAAATATCAACATTGCCTAATGAGGCAGCGAATCCTGATTTTTGCTCTTCCATCGCACCACTATCGGCTTCGCTGGCAAGCATATCACCGCTATCAGTTGCTACCATTGCGTTTGTATCAGACACTTTACTTCTCCGCTGTACTGTTATTTTAACAAGGTATTCTATCGACGAATAATACCAATAATATTGTTATTTAGTTGAGGAAAAACCATCAAAAGCAAGGCACTTGAATGAGATATAGCTCGTCTATTTCGATTGAAAGTAACGCAGCTATTGCTGCGTTTAGGCCAACTAAATTAGACTGGCATGCTCATTATCTCTTTATATGCTTCAACAAACTTATTACGTATTTGTATGGTGGCATCCAGGGCAATACCTGATTTAGATGAAGCAATCATCACCTCAGCCAGGGTGACGTTAGAGTCACCCATCTCAAAAGATCTTTTCAGGTCACCTGATTCTTTTTGCAATTCATTAACGCTTTGTAAGGCATCCGTTAGCATGCTACCAAAGCTACTGCTTGAGTCATTGATTTTGCCGACACTGTTACCATTAATACCATTGACACCTATGGCATCAGCTGAAGGTAATTTGTTACCCATGGCTTGTAGCGACATATTTTGCATTTGGCTATATAGAGAGTTGCTTTTGATATCCATAGTGCGCTCACTTTTGTCAATATTTTTACGTTAAACAAGATATATCAGTGAGACTGCAAGCATAGTGCCAATAGCGTTATTTATACCAAGAGGGGGGATAACTAATAGAAAAAGCCATTTTACTAGTAAATAGCAATAATGGCTTTTGATTTTGTTAGCGGTATTTTTCTGCGTAGTTGTCACTATCCGTTAGTGATAACTAAGCAGGGAAAAGTGAAAAGACTATGCTGGGATTTCTATACCTGAGTCGCGCATTTTTGCAATTTTATAACGTAAGGTACGTGGGCTAATACCTAAGCGCTCGGCAACCGCTTTGCGACTACCATGGCAAGCTTGTAAGGTATCAAGAATGATTTGATGCTCTTGCAACTTCAATTCACTGCCTAGCTTATCTTCCTTGTGAGTGATTTGCTCCGACTCTATCACCAATGCAGTATCAAAGTTTTCAATCATTAAGTCGCTCGCATCAATCAGCTGGTCCGTATGTAAGATAAGTGCTCTTTGGATAACATTATCTAATTCACGAACATTACCAGGCCAATGGTAAGCGTTAAGTTTACTCCGGGCAGCACTCGAAAACTCGGGGATACACTCGCCATTTTTTTGACAATGACGGGAAACTAAGTGTTCAGCTAAGACAAATATATCATCAACTCTCTGCGCTAAAGATAACCATGTAAGTGGGAAAACGTTAAGGCGATAATATAGATCTTCTCGAAAGCTCCCATCACTTACCGCAGCTTTTAAGTCTCTATTACTGGTCGCTATAACACGGACATCGAGGCTAATGATTTTTCTGCCACCTAAACGCTCGACTTCACGTTCTTGTAATACCCGTAAAATTTTGGCTTGTAACCCTAAGTCCATTTCGGTGATTTCATCAAGCAAAATAGTGCCGCCCTGAGCTTGTTCAAACTTTCCTGGACAGGCTTGGATAGCACCAGTAAAAGCGCCTTTTTCATAACCAAATAAGGTAGCTTCCAGCATGTTTTCAGGAATTGCCGCGCAGTTGATAGCAATAAAAGCTTGCTCACTTCGTTTAGAGTGGTTATGTACATATTGCGCTAATACTTCTTTACCTGAGCCACTGGGTCCAAGGATCATCACAGAAGCATCTGTACTGGCGACTTTCTTAGCTAAAATGAGTAGTTCTAATGAGCGTTTATCGGCAACTATAGGCTCATTTTTATTAACCTTTTTCGGCGGGATATATTGGCTAACCATATTGAGTAACACTTGCGGAGCAAAAGGCTTAGCAATATAGTTACAAGCACCATCTCGCATAGCTTGTACCGCATCATCAATAGTGCCATATGCTGTCATCAATAACACCGGTAAGTTTACCTGGTGATTTTTAATGCTTCTAAGTAACGATAAACCCGACATACCACCCATTTGCACATCACTGACAACAATATCAACTTGCTGGTTTTTCAACTGTAATAATGCCGCTTCACCGGAGTCAGCCTCTATACAGCGATAACCCGCTAATGACAAGGTATCAACTAAGGCTTCACGTAAACCGGCATCATCTTCAACCACAAGAATTTTATGTTCAGTCATTAGCACTCTCCCACTGGACTATCGTTCATCACGCTACCCTGCTCGAGTAGCGGTAATTTAATAACAAAATGTGCACCTGTATCGGCCTGGTTAAGTAAATTCACCTCACCTTGATGAGCGTTTATCACGGATTTGACCACAGCTAAACCAAGACCTGTGCCTTTACTGCTTGAGGTATAAAAAGGCTGAAAAATTTTATCGCTAAATTTAGCGTCAATGCCAGGCCCATTGTCCTTAACACTTAAATAAAGATGGTTACTTTGGCTATACACTTGAATATTTATCATGGGAGCAATGATTTTAGTACCTCTGGTCGCTGGTAAAGCGCTCGTGGCATTTAAGGCGTTGTGCAATAAGTTTTGAATAGCGCCTGTTAAGGCATTTTTATTACCTAAGATATAAAGCTCGTTTTCAGAGACCTGTACTTTGACTTCTGCGCCAGCTTTACTTATTAGCGCGTCCATAGAAGTAACCGCATCATCAATCAAGGCATTAACGGCGATAGGCGCAACAACTTGCTCCTTACCACTTTTAGAAAAAAGCAGCATATCATTAACTTGCTGCTCTAAATCATGCAAACGGGCGTTTAATTTCTCTTGAAAGTTAACCCGTGCTGTTTCTGGTAATTTATTGCTAGTTAAGTTTTCACCATACAAAATCGCAGCAGATAAAGGCGTTCGAATTTGATGAGCCAGGGTGGAAACCATTTTCCCTAATGAGGAAAGACGCTGCATTTGCGCTATTTTATCTTGTAATAAACGGGTTTCGGTGAGGTCGGTGATCATGATTAACTGTCCAGGCTGAGCACCTAAACTGGTGATTTCTAATTTAACCCGGCGACCATCTTTCAGAGAAATTTCATGCCAATCACCTTCACGTGGATTAAATGAACGGGCTATAACATTAAACCAAGGTTGACCTAGTATTGGCTCATCAAGTAAATCTCTAGCTACCTGGTTTATCTTTACCACAATCCCATTACCATCAAGCATAACTAGGCCTGTTGGCATTAATTCTATCAGCTGATCGGCTAATAAAATATCACTAGGACCCTGCTTTTCTGTGCTTAATTTTGGTGTATGGTTAGTGTTAACCAGAGTACGTGGTGAGAAGCTATGCTTTTTACTCTGTATTACTTGTACTCGCAAAGCAGCTAATTCTCCGGGGAACTTTTCTTGCTCCAGCAAAGACGATTTAGTAGCCTCGGCACCATTAACAGAGTTAAGCGCAGCAATGGCGCTTGACTCTATCATAGGGGGGGATGCTGCAGGTATTGCTTGTGCCATAACTTGTGCCATACATAAGTACTCAGAAAAACTATCTAATACTTACAAAGCATTTAGTATGCCACTATTTTACCTTTATATTTCAAATAGATAAAAGTAGAACTAACAAGAAAAACTAAACAATACTGTCAATCTATTGACCTTATACTAAATACTAAGTCAAATTATTCACTTGGCTTTTGTAAATCATATTTACGCATTTTTTCAACTAAGGTAGTTCTGCGCATGCCAAGGGTTTCAGCCGCTCGGGCAACGACAAAGTCATGTTTAATTAATGACTGTTTGATTAAAGATACCTCTAAATCCGCTAGGTGCTCTTTTAAGTTTAAACCGTCGGTCGGTAACAAGGCAGCATCTACAGAGTTTTGCGCTTCATTGGCCACATGTGTCTCTACTTGAGGTTCATCACTAAGGTCTTCATCATCATCGTCATAATCAAAGCCCGAGAAAAGCGCATTGATGACATCTTGCTCTTGTAACTCTTCAGGGTATTCAGGATTATAAACTTGTACATCAATATGTTGATATTTAAAGGGCAGCTCTGCTACATCGACAATTTGCTCACCGTACATAATCAGCATACGCTCAATTAAATTGGATAGTTCACGTACGTTACCAGCCCATGGATGTTCCATTAGTGACTCGATGGCTTTTTCGGTAAAACGCAGTGTTTTCCCTTGTTCGTGTTCAAAACGTGTCAGTAGCTCTTTTAATAGCAACGGGATATCTTCTTTGCGCTCACGCAATGCCGGTGTTTCTATAGGGAAGACATTCAAACGATAAAACAAGTCTTCTCTAAAACTGCCGGCTTTGATCATTTCTTCAAGATCTTGATGAGTAGCCGCAATAATACGGACATTGGCTTTGATGCTTTTGCTACCGCCGACACGTTCAAAAGTACGCTCTTGTAATACCCTGAGCAATTTTACCTGCATAGGTTGTGGCATATCACCAATTTCATCTAAAAAGAGTGTGCCGCCTTCAGCTAATTCAAAACGCCCTTTACGGGTAGAAATCGCGCCAGTAAAAGCGCCCTTCTCATGACCAAACAATTCACTTTCTAGCAGCTCTGCGGGAATGGCACCGCAGTTAAGAGGGACAAAAGGCGCTTTTGCGCGTTCAGATAAATTATGGATATTACGCGCAACCACCTCTTTACCTGTGCCTGATTCACCGAGCACTAAAACACTAGCGGGGGTTTTCGCAACTTGTTCAATTAAAAAACGTACCTGAGCCATCATCTCACTGCTACCAATAAGTGAGCGAAACAAGGCACTGCTGCCTAATTTCATCGCCTTGCGCGGTAGTTTATTATGGTATTGATGGCAATGATGAATAAGCTCGGTTAGTTGAGCATAGTTAAGTGGGGCAAAAAGCGTACCGATAACATTAACACTGCTCGCTAGCTCATTGGCATCTAAGACATCATGCAAAATAAAAGGCACACTGGGATTGGCTTTAATTAAGCTAACGCAATCGATACTGACATTGCCGGTTAATATTACCGTAAGAATATGACTAGTGTCTGACAGCATTTTACCTGCTTGCTCTTGTGAGCAATGGATATAGTGCTCACCGACAAAGGCGAGTATGGTAGTAAGCTGCTGACTTCTTCCTGCGTCATTATCTACCACTAAAATTTGTTTGTGGCCAATTAATGTTGCTGTTTCATTCATAACTGATTCTTCACTGCTAATGCTAACGTATTATTTTTAATGTCGTTTTATAGCGACAGTGGCAATTTTAGCCGTAAATTAAATTTAAGCAACAAAAAGTTGACGCCTAGTAGTCATTTATTTGTCGTCAAGGATAAGTAAAAACATAAAAAATGGTGCAACATCTACTCAAGGAATAATTACGGCTGCCGATAAACAACTATTGCCACACTATGAAGATGATATTTGCGTGATTAGTATCAATACCAACACAACAAGCTTGTTTCTACAGCGCCAGCTCACAGATAATTCTAATAAATTATCTGTGTCTTTCGCTCGCTTGTCATCTGGTATGCGCATTAATTCAGCCGCAGATGATGCCGCAGGTTTACAAAGATCAAATAAGCTTACCTCACAAGTTAATGGTTTGGCGGTTGCTCAGCGTAATGCCAATGATGGTGTATCTTTGGCGCAAACCACGGAAGGCGCATTGGAAGAAGTGACTAACATTCTTTTTAGATTACGCGACCTTTCACTACAAGCCAGTAATGGCGTATTATCACCCGATGATAAAGCAGCGTTGAATAAAGAAAGCGAGCAGTTAAAGCAAGAGCTTGACCGTATTAATAAAACCACCACCTTTGGTGGTAATACTGTTTTTGACCAAACCGATAGAGTTGGCCTAGGTGGCGCCAATGAGGCCGAAAGAAATATTCTGGGTGTATTACAAAGTGGTGTTTTGGCAGAATCTGAAAATATCATTCAGAGTGTTTTAGGTCTATCTGGAGATGGCGCAAAATTTAAAATCGACCTTGAAAATGTCGATGGCGTCGGTGGCAAGCTTGCATCGGTTTCCTTTCTCGGTGGCGCGACTGGCACTGAATTAGTAATGACCATAGATTTAGATGATTTTTCAACACTCGATGCCAATAAAGTAAAACAATTAAAATCCACCTTATTGCATGAGATGACTCATGCGGTAATGGCTAATCAAATGGATCTAACCTCAGTACCTATATGGTTTTCTGAAGGCACCGCTGAAGCTGTTAGTGGTGCTGATGATAGAGTAGCTGCCGACATTGGCGCTTTTGGTTTGACCGCTTTAAGAAATCAAACAAATGCCATTTTTACCGCAATACCTGGCGCGGCACCAACAACGGGGATTCAAATAGCAGGCGTATATTCTGGTGGCTATATCGCTATGCGTTTTTTAGAAGATCAAATAGGTGAAACCGGTGTTAAAGATATTATGGCCAGTTTAGCCGCTGGCAATAGCTTTGATGGCGCGCTTGCTGCACAAGGTGCCTTTGCTGATATTACCACCTTGCAAACGGCCTTAATGACAGGCACTAACTTTGAAGACTTTGTTACCGCCAATATCAATACAGCAAATGCTGATAATGGTGCCTTTGGCGGTTTAGATGCTGCTGGCGGACCAAGTAGAGAAGAAACCATTGTTGGTGCCACTAGTGCTAAAACCACGGTGAATTTTGATAGTTATTTTGTCAATGGCGATGATGATACTACCAATGCTGACTTTGGTCCCGGTAATAACTGGGATCCAACTAGCTTTAATGAAGTCGCCCTAGAAGACTACAGCACAGCAGTAACGATTAGTGGTAAAACAACGTCTTTTCAAATAGGTGCTGATGCCGAGCAAACTTTAAATGTAAAAGTTGCCGGTTTTTCCAGTGATAATCTTGGTTTAGACGCTGTTGATCTGGTCGCTGATTCACAGTTCTCTACCACCCTGATAGATACGGCACTACAATTTGTCGATAATCAGCGTTCACACCTTGGGGCTTTTATCAATAGACTTGAGCACACCATGAGTAACCTAAATAACATCCAAGTAAATGTTATGGCAAGTCGCTCTAGAATTCAAGATACTGACTTTGCCTATGAAACTGCACGGTTAACATCACAACAAATTAAACAACAAGCGACCACTGCTATGATGAGCCACGCTAATGCTATGCCGGAATTAATGTTAAAACTATTAACTTAAAATAATTAACTTAAAACAAGCAAGACGCCTGTAATACTGCTGTGATGAATCCCCGCTAACCGCCCTTTTAATTACACTTTAAATTGTCCTGCTGTAAATGTTAATCTATGCGTCAAAAAAAAATGGCACAATTTATGAATGGCTGATTATAGACCTATAAAATAATTGGAAAATATAATGCTAATATTAAACGGCAGTGCTGAATATATGTTGACAAGTGGCGAACAAGTTAAAGGTAATAGACACGGCTTTAATATGTTTGTAAAACATGATGAATTAACCACCCAATTGCAAGATATTGAACAATATCTTATTGCTAGAGGCTGGGATAACATTGAAATTACCGATAATGGCCTTATTGAAAATATTGAAGGCATAAACCATGCAGTGTTAATTGAAGCATTTAAAAAAGCACAAAATGAAGGGCTATCTGTTGTCGTTAACAATACTGCAATGAATACCGCAGTGGCAATGAGTTAACCCTTGAAGACAATACTAAGACAAGACTAATATAATAAGAATACTATCACCGTCATCGACGGGCAAAGCAGCGCTTGCTTAAAGTGACAAAAGTATGCTTTTAATATATAACACATAATAGGTGTTATTATTTTTTGGAGTAAATAATGGCTCATTTATCATTAAAAAAATATCAACAAACAACGGTAAGCAATGCCGGTGAGGCTTCCCCATATCGCCTTGTGGCAATGCTATTTCAAAAACTACTGGATAATATAGCAACGGCTAAGGGCGCTATCAGCCAAAAGGACTACGCGAAAAAAGGCGAGCAGATATCGAATGCTATTGCTATTGTCGGGGTGTTAGAAGGCTCTTTAGACCATGAAAAAGGCGGTGAGATCTCAGGTAATTTATCGGCATTATATAATTTTTGTTCTGAAAAATTATTTGAAGCGAATACCAATAATGACATTGAATTACTCAATGAAGTTGCCCAGATCATTATTCCGATAAAATCAGGTTGGGATGCAATTCCACCCGCAGAGCAAGGTAAAGTGAGCTTTTAGTGACTAATAACATAAAAGCTAGCCTTGAAACGATCAATAAACTATCGCAATTATTAATAGCGCAACTTGATGCTCGAATCGAGAATACTGAGCGTGATAACAGTCAGCAAACCTTAACTGTCGCTTCATCAACTAACGACACAGACCAAGATAGTGAGCAATATAGTGACCAACAGCTGGCAAAATTAGTAACTGAGCGGCATGCTCTCATTAGCCAGTTATTTAACACGTATACGCAAGAGCAATTAAGTGTAGAACTACCGCTTATCAATGAGCTGGTATCACTTGATAATCAATTAACGTCAAAATCACAGCACAATAAACAAACCCTTGCAGCGAAAATTTTAAAGTTAAAGAAAAGCAAGAAAGTCTCTAAGCTCTATCAGAAGTATTAAATTAATCTATACTTAGGTTAAGATTTAGACAGCGAAGATAGTGTTGAGGTGCTTATGTCTATTATTAACCCACTGACTGCAGGTAGTGATATAGCACGTGCTCTGTCTCAAACAAGTACATCCCCTCCTAAAGAATCACCTTTAAAGCCTGAGCTAGGTAGTTTCGCTACTGATGTGGTAAAAATTTCTAGATTAGGCTTAGAGAAACAACAAAAAGAGATACACATTGAGGCATCAAGGAAAATTGAAGATATTGCCAATGAGGTTATCAGAATAAGCTCAACTATTGGCAGAGCTCGCTCAATAGGTAATTTAACCCCACACCAAGCCAGTGAGTTGTACAGTAAGATTGCCAATTTGCTTTAATGCAAAACTCTATGTTCTAGTGGCTTGCAACTAAAAACAAATAAAACCAACTTAGTTAGAATTATTTACTCTTTCTCACCACACCCGGCATATTATCAAGCTGTGCCATTAAATACGAACTAGTGTTGTTCATTTGAGCGACCATCAAATCCATAGCATTGTATTGCGCAAAGAGTCTTGCTTCTAGCGAGTTCATTTTAAATTGAAAGGCTTCCAAATCACTGCTTAGTTTGTCAATCTGGGTATTTTTACCATCAATTCGTTGTTGAATGACACCGTCTTTATCGGTATAAAAGCCAATAAAGGTACTCATATCATTAACAAAACCGTTGTCGCCGTCGGCACCTAAGAGAAAAGTTTGCACGGCATCTGGATCTTGCTCTATCAAATCATCTAGAGTCTCTTGCTCAAAACTTAATTTACCATCACGTTCGGTGCGAACGCCAAGCTGAGACAAGGTTAAGGTATTACCATTACCCGAATCAAATGCTTTATTAAACTGGCCGCGAATTTTACTCATTACGCCACGGAGCATGGAATCTCCCGCCAAGACACCAGTACCACCTTCACCCACTTGACCCAGTTGATTACTTAAATCAACCAAAGCATTAAAGCTTTCGATGAAAGTATTGATGCCACTAGCCACGTTTTTATTATCTTCAGTTATTGATATTTTACTAATATCATCATCAACACCATGAATTTTCTTAGCCGTTATATCAATACCGTCAATTACACCTTTAAACTCATTGGTACTACTGGTTGCTGTAATAGTACCATCAATAGTAATTTTGGCATCTGTCGCAGTGCCAGTTTCAGCCATGTTTTCAACATTAGCACTGGCGATCATATTAGTCGTAGTAAATTGAGAAATGCCTAAGCCGTCTACGTTATTTGTATCATCATCTGCAGCTGTAACAGTAATTGCATGTGCAGCACCGGGCTCTATACTACTAAAAACCAAATAGTCACTGGTACCGTCATTAACAATACTTGCTCTTACAGAGTTGTTATTACTGTTACTATTAATTGTCTCCATAATGTCAGACAAAGTATCTGCAGCGTCAATAGTCACAGTAAAATCGTTGTCATCTGAATTAAAGGTTAGTGTTCCTGAGCCCACGGTATCAGAGGAAGAAAAACCATTAGCAGAGGTGAGTTTATTTGTAGCATCAAATGCTAATCGTGATAAACCAAGGTTGTCGGCATTATTACCATCACTAATATCATCTACCGTCACTTTAATGGCATTGGCGACGCCAGTTTCTTTACTATTGAGCACCAAATGTTGCCCTGAGGCATCTGTGATTATGGTCGCTGAAACTGATTTGTTATCACCACTGTCATTAATGGCATCACGTATTTCACTTAAAGTTGCTGTGGCAGAAACACTGACATTAAAGTTGTTACTGCCCGACTCTATGGTTAAAGTGCCTTCACCGACAGCTTCAGTATCGGTTATGGCACCAGACATCAACTTATGAGCACTGGCTAACGCCTCAACTTCAATTGAATATTTACCAATTTCCGCTTCTTTATCTGAGCTGAGACCGATAAAATCATCGCGACCGGTGGCGGTGCGTTGTTGGTATTGGTCAACGTCACCTAGGCCTTCAAAAGAAGCGGTTACGGCTTCAAGGGCAGACTTTAAGGCACCCACGGCTGAAATATCTGTGGTGAATGCACCTTGTTGACGAGCTAAGCGAGACTCATAAGGAATCTTTTCAGCATTAACAATAGCTTCAACAATATCGCTTACTTGTAAGCCAGAGCCAATACCTGTAAATGAAATACTTGCCATAAGAGTCTCCTTAACCTATATCCTGCTAATATAAATAATATACCTAGCTAAACTGCATTAAATTTAATTTTACTTTGTTAAGCTTAGCTAAACTCAGCTAAACTTTAGCATCAATAAACCCGCCAACCATGTCGGACAGTTTAGACACTAATGTTAGCACTTCTTCAGATGGAAACTGCTTTAACAAGTCACCTGATTCTCTATCGAAAACTTTAATGACATCACGGCCAGAGTCTTTATCAACAGAAAATTCTAAACTACGATTTAAGTCCCCAACAAAGTCTTGCAATTGTTGCGCCACCTTCTCTAACTGTTTGGTGGTCAATGGTTGAGTAACCTCGTTCTCTTCAGTAACTTTTTGTTCAACATTAACTTTATCTTGCTGCTCGCTCTTAGTTATAGCACTGCTATTTGCACTAGCATCACCAGCACGTTTAAATTCAGACGCTAAGCTAGTTAACCCTAGGTCAGTACCATTTTGGACTACACTCATGGCATGCTCCTTGTTTAAATTACACCACGTACTTTTACAATGAATCAGTTACGCTATTAATCAGTATAAATTGTCGTGGTCAGTTTATCAAAACACAAAAAGGAAGGAGTATTGGCTCCTTCCTTTTTTACTTTTTACTTTAGGTCGAACCTGGGCCTAAACCTGAACCTTAAGTATACTAACCAATTAGGCTTAATGCAGCTTGTGGTAACTGGTTAGACTGAGCCAAGATTGACGTACCTGCCTGTTGCAAGATTTGGTTTTTAGTCATTATTGCAGTTTCTGAGGCGAAGTCAGTATCTTGAATTCGGCTACGAGATGCTGATACATTTTCAGATACGTTAGCTAAGTTACTAATAGTATGTGAAAAACGGTTTTGTACCGCACCTAAATCAGCACGTTGACTATCAATTTGTGCTAATGCCGCATCAATAGTTTGTAAGGCTGACTGTGCACCTGTGCTATCACTACCTGATATATCTATAGCTTCAACACTATTTAATGCGGCCGTACCACCTGTTGCCGCCATACCACCACCTAGGATTTCATTAACCGTTGCACCTGAAATACCAATTTTATCTGGTGAACTTAATTCTAAGCTTGACGAAACTGAGTGAGCAGCACCTGCTGTACCGCCACCTAATGAAGCAGTACCAGCAATTGTACCTGCGATTTCAATACCATTTACACCACTAGCTTTAATTGATAATGCGCCAGTAGCTGCATCGGTAACTACTACATCATAGCCATCAGCAACCATATCTTCTGCTAAACGCGCTGAATCACCGCCGTAAGTAGCTAAATCGTATGTGTCTGTACCGATATTTAAATCACCCGTTGAGGCAGAATCTAAAGTAGTAAGCGTGGTAGATAATATAGCTTCTGCGTTTACACCCGTTGCTGCACCATTAATTGTCGTTGCTATATCAGCGGCACCTTGACCAGCACCAATAGCAATTGCTGTACCATTTAAACTTAAAGTATCAGCCGTAGTACCATGGTTAGCTGCTAACGCTGTATCTTCTGCATCCCCTAAAGAGGCTGCCGCTGCTGCAGTACCAGGACCAGTAACACTAAAGGCACCAATAGCATCGGCAGACGTATTGGTTAAAGAAACATTAATGGTTTCATTGGCGTTAGCACCCACTTGAAACTGCTTAGTACCAAAGGTACCGTCAAGTAAGCTAGTTGCACCAAACTTGGTAGTTTCAGCGATACGGGTTAATTCTTGTTGTAAAGCACCAACTTCTTTTTGTAGCGCTTTACGGTCATCGGCAGAGTTTGAACCGTTAGCCGATTGTAGAGATAAATCACGCATACGTTGTAAGATGTTTGAAGATTCCTGCATCGCGCCTTCAGCCGTTTGCGCCATTGAAATACCGTCATTGGCATTTCGTTGCGCTACACCTAAACCATTTACTTGAGACGTTAAACGGTTAGCGATTTGCATACCAGCAGCATCGTCTTTAGCACTGTTAATACGCATACCAGATGATAAACGTTGCATTGAAGTTTGTAAGCCTTCACTTGACTTACTTAAGTTACGTTGAGCGTTAAGTGACGCGGTATTCGTGATTACTGATAAAGCCATGGTAAACTCCTGATTACAAAATGTAATTGTTTAGTTAGTTGTATTAACCAGGAGCCGTTAATCAACCGATAAGGTTATCAACATATCAATCAAAGCAGCTCCGTTCTAAACACCTTAACGGCAGCGGAGAAATTAACTTTAATCTTTTTAGTAAAAAAGATTAAAGAATATACACCGCCATTTTACCCGGTGCACTTTGACAAGCTAAGAACATAAAATACAAATACTAATTTATCAGTAACTTAAATATAAAAATCTAGCTAAACATAAGTTGAAAACTTAAGGTTGTGGACATAAAAAAAGCTAAACATTAACTGCTTAGCCTTGTATTCCAGTACTTTTTTTACCTTTCTTAGCCACCGAGTAAACTAATTGCCGCTTGCGGAATTTGGTTTGCTTGCGCCAAAATACTGGTACCCGCTTGTTGAAGAATTTGATTTTTAGTCATTTCTGCGGTTTCTTTGGCAAAGTCAGTATCTTGAATACGACTCCGTGATGAAGAAACATTCTCTTGCACGTTTGCCAAGTTACTGATTGTATGAGTAAAACGGTTTTGCACCGCACCTAAACCAGCCCTTGCTGAATCTATTTGTGCTAAAGCCGCATCAATTACCTCTACCGCTGATTGAGAATTTTCCGCGGTGACGCCTGAAATATCTATAGCCTCAACCGAGTTCAACGCACTTGCCCCGCCGCTAGCGGCAACATTACCACCAGCAAAACCTTGCCCGAGTATTTCATTTACTGTGTTACCTGAAATACCAATTTTTGCCGATGAGGATAGCTGTAACTCTGCTGAGTGAGAAAGTGCACCTACTCCTGAAGTCAATAGACCACCTGGAGGCCCCATCTGAATAGTACCACCGGCAGCAGCTGTTACTTCAAAGCCATCTATATCTGTTGCGACAACATCTATACCGCCAGCACCAGCATTGAGGTCTTTGTCAAATACAGCGTTATAACCAGCGGCTTGTAAGTCTTCAGCAAGACGCTCCATATCACCGCCGTAAGAGGCTAAGACAAAGGTATCTTCTACTGCACCTTCTTTATAGATATTAAAGGTACCAGCATCTGAAGCTGACAAGCCTTGGATGCGGGTAGAAAGCACAGCCTCGGCATTAACCCCGGTAGAGGCATCGGTAATGTTTTTTGCGATAGTTGATGCGCCATCACTGTTAGCAAAGGCAACATTAGTACCATTGATATTCCAGGTATCTGCGGTAGTACCCATATTCGCACCTAGCAGTGATGCTTCAACATCACCAAGACTATTAGTCGGCGCGGCTGTACCGGCCCCTTGAATTTGATGGGCACCGATAGCATTTGCCGCCATATTACCTAGGGTGACATTAATTGTTTCATTGGCGTTAGCGCCTACCTGAAACTGTTTAGTGCCGAAGCTACCATCAAGCAAGCTAGTTGCACCGAACTTTGTAGTTTCAGAAATACGGGTTAGCTCTTGCTGTAAAGCCCCTACTTCTTTTTGTAGTGCTTTTAATCGACTTATTTCATC
>NZ_JABSOV010000017.1:0-6451 GCF_013215345.1 Colwellia sp. | reverse complement strand
ACACGTTTTGCCGCATTCGTTAAGACATTAATGGCTTGTCGGTTGCTTTCCTCGCCATGTAAACCTTGGAAATTAATCGGACGGCCAATAACGGTTTGTGTTACTTCTTTTTGCAATGCTTCTCGGTCATCGGCAGAGTTAGAGCCGTTAGCTGATTGTAGGGCTAAATCACGCATACGTTGTAGAATATTTGACGATTCTTGCATGGCGCCTTCTGCCGTTTGCGCCATAGATATACCGTCATTAGCATTACGCTGCGCTACCGCCAAGCCGTTTATTTGAGAAGTTAAGCGGTTAGCTATTTGCATACCAGCGGCATCATCTTTTGCGCTATTAATCCGCAAGCCCGATGATAAACGCTGCATTGATGTTGCCAGACCTTCGCCAGATCTAGATAGGTTTCTCTGGGCATTAAGTGATGCAGTGTTAGTAATTACTGATAAAGCCATAATAATCTCCTAATTGGTATCTTTAGAAGCTCATTAAAAATGTAAAGCCCCTACTTACTTATTAATACAATCAAGAAGCAAGCCAAGTTTGCAAAATTGTTATATAACAACAAGTTAAAAAGTTAAGTGCCTATAGATAAATTGACATTGAGCTGGTTGTTTTTCAGTCAAACAATTGACAAGTAACAAAAAACCTAGCCTTATATTTAGGATTAGCTTTTACCACTTAACTCATTTTCGTAGTGAGACTAGTAAGCGATAAAACAAAAAAAGGAAACCCAAATGGGTTTCCTTTAATAAGTGCACATGCGCTAACGAGCGCTTAGCAGTTACTTGCAATCAATAACGAGTAAGCAATTACCAGCAAGAGTACTAATAACTAAGCAAATTAATTAACCTAATAAGCTAATTGCCGCTTGAGGTATTTGATTTGCTTGTGACAAGATTGACGTACCTGCTTGCTGTAATATTTGGTTCTTGGTCATCATTGCAGTTTCTGAAGCAAAATCAGTATCTTGAATTCGGCTACGTGATGCCGATACATTTTCTGACACATTCGCTAAGTTACTAATAGTGTGACTAAAACGATTTTGCACCGCACCAAGGCCTGCTCTAGTTGAATCAATTTGTGCAAGTGCTGCATCAATGACAATTAAGGCATCTTGTGAACCCGCTGAAGTGGTTCCTGAGATATCAATAGACTCAACCGTAGTTAAAGAACCAGTTCCGCCTGTCGCAGTTATACTTGTTCCCTCTGCTAAGATATCATCAACATCGGTACCCGAAATACCAATTTTATTCGCTGATGAAAGCGTTAAGGTAGAAGAGATACTGATATCATTATTCGTTGCACCACCCGCAATAGCAGCACCACCAGTAGCATTGTTTGTTAAAGTTGCCGTACCTGTAGTACCTGTCATTTGTATACCATCAACACCAACGGCTTTAATAGTTAATGAGCCATTATCGACTACAGCATCATAGCCATCTGCTTGCATTTCTTCCGCTAATCGATCTACATCACCACCAAAAGTAGCTAGGTTATAGGTATCAACAACACCACCTGCTTTTTGGAAAGTTAATACACTATTATCAGCAGAAGTTAAAGCGGAAAAAGTAACATCAAGTTTGGCAATCGCTTTAACACCAGCAGAAGCATCGTTAATAGTATCAGCAACTTCAGCCGCACCTTTAGCGGTTACACCGGCATCCGGAATAGAAGTACCATTAATATTCAAACTAGCCGTGGCAACAGTTGCGATTGCTGTCGCTAACGGTGCAGTTTGCGTGGCTGGCAGACCAAGCACAGCAGATGAATCATTAACTTCATAAGCACCTATAGCATCAGCTGACATATTTCCTAAGGTAACATTAATGGTTTCATTGGCATTAGCACCGACTTGAAATTGTTTGGTACCAAAAGAGCCATCAAGTAAACTGGTCGCACCAAACTTAGTGGTTTCAGCGATACGAGTGAGCTCTTGTTGCAAGGCACCCATTTCTTTTTGTAGGGCAGATCTATCATCGGCAGAGTTCGAGCCATTGGCAGATTGTAATGATAAATCACGCATGCGTTGCAAGATATTTGATGACTCTTGCATCGCGCCTTCAGCGGTTTGCGCCATAGAAATACCATCATTGGCATTTCGTTGGGCTACGCCTAAACCGTTTATTTGTGAAGTTAATCGGTTAGCGATTTGCATACCCGCAGCATCATCTTTGGCACTATTGATACGCATACCTGATGACAAACGTTGCATTGAGGTGGCTAGACCTTCACCAGACTTTGTTAAATTACGTTGTGCGTTTAATGACGCGGTATTTGTTACTACTGATAAGGCCATAATAATAGCTCCTAATGTCTACATTTACTGTTGGTATTAGAAGCTTACAAATTAAAGCTTCTGCTCTTTTAGTGATAAAAAATTGCTGGGTTAACTTTTACACACCACAGCCATTTGTTATTTTGTCTTACTAGTTATGGTGAAAGCATAAATAATGCCACTTTAAAAAATGGTGATGCTTTTCTTTAAAATAATTAAATATAATTAAATAAGCTTAAGCCTTGCACCTTACTAAACGTCTGCTGAGAGGCTTGTAAGGCTAATTTTGCTTGTTCAAACTCTGAGATAGCTTTGGCAAAGTCTAAATCTTCGATTGTACTTTTACTGCTCGTAAGTGCTAACTCAGTATCTAGGTGCCTATTTTCTTGACTATCAAGCACTTGTAAACGAATACCTGAATCTACTCGCCTTGACGTTATATGACTCATGGAAGAGTTAAGTTGATTCAGTAGCGCACTGTAATCTACTTGATGTTGCTCTGGACTGGCTGACACAGAGCCTTGTTCCATCCAGGAAATAGCATCATTAATTGTGTCAAAGATAGTTACTTCCTCTTGCTCACTGATAGTAAAGCTCTCACCCGGCAATGGATTGCCGCTTAAGGTTACGTCAATGCCGTCAAAGGTAATTGTTTGCCCGGCAACATAGGTAGCCGTAGTAAAGACATTCGCACCACCGCTATCGAGAACATTTAAATCGGCGGCACCCGGTCCAAAAGTAAAGGTATAATCATGGGGCATGGCACTAGTGTTATACAAACCGCGATCGGTTACGTTCGCACTTTCAACGGCAACACCGGAGGTGTTGGCTACAGGAGCCGTGGGATAGTTGGCAGTAAAATCACCTATAGCGTTAGCTACGTTCATAAATGAAGCATCGCCAGTTTGGTTAGTAGGGATTTTTATATTTTTAGCGATTTGTAGTTCTCTAACGCCAGAATCACCACTGTAAAGAACAGAGCCGTCAGATTGTTGACTAAAGGGTTGCTGCTCTGTTTGGTAACCTGAAAAAATATAGTCGCCATTTTCATTTTGGCTGTTGGCGAGATCAAGCAATTGCTCAAGGCTATTTCGCGTCTGATTAGCTAATGTCTGTAAGTCTTCATCAGACATAGCGCCATTATTTGCTTGTAGCATGAGCGCCTTAACATTATTTAAGATATTCTCCGCATCGGCAAAAACAACTTCTTGTAAACTGTTATGACTTTCAGCCTGATTGATATTACGTTTATATTTTTCAATGTTAGCCAAGTCATTTTTATACCCCGCTAAGGTACCGTAAGTTACGGCATCATCTTTAGCCGTTAGCACCCTTTTACCACTGGACAAATAAGCCATTTGCTCATTAACATCAGAGCTCTTTTGGCTCATGAGTTGAGCACTTTGTAAGTAAAATTGAGCTGTAGAAACGCGCATATAATCCCCCTTACCTTACGGCCGCTAAAATGGTGTCAAAAAGCGTATTAGCCGTAGAAATAATTTGCGATGCAGCTTGGTATGCCTGTTGAAATTTCATTAGGTTGGCGGCTTCCTCATCAAGGTTAACCCCTGATGTCGCTTGATTACGGTTATAAGCTTGAGTGAAGAGTGCCTGAGCCGTATCGGCAGTTAAATCAGCATTACTGGCTTTAGCGCCCACTACAGCGGTTGATACCGCTAAACTTTTACTAAAAGTTTCCCTGCCGCCATTAGTAACACCTACCTCTTGGGTTTTAGCCATAACAACGGCATTGTTACCGTTACCAACACCAAAGGCGTCACCTAGGGTAAATGTTTCACGGGCATTAGTACCTGAACCGACCAAGTCACCGCTGATTTCAATTTGAAAATCAGGGGTACCTGCGGGGATATCAATGAGCACACTCGCGCCTGGAGCATAAGTACCCGCGGCAATAGTTGGTGCTGGTGGCGGTGTTGCAGTGTCATAAACACGGTAACTAAAGGTACCTGGTGCACTTTCATAAACATCGACAGTAACGTTATAACCTTGAGCCGCAACCGGATTAATAACATTGGTGATTTCTACCTTGCCTTCGCTGACATTGTTACTTGATGGTGTTACGGCAATTGCGGTACTAGCTGCAATGGCATTGCCATCGGTTAATGTCGTTTTCATTAATGCGGCACTATCTTTTGTGGGGATAATGGTGAAAGTATCTCCAGCAACCGGCACACCCGTTTCAACAAACGAAAAGCCATAATCCGGTGAAGTCGGAGTATGTGTACCTGCTGGCACACCCGCACCAGGAGCACCTAAATTTTCACTCGCCCCAGAAGTTAAGTTATAAAGGGTAAAGTCGGTACCATCAAAGCGCACTTCAAATTCATCGGTAGGCAGTAGCGAGACATCGTTTATAGTAACTTGTGCTTGTGTTGTGCCGGTATTACTTGCGGGTACTAATACTCTACCTTGTTGTAATTCAGTGGTATTTATATCGGTGAAAATATTAGCGCCTTGCAAGCCATTTAAATCTAAGCCACTGGCCTGACTATCGTTTAAGGTAAACGATATAGCCATGGCTAAACGGTCTATTTCAGTGCGAGTTTGCGTGAGGTGTTCATCTCTAAATTCGAAGCTAGCGCCTAATGATCCACCGAGAGTAGAAGCCTTTATCGCAACACTACTATTATTACTTACTAGACTTAGCTGAGTTTTTTGAGCATCTGGGTCGCCTGCCGTCACCCGCAGGGTCATAGGGGTAATACCGGCAACTAACGTAGTACCTTGCCCAATCATAACCGTCATAACATTATTAGCATCTTGTATGGTGGTTACTCGGGTAAACTGACTTAATTCACCAATGAGTTGATCACGTTTATCAAGTAAATCATTAGGCTGCCCGCCTTGCGACGGGTTTTGTGAGTACATAATGGTTTCATTGAGCTTGGCTAACTCTACTGATATTTCGGAAATTCTATTAGCAACTTGTTCGATTTCACCATTGACCGCATTGGTCATATTATCGAAATTATTAGTTAACTCATTAAAGTCATTACTTAAAATATTGGCTTGGTTGATCACTATGCTGCGTAAACCGGTATCGTTAGGATTATCGGCGACGCCATTCAGTGCTTGGTAAAATTTATCTAAGGAGCCTACAACAGCATTACCAGAAGTTGACATCACTTGGTCAAGCTGTGTTAGTCGGGCCTGGAGTGAATCAGCATTACCTAAGCTACTTTGTGTTAAAAGCTGCTCTTTATGTGAGAATTGATCATAAAGACGAGTGATATCTTGAATATAGGTGCCTGCGCCAATGTAATTACTGCCATTATTAAGGCCCAAGGAAGCATTTTGCTCGGCACGTTGGCGGTTATAGCCGTCAGTATTTACGTTGGCAATGTTATGACCTGTTGTTGCCAGCTGCTGTTGGGCCGCTAGTAAACCACTTACACCGGTTTGGTACAAACTCACTGTCATAATATTGTCTCCGATAACAAAGCATATGAGATAGCGCTAGAACGTAGGCCAACTGTATGTTTGCTATAAATATGTTTTATGAAGGTCGCAGCAATTAAAACCTTGAGGCCTAACCCTTCGCTAATTTACTTGGATAATTTATTTAGCTAAAAGGTTAGTAACGGTTTTCAAGGTACCTAGTATTTTATCGGCATATTGAGGGTCTGTTGCGTAACCTGCTTTCTGTAAACCTTGCAGGAAGTGTTCCACATTGCTGGAGTCTTGCAATGCATCTTGGTAGCGTTCGCTAGTTGAAAGGAAGTTTATGTAATCATCAACACTGTCTGTTAGGGATTGATACATTCTAAAGGGCTCTGCTTTTTTGACCATAGCGCCTTGCTCAAACTCTAAGGTTTCTTTGGTCACTTTATCGCCAGACCAGCGAGAGTCGGCTTTTATATTAAAGAGGTTATTTGAGCTAGTACCATCTTGGCCTTTAATTATCTTTTGTCCCCAACCGGTTTCAAGTGCAGCTTGAGCAATAACCACTTCAAAAGGTACACCTAAGGTTTGTTGAACTTTTTGGGCTGGCGCAATTAAAGCACTGACAAAATCTTTTGGTTCATTAAAGCTTGGTTCTGCCGCAGGTGCTGAATTATTGACGCTTTCTTTACCACTAATTTCTTTGTTAACATTTTTAATCACAAACGGGCTAGCTGCACTATTCACTTGGCCAGTGATATTGTTATTTACCTGGAA
>NZ_JABSOV010000169.1 GCF_013215345.1 Colwellia sp. | reverse complement strand
TATCAGCTTAGCACTGTAGGCACTGATATCAGATATCTCTTGAGCAGCTAGCATCTTCTTTTGTTTTTGACTGACAAGAATATCTGCTTCACTGACAATAGTGGCTTTTTCCTTGAGTAAAGTAAGCCAAGCATCAACTTCTATTGCTAGGTCTGTTTTTGTTAATAGCACGAGTGAAAACTCTAGCTCATCAATATCAATGTTGGCATTTGTTAGTGGTACTGGCTTTATCTACACTCCCAGCTAAAGCATCGTGCGAGGTTAAACTAAATAATAGGCAAGTAAAACCAAGGTATAAGAGGCTTAGTGTCATGATAAAAGCCTGGTGATTTCTCTAGTTTTTTAACCGATTCAGTACATATGGCTAGTCTATATGACCGGGAAGAAACTTGATTAGGAATATAGTGGGATACATGTAACTTGTTTATTTTAATTGAAATGGTGTCAGGAGCCAGGTCAGGTTGTTGCTGTAACTGTGGGCAAGTTCATAGCGGGGTCTTAATTGCGGCTATGTGATAGTTATCAGTATAATGTTCAGAGTTCATAGCTAGATGTCTGCATTTCTCTTGCTGTGAACAACTATGCAGTCAGACTGTGATTATAAATTGTAATCTTGCTATTTTTTAGCTAGTATAAAATTCAATCAATAATTGTGTTAATGGAATAATAACAATGATTTATCGAAAGCTGATTTCTATAGTAGCAGCTCTTACCTTAAGCACCTTATCCCCAGTAACTCAGGCTATTCCGGTAAAGTCATGTATGGAAGATAGTTGTGTCATATTTTTTAATAAATGGCAGTCTATGGTTAAAGATAAAGGAGCTCTAGCCCTTTCAGCGTTAGGTGAGCTTTATTACCAAGGCTACGGCACAGAAAAAAACCTCGAAAAATCGATTAAAAGCTTTCGCAAAGCCTCACATTATAAATTTGCCCATGCACAATACCGCGCAGGGGTGTTTTATTTAATGGAGACTAGCTTTATTGATAATAAAGAAGGTATTAGATATTTGAGAAAAGCGGCCAGAAATGGCCATACAGAATCAGCTTTTTTATTGGCTATTATTTTTGGTACCGGCGAATTAGGCATCAAAGATGTTGGAGAGTCTGACAAATGGCTGGGTAAAGCATTAAAAAGTAAGCATTATGTGGCCCAAAAATATGCGAGCTATTTATATAAAAGTGGTCAAGTAGATGAAGGTCATTATATTAAAGTAAACGAAATTATTAGTGAGTTACAAGCTAATACTCTTACAGGTAATAGTGCCAGTACCAGCTCAGAAGGAGATATTGCTAAAGCATTGGCTGAAATCCCTTGGATAAATCATGCTAATAAAACTACCAATATACCATCAAGCCCATCACTTGAAGATATGTTCGATCCTGAAGCATTTAGTTTAAAAAGTACAAGGCTAGAGGCTGGAACTGCCCTAAGAACAAACAAGAGTAGTTGTGAAAAAATATTTAGTTGCTATCAAGTGGATCAAGATGATTTCTGGCAGTCTGCAGACTCACCTGTAGCAACTATAAGTAATTAAAAGGTGAATAACACAAACTAGAGCTAACAAGTTTGTGTTATTCGCCTGAGCATTATTGTCGCGTACTTATTTTAACTCACTAGCAAACCATGCAACTATGGTTTGTGTTAACTGTTTATCACTCTCAAGTAATGGATAGCCATGCATGCTGCCTTTATAAGAGATCATTTTACTATTGGGATGTTTAGCGGCTGAAAATAGCAGTTTGGCACTGGTGAATGTTCTGCCATCGTTTTCTGAGGCTATGATAAGCGTAGGTTGTTCTACTAGTGTTTTACTATAGCGAGCAATATTTTCATCTCGCTGGGATGAAGAGAAAAAGCTAATAGCACTAATACTTTCTTTTTCAGCTAGGGTGATGGCTTGGCTACCGCCGCAACTAGCACCAATTATGCCCACTTTACTATTTTTAGCTATTTTACCCTTCAAATAGTCAAAGGCTATCTGTACGTCTTCGGGCCAATGTGCTGACATTTGTGACCAAGCCTGTCTCCGCTATGCTTGTGGTGATTTTTGAATCACATCGACGTTGTATTCTTCACTGATACTTTCGCCAAAACCTCTAAAGTCTAGACTTAGCGCATGAATGCCGCGTTGTGCTAATTGCTCGCCAATAGCGTTGTACATAGTGCGATTGTAATTACACTGGTGCAGCATTAATACGGCGCGATTACTTAGCTTTTGCGTAGTATTTTCCCCGGGATAATAATCCGCTTTCAGGGAGAAATTATCTGAGGTAGTTAAAGTGATTTCAGTAGCGAAGCTAGTTATCGAAATAAGCAGACTGCTTAGTAATACCGAAGTACATAGTGAAGTAAATAAACGTGGCATAACAATTCCTATTGTTGTTTTTATAAACTTGACCCTCAAGTTAGCTATATTCTTTCAGTGTCGACAGTAAAATGCGTTTAAGCGTTGAAAAATCGAGCTATATGACTGGATTTGTAGCTTGACGGTTACACAATCAAGCACGTTGCTGGTGGCTACCTTGATATAATCTGCGCCCTTTTTTATCTTGTTATGGAAATTTTATTTTGAGATCAGTATTTTTTTATTATCAGTTTTATTTATCACCTTATTATCGGTTAATGTCAGCGCAAAAAGTACAGAGATAGATGGTTTAGATTTTGGTCCCTTGGCTGGTTTAGTGGGGACGTGGCAAGGCGATAAAGGTGTCGATGTTGCACCAGGAAAAACAGTCCTACATGTGGCACCCTATTTTGAAATCATTCAAATTGAAGTTGTTGGTGATGTAACCAATGCCGGTGCAGAAAAGTTGGCAGTATTAAGTTACCACCAAGAAGTATTTCGAAAAGCAGATGGCAAAAAATTTCATGGCCAAATCGGTTACTGGATTTATGATGCAGTGACTAAAGAGATTCACCATACTATTAGTATTCCTCGAGCTGTTACTGTAATGGCTAGCGGCAAGCTAACAGCATCTGGCGCGATTAAATTGTCCACTGATTCTCAAATTGGTCAGTCTCAATTTATGTTAGATAATGCTAAAACAACAAAGTTTGAAATGACATTAACTTTAAATGGCGATAGCTTAAGCTACTCTATGACCACGCACTTAGACATTTATGGTAAAACTTTCCCGTATACAGATGTCAATGTATTAACGAGTAAATAAGGTTAGTTAGCGTTTAAAAATAAAAAGCTAAAATTAAGTTAAAGTAAAAATTTAAGTGAAAGGATGTATAAGCATCCTTTTTTGTTAGTTAATTGATGAAGCTAAAGCTAAGTTTTTAATCAATGCTCTTTCTTTGACGAGGGAAGTATTATTGTTAGCTTTAAGCCATTTGCTGGCTGATTTTCTGCGTATATCTCACCTTGATGTAATTGGATAGCTTGTTGGGCTATGGCTAGGCCTAAACCGGTACCACCGCTACTGCGCTCTCTGCCATCGGCAACACGAAAAAATGGCGTGAATAGTTTTGTTATCATTTCATTTGGAACACCAGGGCCATGATCAGCAATACTTAGCATTACTTGCTCATCTTGCTGGCTTAATTCAATAGTCACTACTTGCTGAGCGGGTGAATATTTCACCGCGTTATTAACTATATTGCTGATAGCACTGACGAGTAGTTTACTGTCGGCTAAAATAAAGCCGCTAACTCTCCCTTGTAACGCTATGGTGACCCCCTTACTTGTAGCAAAGTATTGGCAGTCATTAACAACGTGTGTAACCAACCCTTGTAATTCGATCTCTTCGACAGTAAAGGTATTATGGCTATGCTCTAGTCTTGAAAGAGTCAGTACATCGGCAATCATTTCATCTAACCGATCGACTTCCTTTTCACAGCGGTTTAAATGCTTCTGTTGCTCAGCGTTATTGCCCATGTTTTTTTCGGCTAAAGCGACGGCTAATTGTAGACGAGTTAATGGCGACCTGAGTTCATGGGAAACATCGGCTAACAAACGTTGATGGGAGCTAATATTGCTTTCTAATTGCTTAGCCATTTGGTTAAAACTGCGCGCTAGATCGCCAAATTCATCGGAGCGTTGGTCAAATTTTGTTATACGGGTTGCCAACTTACCTTCACCTAACTCTCTACTGGCTTTTTGAAGCGCTATTAAAGGCTTAGTAAAGCTTTTAGCTAATAACCAGCAACATAAAAAGCTAATGGTTAATAGGAAAAAAAGACGTAAGGCAATAGGTAATTGGTAGACTAAACTCACTAAACGTTTTCTGTGTAACTCATTGGCTATAAACAGTTGCAATTGTTCACCATTAACTACTATAGGCTGAGAAGAGGTAACCTTAGTAAAATCAAAATCAATAGTCACCGGGTTATTAAGAGGGTGCCTTTTTAAATAGTCTTTTACTTTTGACCAACCGCGATTTCTCGGCGCATAAACCTTGTTTGTCGCTACTTTTTTTATGAGTAAATGTTGCTGATGTTTTCGGTGAAACTTGTGTTGCAATGCTTTAAGTTTTACTTGTGTTTTACCTGCTAGTCTTTGCTGATAAAGTGTTAATAATTTCAGTTGCTGTGGATTAGCCTGTTCTTGGCTTGGGCTATGCCTAAATTGCATGGTGACTAAGTAACTAATCAGTACAGAGGTGAGTATCACTAACCAAAAAGCGATAAATAGCTTTAAGCTAATACCTAAGGCAAACTTGTTCTGCCATTTATTTTGTTTAAGCACGGTTACTGCTCTCCTTGTAAAAAGACATAACCTGCACCTCGCACTGTTTTCATCTTGTCTATTGGGTCTATAGCGAGTAACTTTCTACGGACATTGCCCACATGTACATCAACGGTTCTATCATAGGGACTGAGTTTACGTTGTAATACTTGCTCAGATATTTCAGCTTTACTGATAATTTTACCGTGATGTTCAAGCATATAAACCAGCACTAAATATTCAGTACCGGTTAATTCAAGTAAGGTCTTTTGACAAAAAATTTCACGGGTAGCCTGGTTAATCCTAACCTGATTGACAATAAGTTGTTCGGTCGGTACTTTTATTTCGGTAGTACTCTGGCTTTTGACAATGGTGATGCGTCTGAAAATGGCGTTAATACGTGCTAATAACTCCCTATGTTTAAAGGGTTTTGCTAGGTAATCATCGGCGCCTAATTCTAGCCCTAAGATTTTATCATTATCATCGCCCCTAGCTGTCAGCATTAGAATAGGGGTTTTATGGTTACCGCCCAGTGCCTTTAACACTTCAAAGCCATTGAGTACCGGCATCATGACATCAAGTAGTATCAGATCAAAACAATCATCAAACGCTTTTGCTAAACCACTAGCACCATCTAAACAAGAGGTTACCTTAATTTTTTCACAGGCTAGGTACTCGGTAAGTAACTCGGCAAGTTCTTGGTCATCATCTATTAATAAAATGTGTTTAGTTTGAGTAATGGCTTGGGTCATATGAGTACTACTTTATTAAGAAGAGGCATGACTGCCTGAGTTTTCATTGGTTTCCTAGCAATTAGTTTACGTGATCTTAGCGACACAGAACATAACTTTACATAGCTTTACATAGCCTTGCACTGCTTTGCAAAACACCTCGATATACTAAAGCTGAACTGAAAAACAACTTAAGACAACTTAATTGAAGTTAATTTAACTCTTTGCCAAGAGGGTTAAAAATAGCTAACAAGGAAATATCAAATGAAAACTACCCTTAAAAATATTGCCATTGTCACGTCACTTTGTTCAGCTTTGGTGTTATCGCCTGTTAGCCTTGCTGGTAGCGATAGCAATCATAACCATCATAAAAGTGGTGATAGAAGCAATCAGCAAATGAGTGAAAAAAAAATCGCCAAGCTGACTCGTAAACTGGATTTATCAGAAACTCAGCAAGCAGATATTAAAGCACTTAAAAGTGAAGCTAAGGTGCAGATGCAAGCATTAAAACCAGCAATGGAAGCTTTTCGTCAGCAAGTTAAAACATTAATGTCTGCAGAGACCTTTGATGAGCAAGCTTTTAGTCAATTACATGCGAGTAATCAAGATGTCTTTAGCGCGATGGC
>NZ_JABSOV010000168.1 GCF_013215345.1 Colwellia sp. | reverse complement strand
TAGATAAAAACCTCGAAGATAGCCGTTACAATAGTAAAGGCGAAAATGAAACATCAGCATTTGGTAAAAAAGACGATTTAAAAATGCAACAGGGCTTTGCCATATTTAAAGGCGCTTTTGCTAGTATGTCATCGGCAGCGCAGCGTTATAGCAATATAGAGTCAGTCGCTGCTCAACAATTCACTGATGGCCGAGCAATGGTCGCAGAGTTAGTCGATAACATGATCACCAATGATCCTCGCTATCAAGGACTTGGCAGCGAAAAAAATAATACCTTAGGTACTGGCATTTCTAAATTAGCAGATTTTGATGCTAAATTCTCATTTTCAAGAGAGCCACGAAACCGGCGAGAACTGGCCCCTAAAATTAGCGTTGAGTTAGAGCAAGTCACCCAGCAACACAAATCAGGAAAATTAACCGGGGTAAGCCAAAGTAAAACGGTAGCGACTCATTTCGATTATCAGCTTACCCGACCTGATTACTATGACAAAACAGAAAGCTACAACATTGGTACAGCAGTCAAAAATCAAGAATTGGTTGGACTTGATCAAAAACACCAAGTGGATGTTAGTAAAGAAACTTATCAATTTAACCCTAAAACGAATCAATATGAACTGCAAATGGCATTTAATGAAAATATTGAGAATGAGAGCAACATTCGTCTAATTAATGATCTTTGGCTTGAAAACACAGAGAGTAGCCATACTCTGGATAAAAAAGAGCGTATCGCTAACGAAGGAAAACCAGAAGATTTTAAGCGAACAAATCACCATTCTCATAAAAAACTAATGACGTTAATTGGCGTTCTAGATAAGTTAGCAGAAAATAAACACGTTAAACGTGAGTATCTTATCGGATTAAGTAATGTGAACTTTTTTATGGATAGTAATACTAAATAAGAGAATACTTCCCTTGTTAGTGGTTAGTAACCATAAGGTAGCAGCGGCATTATCAACTTAAAAGTGAGCATGATAAGTTAACAATACCGTTAATAAATTACTTTTTGCAAAAGTTAAGTCGAAGCAAGTTAACTTTAAAGCTGTCAATTTCCTTCACCATATTTCCATTAGTATCTAACAAAACACCTCAGCTAAGCTTAACTGGTTAATTTGTTGCAATTGAGTTTTTCCATCACTAATTACCAAGTAAATCATTTTGTCTGGAACTATGTATTGACTCATGGGTGTATTGCCATGAACTTCATCATGGCAACCTTGCAGACCATACAAATTAATGATTTTTTAAATCCCTGTTTAGCGCTATAAAATTGCTAGCACTACACTATACAAAAAAGTAGCCTAGCTATATAAAAAGAATTGCTGTGTTCTATACGGATCAACCGAGCTGTACTCTTAATTATATCGCTAGCATATTTGATAATTTACGCCGGTTTGCATAGCGCTTTAATACGGATTTTATCGGTCCAACTAAGAAAACCATGATTAGTTAAGTACTCAACGTTAATCATTGAGGTGCCATTCGGGCATTGCTGTAAAAGTTGTTTATAGGCTTGATCAACATAATTACTATCATAAACAAAACCTAAAAATATTTTTTGTGACTTTTCAATATTAATAACCTTGCCACTAGCCAATTCCTGCTGACTATTAGTGCCAACATCCACTTGTGACATATGAATACTGCTAGTACAGGCACTAAGCATCACTACCATAAGTAACGAAAATAGCTTTTTCATCACTACACCTCATTACAGTAAGCGGAGACAATAACTTCTCTTTTAAAGACAAGTAAATAGCCGGTAGTTTGGTGCTTGGTATATACCCCTTCAATTTTTCCTGTTGGACATTGTGCTTTAAGATTATCAATGGCTTCATCAACAAAGGCATTGCTAAAGTTAATGCCAATAAAATTCCAGCTAGATGAAGCAGTAGTTATTTTGTTTTCTCTTTCTGCTGGTATCTGGGTCATTGATACGGTATTTAAACCAACACAACCACTAAGTGAAAGTGCTAATAATGAAAATAATATGGTGTTCTTTAACATGATAATTCCTAAAGTTTAGTTAATACAGTAACCCTTTATACGTACAACCTCACCACTTACTGGGCCAACATTGGTTGCTTCGCGTACGGAAGTTAATCCCGTTATTTTTTTACTTGGACATACTTTAATAACCTCAAAGAGTACTTGGTCAGCATAAGCATCGTTGTAAACTGGGTTACCCGTTTTAGGACCAAAATTACTGATAGCCAAAATTAAAGCGACAAACTCCAAATCTTCACTGGTCGAGGCAGACTTTGCCACTCCCGCGCCTATTTCTGCGGCTTTAGCTGCATCAAAGCCAAGTTCATTTACCTCAATAGTAAATGGCGTTAACCTCCCCTGCGACTGATCTATATCACCAATATGAACATGATGAAGTTGACTACAGCCACCAAGAAGTAAAAAACTAAGCCCGAGTATACTTTGCAATTTTATCGGCATATGTGCCTACCTGTTGTTAATGTCTATTGATAAAACTTGTGACTATTATACGTTTAATTGTAACGGACAGGTGCGGTTTACTGTTTAGTTAATGTGGTGGAAGTGTCAGAAAATGTAAGCTAAAGCCGAAATATCCAAGTTACATAAAGGTGTGTGTTTCAGGTGAAATTGCAGGTTAAATGAGAGTTATGAACGAGAGTATAGGTAGTATTAATGGCGCGGAGATGACTTATGTTTTGTTAATAGGAGTTGTGAAAGGTAATGATGATTAATAAAAAAACACTGTGAATGCTTTAAATAAAGGTCGGTAAAGCGTAGGCAGAAGACAAGCCTGCCTTCGCCATAACGCTGTTACTATTTAACCTGAATTCAGCTTAAAAAATGTTTCTCTAGCAGCTATTTTTACTTACTTCTGCGTTAAATTCACTTGCAATAGGCCAGCTATTGACGCGTAAATTAGCCTTGAATTAAGAAAAACTATCAAGTTAGAGGTTCGTAAAATAACTTTACTAAAATTTAAATTAGCTAAACACATTTCAAACCGAGTTCAGGTTGTTTAAATGTATTTTTATGAAGCCTTTAATTTTTCCAATAAGTCATGAATCTCAGCTTTTAATTCTTTATCTGCAATTTTATTACAACTGATTTTAGCTTGTTCTAAATGCTCAATAGCCCCTGCTTCATCACCTAACTCCACTTTTAGCGCCGCGATCGAAAAACCAATGGATGAGCGGAAATCTTTAGAGTTAATCGCTTCAGCCTTCACTAATGCTTGTTGATAAATAGTAACAGCTAAGTCTAAGTCATCGGTAAAGTCAGCTAGGGTTTCCCACTGTACTGGATGGTCTTTATCCGACTTTTCATTATCTTCACAAAGTTGCTTTAATTCTAAATAAAAACCATCAAATCTTTTTTGATTTTTTTGTTGAGCAGCCGCTAATAAGTTATCAGTGAGGAAAAGCACTCTTTTGTATATTTTGGTATTCATCTTGTGGCCCTGTTATTTAGAGTAAAAAGCAATTATGGTTAACAATATATGGTGAACTAGGTTTCAAGCGGCCATTATAATGTTTTACCGAAAATAAACAGCAACTATAGCTAACTAACCTGAATACTTACTCATATAAATGTCCCTATTAACTTCCATAGAAAATATAACGCCAATTTTTTAGACTAATACCTTTCTACAAAGATTAAAACCTTATTCTTTATAGTTAACAGCTCGTTTAGAACATAAATCAAGCGGTAAAAAAAAAGTAAAAAATGCCATAAACATTACGCTGTCAACAAGTACAATAGCGCCATAATATTTGTCGAATTTATACAGATAACAGGATATATAACATGCCCTCAGCTATGCAGCCATCAATACAAGTATCAAAACAGCTCAGTAAAGATGAGCTTAGAGAAAACAAACCAACACGAGATGACTACTTAAGTCAGCCTAAGCTACCTCTAATAGTGGTATTAGATAATGTTACCAATAGCTACAATATTGGCTCTTTTATTCGTTTAGCTGATGCTTTTGCTATTGAAAAAATCATTGTCTGTGGTCAGTTGACTATCTCAGATAAGAAGCTAAAGAAAGCCTCCCGTAATGAAGCTAAATGGGTTTGCATTGAGTACAGCGATAGCACCACTGCGAGCTTACAAACACTAAGAGAGCAAGGTTACGGGATTTATAGTGTCGAATTGTGTCATGAGTCTGTTGATTATAAGACGGTTACTTACCCATCTCCCTGTGTATTAGTATTGGGCAATGAGCGTAAAGGTGTTAGTGAAGCTGCCTTACAATTAAGCCACCAACAAATACACATTCCTATGTTCGGCATGGGTAACTCGTTGAATGTTTCTACCGCTGGCGCGATTGTTTTAGCTGAGTGTGCGAGCCAAATTCGTGGTTCCTTAACAGCATAAAGAAAAAGCGACCTCAACATTACTGAGGTCGCTTTTTATATCTTTTTAGCAGGCTTAGTTCTCCTGCCTAATTACATTTTTACCAACTATTTCAGTTGATAAATAGCAAAACTCAATGGTGCTATTTCGCCATCCTTTTTCGCTTTGACAGAACGGTAAACTAGTTTAGCCTTTGTTTTATTAGCATCCGCTTGCTCAGTAATAACATCTAAACGCTCTGCATTATCAGCGGTATTAAATACTATCAATAAATTTTGCGCTTTTGCTTCGCTTGTCGCTTTCACTTTCCTAGTTATAGCAAATATTCCAGCTTTATCTTGCGAATAAACAACTGTTTGCTCACCAAAACGTAACGCTGGGTATTGTTGATATAATTGCGCATATTTAGCAAACGTTTGATAGAACAGATGGTTAATATCAAAGTTATCATCAGCAGTAGTATTATCTGTTGCTAATAAATCATCATCGTTATAACTGGCAACCAAAGAAGGCATCATATCTTGGCGTGAAGCTTGATCACCACCATCACCAACAAAACCTTGCTCATCGCCATAATATATAACCGGTACACCACGACTAAAGAACATCATGGCGTGAGCCAATAAGTTACGCTGAATTTGCGCTTGCTCGCTATAGTTATGAGGACTTTGTTTAAGTGTATAAGCAAAGCGTCCCATGTCGTGATTACCAGTAAAATTAACTAATTGATTCGCGTTGGTGTTACGCATACTTTTAAGATCAAGGTCTTTATGCTCAGTCTGATAAAAATGATCTTTAGCAAATAACTGCGCCAGTACGTCTGTACCCTGCTGTTCAACCAAGGCTTTTGTCATCGCGCCTTGAAAAGCAAAGTCTAATACTGAAGGAATTTTAGCTTCAGTGGTAAAGCGGCTTAATAACTCAGGCTCAAAGCTATAAACCTCACCAAACATGAAAAAGTTATCTATGCCTTGTGTTTTAGCATGCTGCATTAACGCTGGTGAGAATTGTTGCCAAAACTCTATGTTGACATGTTTAACGGTATCAATTCGAAAACCATCAGGTTTAAACTCATCAATGATATCTTTGTAAATATCGACCATGCCATTAACAACACTGGCTTTTTGAGTATATAAGTCATCAAGGCCAGCAAAATCACCACGCACTGAGCTTTCGCCACGCCAAAATGAATCACCTTGGTTATGATAGACATCCATGTCATTAAGCCATTTGGGGTATTTTAATGTTTCATCGCCCGCGGGAATTACTGGCGTGTAATGTTTACCCTCTGCAAGTTGTGCCATTGAAATAAATGGGCAATCATTGCCTGCGCTTACATCAACAATCCAACCTAAGCCATCTTCGCCGTGACACTCTTGGTACTTAATCACGTCAGCAGTATGGTTAGTAATAATATCGAAAAACACTTTAATATTGCGCTTGTGTGCTTGGTCGATAAAGTTTTTCAGCTCCGCATTACTGCCCAAGTGAGGGTCAATTTCAGTAAAATCTAGAATCCAATAACCATGATAACCTGAGGTGCCAGCTTGCATAGCGCGGTTACGTAATACCGGCGTTAACCAGATAGCACTTACACCCAGATTATCAAGGTAAGGCAGCTTTTCAGTAAGACCGGCTAAGTCACCGCCGTGATACATACCTTTATTAGTTTTATCTAAACCACCACGAGATACTGCGCGCTTTTTAT
>NZ_JABSOV010000167.1 GCF_013215345.1 Colwellia sp. | reverse complement strand
TTAAAGATGCAGATATCGTGAACAATCCCCTGAGTTAAGAGGTAAAAAACTTTTTGATTAGTAATAACCATATCAAAAATTTAATACCCGAAAATTCCGTAGTTATTGTTTGCGTAGCTTGTTGGCTCTAGTCCAGCAGACGTACGTACAAATAATGGCTCGCCAAGGTCTTCTGTTAATTTTGCTAGTACCTTAGAGACATAAGATTGTGAGCGGTTAAGTTTTAAAGCGGCTTTTTGAGTCGACCCCGCATGATAAAGCGTAATAAACACAGATAAAGAATTAAGGTCGAGTTGCTTCATAAATAAACAGGCATTCCAATAGCTAGAAAAGTGGTGGTTGGCGCCCTTTTATACCCTGTTTTTATGGGAAATTAAATAGCCCAATCAAGAAAATACACCGTGTATACAAAAGTTGCGCCAGCTCTCTTATATAACTTAACAGCCCACTTTGATTCATTATTACTTCATTCGCTCTAATACGGTTCATGTAATAATTTTATTAACATCAGTTGTTAAGCAGGCTTATTTCAAAAGCTTTCCTATACTTTCAAGAGTTAATAAATACCAACAACTTAAATTAAAAAGTATATTTTTGAATAGCATAAGGAAATTGCCATGAAAACAGCTTATCTACTCGCTTTAATTCCCGCGAGTTTATTAATTACCGGTTGTGATGATACCGAAAGTGAACTGTGTCGTTATTACGTTCAAAACGATTTAGACAAAGGTAAGTTTGAGTCAGCTATTGCCCGTCTTGCTGATGAAAGTTGCCAGCAAACCTATCCTACAAACGAGTATTTGGTGGATGTAAGTAGTGCTTATTTAGGCAAGTCAGGTTTGACGCTACCCGTTATTTTACGGGCCATGATTGAAGATGAAACCGCTACCGAAGCACTTACTTTTGAAAGTTTTGTTGCTGAAATTACCGAATCGGCGACACCAACGGCACTATCAGACTTAGATATTTCGCGTTCTTCGCTTGATGAATATCTAGAAACTACCAGTTGTAAATCAATTGAATTCCCTACGTCGGCACAAAAAACTGTATGTTTGATCACCGGCTTTATTGATGTGTTAAAAACCACTATGGCCATTGATGCACTTACCGGTGGCAATGTTGCGGCATGGGCTGCCAATACAAATGGCGATAACCCTTCGATGCTTCGCTCAAGTTGCGCACTTAAATATAGTTATGAGCATAAAAGTGATAAAAACTTCTCAACACCATATAACAACTGTGAAGTTGGCGTAACCGTAGATAACAGCGAAGCAGTGACTTTTACTGCAAGTAACGGTAGTGAAAAAACATATAACTATTTAACCATCAGTTATCAAGGTGAGCCGGAGTATTTTCTAGAGTCAACCGTTCTTGGTAGTACCATATTTACTAAAAACTACTGTGAGGTTGACTATGCCGTTTGTACTGATACTGACCTAAATACCTGTTATACCTGCCCTCTAAGTCAAAGCGAACAAGACCTTAATATTAAAGATTATTTATTAGACGCCTTAAATAGTGGTTTTGACAGTATTGAAGCAGTAATTAAAAACTCTGGTCAAGATAGTGAAATAGATATTCAACAGTCAATTGATGACTTTAAATTAGAAATAAAAAGCGAAGGCTGTTCCGCAGTACCAGAGGGTGAAGATTGTTTCACTATGGACGACATTATTAATTATTTAAATAAACAGTAAGGAATTTCATAATGAACAAATGGATCGTGCCAGTACTAGCTGGACTTACATTAGCGCCTTTATCAAATGCAGCTGATCTCGCTTATCTATACAAGGATATGCGCATTATGGGAATGGGTGGTGCGAACATAGCATCAGGTGGTTACAGCAGTTCGGTATTCTCTAATCCGGCAGGTATTGCCAATTTACCAACCGATCATGGCTTTATTGTCGAGCTTCTTGGTATCAATATCGCCGCCAGCTCTGATGCTAGCGATATTGTAAGCGACTTAAGTGATGCTATAGACAGTGATAATGAAGATGAAATCATTGATGTTTTAGAGAAATATTCAGGTCAACGTACCCACCTTGATGTTGCTAACTATAGTTCAGTAAGCAAAAACCATGGTAACTATGCTTGGACTGTTGGTTTATTGGCCGCTACGGATGTTAACTTAACTCCACATGCCAACAATATAGATAGCATTCTAGAAGTACAAAGCCGTGGCTATGGTGGAATAACAGCTGCATATTCATATACTTTTAAGAAAGTCGGTAATGGCAATATACAGCTTGGTCTAGGTGCAAAATACCTTTTTCAGAAATCTTTTGAAGGTAAACTAACCCCTGCTGATCTATTAAATGGTGACGATATCGGAGATGAACTTCGCGATAGAATGGAAAGTGATAGCGATGGTTACTCGATTGACTTAGGGGTGATTTATCAGTTTATTTATATGAAAGACCTCAACCCTGCTATTGGTTTAAGCATTATGAATATTGGTAATCTTGATTTTGACGATAGCTATGGCGGCCAACCGACAACAGTTAATATTGGTGCCTCAATTGAGCCGACTATCCCTTTCATCAAAAAAACTCGTATTGCGCTAGATTATGTTGATTTATTTAATGATAATAAATACCGTATCTATAATTTAGATGAAAGCGGTAAAGTAAGTTATAGCGATTATAAAGATAGTGACTTTATTAAACGTTTACGTTTTGGTATATCAGGGCTAATTTATGATAACAGTTGGTCGTCTTTAGAAGTTGCCACAGGTGTATATCAAGGAGGCTTAACCGCAGGAATAGATTTTACTGCATCAGTGTTCCGACTGGGTTTCGCTACCTATGAAGAAGAAACGGGCCCTGAGTATGGTGATGAATCAGACAGACGTTATTCGATAAACCTTAGTATTGCTTGGTAAAGTAACCACAGCCGTTATTAACAATAAGGCTAAGTAAACCGCACATAGGTCTCCTTAAGTACGAATTGCTACAACCCTATAGTTATAATAAAGCTCTTTATTCACATGAGCTTTTTTATAACTGCCATTTAAAAAATGTTGTTGAAGTCTTTTTCTGTTACCGAGCAGATAATTATCCTCAATGTATTTGGTCTATACTTCCAAAGAGTTAGCGTTACCTATTTGGCCTATGTATGCATGAATTAATATCTGATAAATTACTTTATCAATCCAATAAATATGCCACCGGCAAATGGCAGGAAAGAGTTTTACCCAAGGAGACCTACCTAGATGAAGATGTGATGGCTATCTTTAAAGTGACACTTAATCTCGATCACCCCATTAGATGAAGTCTTTTAAAGAGCGCTGTTTTCAATTTATATACAACAATACCTGGCTGTTGTTGATCTTACTCTTTATCAGCAGCAGCACCATCATTGTCTGGTACATGGAAAAACAACAAAGTGCCTTAGTTGAATCCATAAGTATTAAAAATGCCGAATTATATCTTGGCGCAATTACCGAATTTCGTACCATCTATACCTCTGAAGTCGTTAATCGACTTAAAACAAGTAATATATCCATTGTCCATGATTACCACGGACGCCCTGATGCTATTCCATTACCGGCAACGTTAAGCATGTTACTGGCAAAAAGAATTGGTCAACGCAATGTTGGTACTAAAGTCAGACTATCCAGCCCATTTCCTTTTCCTTTGCGTAAAGAAAGCGGCGGCTTGCAAGGTGACTTTGCTCAATCGGCATGGGAATTTTTCCAAAAGTCGCCGGGACTGCCCTATTTTTCCTTTGATGTCATCGGAGAAAGTCGAGTACTACGTTATGCTGTTGCAGATCAAATGCGGCCAGATTGTGTTGAATGTCATAACAGTCATCCAGATACACCAAAGTCAGACTGGAAAATTGGCGATGTACGCGGTATTTTGGACGTTACTCTGCCTATAGGTGAATTTGAACGACAAGCACAAGCTAACCTCATGGGTTTTGCTTGGCTGATATTAGGTGTTTCCCTTGTTGGTTTATTTACCCTGGTGTTGTTAATTGGTCGGCTCAAATTTAACTACCAGCAATCTCAGGAGAAATTAAATATTGAGATAGGACAAGGTAAACTGGCTCAAATTAAGATGTTAGAGTTTAACGAAGAGTTACAGCACACACTGTTAGAGCTTAAACATACGCAAGACTCATTAGTCGAGCAAGAAACTATGGCAGCACTCGGTAGCATGGTTGCTGGCGTTGCTCATGAAATCAATACCCCAATTGGTATTTGTGTCACTGCCGCTTCTATATTTGAAGAAGAAACTCAAGACATTATCTTGCAAGCTGAAAAAGGAAAGTTAAGTAAGCTAGTTTTTGAATCTTATACTAAGAAGTCGTTGGACAGTGGTAAAATAATGGCTTACAACCTGCGAAGGGCCTGTGAGTTAATTGATAACTTTAAGCAAGTTGCTGTGGATCAAACCAGTCATGAACGCCGTATTTTCAATGTTAATACTTATCTTAAAGCGATTGTAAACTCCCTTAGACCGAAAACCCAAGGTCACGTCAAGCAAGTATTGATTGATTGCTCAGAGGTGTTAGAGCTAGATAGTTTTCCTGGTGCCTTATCGCAAGTGATCACTAATTTAATCACCAATTCAGTCAAATATGGTTTTGATGGCATTACCAATGGCATTATCTCTATTAAAGTTGAGGTGAGCACCGATTACATGACTATTCGTTATCAGGATGATGGCAAAGGCATTCCAGAAAAATTGCACAAAAAGATTTTTGAACCCTTCTATACTACAGGTCGAAATAGCGGTGGCAGTGGTTTGGGTTTGCACATTATTTACAATATTATTGTTCAGCTGTTTAAAGGAACAATTATTTGTCATGATTGTCAGGGTGACGGCGTAGTATTTGAAATCATGTTGCCATTTAATGACTCATTAAAAGTTACCGCGGAAAAATAGTTATTAAAATATTTCATAGTCTATAGTCTATAGTCTATAGTGGTGGATTGCACTAGTAACTGAGACCTAGCGCAAAAGTAGTTTATATGCCGTTACATAGCGATTAATTTTGGTTGACCGGCAAGCCTCTCGCTGTATCTGTCTAGTAAAAATTCACTTTGATCTCTGGTTAAATAAGTGAAACGCATTAACTCTTCCATCACATCAACAATACGTTCTCTATAAGGGGACGCTTTCATTATGCCCTCTTCAGTAAACTCGTTATAAGCTTTTGCTACCGATGATTGGTTCGGGATTGTTAACATTCTCATCCAACGGCCTAATATTCTCATATTGTTGATTGCATTAAAACTTTGTGAGCCCCCAGTGACTTGCATAACTGCTAAGACTTTTCCTTGAGTCGGCCTAACTGCGCCCATTGACAAAGGTATCCAGTCGACTTGGGTCTTCATTACGCCGGACATGTTGCCGTGTATCTCCGGTGACGACCAAACTTGTGCTTCAGACCATTGCACTAATTCTCTCAGCTCTATTACCTTAGGATGATCTGCAGAGTCATTGTTATCAAATAATGGCAGCCCTTTAGGATTAAAAAACTTAACTTCAGCGCCCATTGTTGTCAAAATACGCCCTGCTTCTTCAGCGGTTAATCGACTAAATGAAGTTTCACGCAAAGAGCCATATAACATTAATACTCTTGGTTTATGGATACTGATATTGTTAACGGTAGGCTTTAGGTTAAATTGTTCGTTTTGTAAGAAGTTCATATCATTCTCTAATTAGTTCATTTACCCATAAGACGGTTAACATAACTAAAAGACGAAAAATAAATGATAAAACATTAACAATAAGTATTTAACTCGGTTTCTTCGCCTTTTCAGTTTATCGTTGGACTAAGATATACTCGTTCCCCTAAGGTGCTAATTGAACGAGTATCGAAGTAGGGTTACAGAAATACCTCACTGAGGCATTTAAACAATTAAAGCCTTGGGTGAGAGCCGGAGATTGCCAGTAAAATGAACATAGAATATATATGGAAAGAATACAGAACTGCTTTAAAGCGGTTTTTACATGCGAAGATTTCTAATGAAGCCGATGTAGACGATTTATTACAAGATATATTGATAAAAACCTATAACAACTTAGCTACAGTAAAAACACAAAAGAGTGTGAAGTCTTGGTTATTTCAGATAGCTAATAACACTATTATTGACTATTACCGCAAGAAAGGTCGTGTCCATGATGCCAATATTGAAGGTTACTGTCCAGAGGATTATTTTCAGTTGGCCACCATTGACTTATCAAACTGTATCTCACCCTTTATTAATGCACTACCGTTTGAAAATGCGATTTTACTAACCGCTATAG
>NZ_JABSOV010000166.1 GCF_013215345.1 Colwellia sp. | reverse complement strand
ACAATGTTTTAAATACAGCAGATTATGCGCTTTAATTAGTATTACTCGAGATTAACAATCTATTGTTAACTAATTTCTTTAGCAAATTTATTCTTAAATCAGCATTCACTATCTATTCAAATTATTAAGTGATTTTTTAACAAACGTTACTGCTATATATTGTTCAATTTTAACATCCCTCTACTTGTAGTGACTTATACCGGGTTAACAAGTAAATGTTGGCTGTGAATTAGCCTGAATTTACCCAATAAAATTTTATAACCTCATGCCTGTCAGCAAAAAAGTATAAAAAAGACTTGAATTAGTGGTACGACCAGTGCTTTAATCTAGCTATAACATTATAAATAGTTCACTAAATTTGTCGGAGAAAGGTAATGCTAAGTTATAAAGCACCAATAGCAGATATTAAATTTTTGCTTGAAGATGTATTCAATTATTATGATCATTATAAAAAACATGAAGAATTTGAAGAAGCTACTCCTGACTTAGTGGACGCTATCCTGCAAGAGTGCGCAAAATTTTGTGAAAACGAATTACTGCCTTTATATCAAAGTGGTGATAAAGAAGGTTGTACCTTTGATAATGGCAAGGTAACCACCCCAAAAGGCTTCAAAGAAGCTTACCAACAGTACATTGATGGTGGTTGGTCTTCGCTATCACATTCATTAGAACATGGCGGACAAGGCTTACCACCTTCATTAGGTATGGTGCAATCAGAACTGACTGGTACGGCTAACTGGTCTTGGGCTATGTATCCTGGTCTTAGTCATGGTGCAATGAATACTATCACTACGCACGGTAATGATAAGCAAAAAGAGCTGTATTTAACGCGCTTAATCCAAGGTACGTGGACAGGCACCATGTGTTTAACAGAGCCTCAATGTGGTACCGATTTAGGGCAAGTTAAAACTAAAGCCGAGCCAAATGGCGATGGTACCTACAACCTCACCGGTACTAAAATATTTATTTCTGCGGGTGATCATGACCTAACAGACAACATTATCCATATTGTACTAGCAAGATTACCCGACGCGCCAAAAGGTACTCGTGGTATTTCATTATTTATTGTGCCAAAAATAAAAGCTGAGCAAGACGGTACGCTAGGTGAAGCAAATAATGTTACTTGTGGTTCAATAGAAGACAAAATGGGCATTAAAGCCTCTGCGACAGCGGTACTTAATTTTGACAATTCTGTTGGCACGCTTATAGGTCCAGAAAATAAAGGTTTAGAATGTATGTTCACCTTTATGAATACGGCACGTATCGGCACAGCTTTACAAGGGGTTTGTTCTGCAGAGTTAGCTTTTCAAAACTCTTTACTTTATGCCAAAGAACGCCTATCTATGCGCTCTCTGACCGGTAAAAAATTCCCAGACCAAGTAGCCGATCCTATTATAGTTCACCCAGATGTGCGTAAGATGTTGATGACACAAAAAGTGATTTCTGAAGGCGGCAGGGCAATGATTTATTACACCGCCAAAATCGTTGATGATATCTCTATGGCAAAAACCGAAGCAGAGCGTCAAGCAGCAGACGATCGTTTAGGCTTTATTACACCTATCTTAAAAGCGTTCTTAACGGAACTTGGCTCTGAAAGTGCCAATCATGGTTTGCAAATCTTTGGTGGCCACGGTTACATTAAAGAGTGGGGCATGGAGCAAATAGTACGAGACGCAAGAATCGCAACACTGTATGAAGGCACCACAGGTATACAGGCTCTAGATTTATTAGGTCGTAAAATATTAATGACTCGTGGTAAGTCGCTAAATGATTTCTCTAAGGAAGTACTAAGCTTTTGTAAGAACAAGAGTTTAATTTCTAGTAATCCACATAAACGTCAAATGAATCGTTTTATCTGGCCATTGGGCAAGGCAATTGCTAACTGGCAACAGTATTCAATGCGTTTAGGTCTTAAAGCTAAATCGAATCGTGATATTGTCGGCTCAGCATCAGTAGACTTTTTAATGTATTCTGGTTATGTAGTTATGGCTTACTTTTGGGCTCAAATGGCACAATCGGCCTATGAAAAGCTAGCGGGTGATGTTGAAAATCGTGACTTCTACCGTGCAAAAATTAAATCAGCTGAGTTTTATTTTGAGCGTATGTTACCTAGAACTAAGTCTCTAGCTAAAACTATGATGGCGGATCCTAAAACCATAATGCAACTTGATCAAGAGTTAATGTCTTTTCTTTAATTCACCCGTAAGTTAAGAAAAGTCTTAATTAATTGTACAAACAAAAAAGCACGGTAACTTTATATAATAGTTACCGTGCTTTTTTATTGTTTTTTTAATTAGTAATTAGTAATTTATTTTAGAGACATAATCCAAGCAATAATCCTGCGTGTTGTCTGTTCAATTAACGCAGTATCAATATTTACTTGCTTGGCAAGCTGACCATATTGAAGCTGAGAAAAAACCGTGTACATTATTTTAGCATCGAGCTCAGGGCTAACCTTGTTAAAA
The DNA here is from genome assembly GCF_013215345.1 of Colwellia sp. Classification (GTDB taxonomy): domain Bacteria; phylum Pseudomonadota; class Gammaproteobacteria; order Enterobacterales; family Alteromonadaceae; genus Colwellia. The sequence continues at coordinate 3,813 of NZ_JABSOV010000166.1, read as the reverse complement.
AATTGACATAGCTGCTGGTAAGGGGCTAACTGAGCTAATTCATGCTCTTGGGCAAGTAAAGGTAGAGCCGGGGTTACTTGTATCTCTGTTAACATTAGTTGCTCTACCGCTAGAGAAATCGCCTGATGTTTGATATTTTCAATTAAATGTTGAGCAGTCATTTCGCTCAATTGTTGACACAAATCTTCCTTAACAGCTGTTTTCCTAAGTGTTTTCTTCTCTATTTTAGTTATAAGGGTAAAAGCTGCAGCTAAGATGGAATCGGCACGCGAGATAATACGTTCGGAATTTAATTTAAATGCTTGATGAATAAGTTCTTGGATATCTTTAAAGTAATAAGTTGTTAAAGAAAGCTGAAGTTGTGCATGGCTAGCAATCGCCCGGTGAGTAGTGCCTTTTATCCCATTGAGCGCTAAAACCTCAATCGCTGCAATCAGAATTCTTTCACGAGTCCTTTCTCCTTTAGAGCGACGTTTTACTGACAAGCTCTTATGCTGTTCAGTCTGCTCTGGAATAACTATATCTTTTACGGCCATGTTCAGCTCAGTTAAATTATTATCATTATATTTACCTTATATTAACATCGTTTCTTGCTGCTGATAATATTAAAAAAATACTTTATATACCCATGTTAAAATTTAGTTCAAATTGCAACATGGGCGTTAGTCTATATTAACCTAGCTGGTAGGCTGGAATGCAGCTAATTCTTTACTATCAAAATCGTCTACAGCAATAGCCCATTGGCGGCCAGCTTCTGCAGTCGTTAATAACTGAGCCTCAGCTGCTGATATGATGCTTTCAGCGAGACCCAGCTCTGCTACCTTATTGAGTTGATAAAAAGGCAATTTTTTATTTAAAGCACTACAGACTTTTTCATGGATTGGTTCACAATTAATTATATCTTCAAGCACTTGCTCTAACTTTCCAAAAATATTATTACCATCGCGGGTTAAATATTGACCTTGACCTAAGCGAGTACGACTTGCGCAAGGGCTTTGTAGTAACCTTGCTACCTTTTGTGCTATTTCATCACTTGGTTTGTTCAGCCAAGTGCCTAGTGGAAATATAATCACCCGTAAAAGTCTTGCTACGGCTTTGTTAGGAAAATTACTAATAAGCTCGTCAATTGCATGTTGCATGTTGTAGAGACAATCCTCAACGGCATGCTGAACGAATGGCAGATCAGCACTTTTCCGGCCTTCATCATTATATCTTTTTAACGTAGCACTCGCTAAGTACAGCTCGCTAAGTACATCTCCTAGCCTTGCAGAAATACGCTCTTTGCGTTTTAGCTCAGCACCTAGAACAAGCATAGCGATATCAGAAAGCATGGCGAGGTTGGCACTAAAGCGAGTCAGTAATTGATAATAGCGGCGAGTTTCATCATTAAATGGACTACCTAAGAAGCGTGCACCGGTAAGTGAGCACCATAAACTACGGCTAATATTACTGATGCTAAAACCTATATGACCAAAAAGTGCATGATCAAAGTCGTTAAGTGCTTGTTCATTGTTACTATTATTGGCGGCTTCTAGTTCTGCCAGTACATAGGGGTGACAACGAATAGCGCCTTGACCATAAATAATCAGACTACGGGTTAAAATATTAGCGCCTTCGACCGTGACGGCGATGGGAGCACCTTGATAGCCACGAGCTAAATAATTGTTTGGTCCCATACAAATACCTTTACCACCATGAATGTCCATGGCATCGATAATGGATGAACGCATCTTCTCGGTAAGGTGGTATTTGGCTATCGCTGAAATTACCGAGGGTTTTTCGCCCAGATCGATAGCTCCCGTTGACATCGTAGTAACGGCGTCCATTAGATAGGCATTTGCGCCAATACGTGCAAGAGGCTCTTCAATACCCTCCATTTTACCAATAGGCATTTTAAATTGTCGTCTTATACGACTGTATGCTCCTGTGGCTAAAGCCACGGTTTTAATACCTCCGGCACTATTTGATGGTAGGGTGATAGCACGACCAACGGATAGGCATTCAACCAACATACGCCAACCTTGTCCAGCCATTTCAGCGCCACCAATGATAAAATCGAGGGGCACAAAAACATCAGTACCTTGGGTAGGACCATTTTGAAAGGGAATATTTAAGGGGAAATGTCTGCGGCCAATAACAATATTCGGTAAGTCGGTTGGAATAAGTGCACAAGTGATACCTAAATCTTTTTTATCCGAAAGCAGTTGCTCAGGGTCTTGCAATTTGAATGCTAAGCCTAGTACGGTAGCAATTGGGGCTAGGGTTATATAGCGTTTATCCCAGGTTAGTTTCATACCTAAAACATCTTTGCCGTCAAATTGACCATGACAAATAATACCAAAATCGGGAATAGCTCCGGCATCTGAGCCAGCTTCTGGGTTGGTAAGGGCAAAACAAGGGATCTCTTCACCTTTGGCTAGACGTGGTAAGTAATGGTCTTGTTGCGCCTTAGTACCATATTCTTGTAACAATTCTCCTGGACCTAATGAGTTAGGCACACCGACAGTACTGGCAAGCACTGAACTAACACCGGTAAGTTTTTGCAAAACCCGTGATTGGGCAAAAGCGGAGAACTCTAAACCCCCGTATTGTTTTTTAATGATCATGGCAAAAAATTTGTTTTCTTTTAAAAACTGCCATATTTCTGGCGGAAGGTCGGCAATTTCATGGGTAATATGCCAATCGTTAACCATGGCACACACTTGCTCAACCGGTCCATCTAAAAACTCTTGTTCCTGCGTGCTTAACCTTGGCCGAGGGTAATTATGGAGTTTTTTCCAATCAGGGTCACCGCGAAATAAATCAGCATCGAACCATGTGGTGCCAGCATCAATGGCTTCTTGTTCGGTCGAGGACATTTGTGGCATTATTTTTTTGAACAAAGCCAATAAAGGCATACTTATAAATTGTTGGCGAATACTATCAATATTTAGTGGTAGTGCGATCACAGCAAAGAGTAACCAAGAGACAATGCCAATGATGTTGAAAAACGACCCTAATACCATCAGCGTAGCAAAAGCTAAGGTGTAACTGGATAATGATGTTCTTGCGTAGCTCATAAACCAAGTAAGCGTAAATGCGACAAATAACCAAATAATAATATCCACAAGGAGTCCCTTTTAGTATTGTTTTTATGTGAGGTGAGAGAAAAAGTATTTGAATTTAAAATACTTTTTAGTCAATGATATACTCTATTTATAGAATAAATTGATGATTTAGCCAAGCATATTTTACTTTTAAGTGTTTGGCTGTTTTAAGAGGTTAAATATGTTTGAACTCTTAGTTATGTCTCTTTATTCTTTCTTGATTAGCATCAGGATATCTCCCACACCCCAGTAAATACAATCGCTACACGAGCTAAGCAGTTTATACTGTCTCACATAGCCACCCTTGTTTGGGGCTAACTGACACTATGCACTTTACAGATAAAAGTATTAAGGCTTTAAAACCTAAAGAAAATCTCTTTGTGGCTACCGCAAAAAGTGATGCCCGGGACGTTGGCCGCTTGCAATTAAAAGTATACCCAACAGGCACTAAAAAATTCCAATTCCAATATTATACTAACGGCCGAAGACGAATAGAAATTGGCCCAAATGGAGCTCTTTCGTTGCGGATGCCAGAACGAAATTTTTAGCGCTATCTGAATTAGTGCAACAAGGTGGTAATCCGGCTGCTGATAAGATTCAAATAAAAGTCGAAAAGCAACAAGCCGAGGCACAGAGTTCTTTATTAGAATTTATTGAAGACTTTGCTGTGTTCATTAAAAATAATTGGGCACCAACCACAATCAAACACACTAATAATTCATTAACT
>NZ_JABSOV010000165.1 GCF_013215345.1 Colwellia sp. | reverse complement strand
AGCCTTTCAGACATCAGCCTTCAGTTGAAGAGTTGTTGATAGGTTTTGTGTATTGGCTGATATCTGAAAACCTTAACCAAGAAGCCCTTAACAAAAGGGCTAATTAATTTGGAATTCTCTAATTCTTTTAGAATGAGATGTTAAGGGCGGTTAGTACCACACTGCTGACGTTAGCTTTTGAGATCCTAACGTCAGCAGTGTGCCTAAAATCGGTCGTTAACTGAATTCAAGTTCAAGATGACTTGGGTGCAATTTAAGGACGATCCTAACTCTATCCCGGACAAAAGTGCGTTAGGTTAACTACTATATATCAAACGTATTCAATAACTTGCTGTGTTACACTATGAGCCCTAAACAGCGATAAAACTAGAGGCGTTAAGTATGAGTAAAAGCACAGAACAACCACTTCTTTGGCATTACACCTCATTTGAAGTTCTCATTTCTATTTTCAAAAAAGAGAGTGTGCCTGTCATGCGAGCAACTCATATTGACTTTCTGAATGACAAATCCGAACTAAAGTATGGCTTAAGTCGAATCATTGATAGTTTAAATGACGATAACGACAATGAAACAATTGGCAAATGTCTGAAAGAACGAGAACTGCTAGTAGCTATTGGGGAAACACTAGGGCTGCACTTCAGCGCTGTAGATACACGTGACTTTCTTGCATTGAAAGAAGATGTAAAAAACATCTACGAAAGGGTTGTTATTGAACAGCTGATATCAACAACGCCCGATTTTTATACATTTAGCTTATCTACTGCGCCAGATTCTCTATATCAATGGCTAGCATATAGCTCACAGCAAGGTGGTATCGCTCTCGTTTTTCACAATTTTACTAGCTTGGTGGATATAGTTGATGATAGTAAATATCGGCACCAATTAATAAACACAGTTAGTAAGGTAGATTATCTGAAGATAGGTGACAATGTTGATATAAAACTGTCCAATGTTTCAGGTTCTAAATTAGATTACTTGGCTTCAAATGCGATATTGATTAAGCACCCAGCTTACGAACAAGAAAAAGAGTACCGTCTCATGGTAAACTTAAGTAATGAGGAAAAGGGAAGTATACCTATCCACTATGATGCTTCCAAGCCTTACATAGAGCTTCCATTTGATCCAATTCTCCTAAAAGAAATTTATATTTCCCCACGTGGTGAAAAAGATCAATCTGAGAAATTAGTACAACACTTTTTATCTAATACGCCTTGTTTAAGCCATGTAAAAATATTCGTCAGTGATATCCCATACCGTGGTTAAATTGTTGTGACTTTTGTGGATTAGTTTTTAGGGACACATTATTTACTTAGAATTGTTCCCAGTTTCGAGTGTTTGCCCTAACTCACTTTCGGGGAAATACGAGTTAAAGCGAACGACCACCCTTCTTTACAACTTTGACTAAAAATTAATTATAGTCCGCTTTGTCGCTTGAGTTGACGTTAGTGAGACAATGACTTACGTCAACTAAGCGCACTTTTTTGACGTTAGATTCCGGTAAGGTAAAACTCCCAGTGTTCATTGCTCTAAGGTCACTAGCTACCACACAGCCGACCTAATTTAGATGTGACTTTATCTTAATAAATAGTCCGCATTGCCACCGAAGCGGTCGTTAATAGAATTAGATTAAAAGGTCATTTAGTGCGTAAACCAGATATTTGCCTTCAATAGTTTTTCCGTACATTTTCAAATTAATTATTATGAACAGCACCAAGATGGCTTTCACTGCCACTTGATGAAAGTCGACTTACCTACTATTGCTCTGAGACTGGATTGTCCTGAACATAAAGCAACAAAATAACATTCGCGTTAATTTACCGGTAATAGGCTAGTAATTACCGGTAAATTGGCTATTAGCAAAATTGCTTTAATGCTTTAGATAAATGTTCTATTGATTGTGTTATTTCTTGTTCGGTAAGCGCACCGAAGCCAAAGCGAATGTGAGTAGGCTCTGCTGAGTCATCACAGAAAAGTGTACTTAAGCTTGCGTCTTTGTGCTGTAAATTGGCTATTTTTTTACCTGCAATTAGTTTTGAAATGTCGACCCAAAGCGCCATTCCTCCGGTAGGTAAATTGAATGAAATATTATCGCTAAATACCCTAGAGAATTCATTGGCTGCAAAGTTCCTTCTTGCTTCATATTGCTTTCGAGTTTTACGAATATGTCTCTTCACCTCACCTGATTCCATTAAGTCGGAGAGTACATGCTCAGTTATGGTGTTTCCTTGTCTGTCGATAAGTACAATTTCTTGTGCTGCTCTTTCAATAAACTTCTTATCGGCAGCTAGGTATCCAAGCCTTAAGCCTGGAGCAAATACTTTCGACATTGAGCCAATGTGCACAACATTTTCTGAATTAGGGAGACTTGCCAGAGGAGGAATGGGCTTTGCCTCGTAATGAAATTCGTGATCATAATCGTCTTCTATGACAAAAAATTGATACTGCTTTGATAATTTTAGTAACGCTAGTCTTCTATCCATAGGTAAGCACACCGTTGTAGGATATTGATGATGAGGGGTAATATAAATACCGGCAACCTCATGTTGAGTTAATAGTTTTTTTAACGCTATAATATTTAAACCATTGTGATCTAATTTACAGGTTAATATTTTAAAGCCGTTTGCTTCAAATGCTGCTTTTGCGGGGGCATAACACACCTCTTCCACAATAATAGCGCCTTTGCTTGGATCTAATACTCTAGAGGTTAGGTATATGCCCATTTGACTGCCCCGAACTATACAAATCTGTTCAACAGAACAATTCATAAACCTATCACCAGTCAACATTTTTTGAATGGAATCTCGTAGCGCTTTTGTTCCTCTGGGATCGCCATAGCCTAGATTTGAATGTCTACTTAAGCTAATACAAGCTCTTCTATATGCCCGAGCCAGTATTTTATAGGGTATCAAGCGAGTATCTGGTACGCCGTCATTTCCATCAAATATGTTATTACTAGAACGAAATGAATCTTGATAAATATTCTTAACTAGATTTGAGGGGGCTTTAGTTTTGTGCGCATTATTAATTAAGCGCTTATTCTCTTCTGATACCCCTTGTTCAGGTAGCATATTTGAAATAAACGTACCACGTCTAGGTTTACTCACTAACCAGCCTTGGGATTCAAGTTCTTCGTATACCTGCTGAACCGTTTTTCGGTTAACGTCTAATTGGTTCGCTAAAGCGCGTGACCCCGGTAGCATGCTACCGGCTGAGAGACGTCCACTCTTAATATCTTCAATTAGCTTGTTTAATAATTTTGCATGAAATGTTTTACCCGTACTGTCGACTAGCCAAAACTTCGTTTGCCAAGGTCTTAACATATGCCCTCCTTCAATCTGGACCACTAAACATATTAAAACTGGATGTTATTAGTAATCCAGATCGTTGTTATCTTGCCCTAGTTCTTAACGAAAAACAAAGTTACGGAGAAATTTATAATGAAAACAGCTTCATCAAGTAAAAAAGAATTAATGAACAGTGCTCAAAAAGATATGAACAATATCATTGAAGATATCAATTTAACGGAACGTCAAAAGCTCGCGTTGACATGTCGTATTTTATTCGACAAAGGCCATGATGCCGGCTTAGCGGGGCAAATCACTTGTCGTGCTGACAAAGCGTATACGTTTTTAACGCAAAAATTTGGTTTAGGTTTTGATGAAATTACCGCAGATAGCTTGATGGAAGTGGATCATGATCTCAAGCCATTAGACGGCAATGGAATGGCCAATCCCGCTAATCGTTTCCATACTTGGATTTATAAAGAACATCCACACGTTAACTGCATTATTCACACCCATCCTACTTATATTGCCGCATTAGCAATGTTGAAAGTGCCGCTAATTATTTCTCAAATGGATACCTGTGCTTTGTATAACGATTGTTCGTTTGTGGCTGATTGGCCCGGTGTTCCGGTAGGTAACGAAGAAGGAGTTCTTATTTCTAAAGCTTTAGGGAAAAATCGAGCCGTATTTCTTGCTCATCATGGTCAACTGGTAACCGGTAAAACCATTGAAGAAGCGTGTAATCTGGCTATTTTAATTGAACGTGCCGCTAAATTACAAATACTGGCAATGTCTGCCGGAAAAATTCAGCCATTGCCTACGAAATTAGCGCAAGAAGCTCACGATTGGGTTTCTACCGATAAACGAAACAAAGTAAATTTTGCGTATTACGCAAGACAAGCACTTAAAACTCACACCGATTGTATATAAGGAAAAAATTATGAATTTATCAGGTATTGTTGGTTACCCAATCACACCGTTTAACGATGAAAATGGCCATGTGGATTTTGAAAGTTTAGCAAAGGTTATAGATACTTTGCTTGCCGCACAGGTAGATGCAATTGCTGCATTAGGCAGCGCTGGTGAAGCAGCCTATTTAACTGAAGACGAATGGCAGCAAGTAGCTAAATATACAGTAACTCGTGTTAACGGTAGAGTACCAGTTATGATTGGTATTGCCGAATTAACCACTGCTCAGGCAATAAGTCGTGCGAAATATGCTTCTCAAGTAGGTGCAGATATGATCATGGTCTCACCGTTCTCTTATTACAAGTTAAACGAAGATGAATTGTTCCTGCATTATGAAAGCATTTCAAATGCAACATCTTTGCCCATTATGATTTATAACAACCCGGCAACCTGTGGTATTGATATGTCACCTCAATTTATGCTGAAGATGGTTAGCGACATCAAAAACACCATCATGATAAAAGAGAGTACTGGTGATATTCAGCGCATGCATAAAATTTATAAGCTTTCGAACGGTAAAGTACCATTCTTTAATGGCTGTAATCATATGGCGCTAGAAGCGTTTAATGCGGGAGCTAGCGGTTGGTGCACTGCGGCACCTTGTCTAATCGGTAAGCAAGCTAAACATTTATTTGATGCCGTTAAACAAGGGAAAAACGAGAAGGCGACCGCGCTTTTTTACCAGCAATATGAATTTCTTGAATTTATTGTATTGTCGGGTTTAGCAGCAGCGGTTAAATCGGGTTTCTCAATTCAAGGCACTCCAATGGGCGGACCGAGAAGACCGCTGCTACCGTTAACCGATTTAGCACAGCAACAACTGAAAACAATGTTACTTGAATTAAACAGTCATGCATAATCAGTAAAATGAAGGTGACTTAAGTTGTTGAATAGTACAACTTCGTAAATCTGATTTTTTGAGTTATGTAAATATGCATGCTGATTAAAAATTATCAATACAAAACTAATCCAAAATACTATTTTTCGTTTACAACTTAACGTCCACAACTGGTAAAAGTTAAATAGTATTTTGGATCCTTTATGAGCATTTTGTCGGAATAGCTGCGGTTATAAAAGTAAGAAATCTCGTCTGCTTTCGTATCTTAGTGCTTATTAGACAGGGTGATTTTTAACAACAAAAAACGACTGGTTTAGGCTGAAAGTCAACGTTAAAGAATCTAATATGAACGGAAGCTATGAGGCTTGAAGCGGACACTAGGAATAACGGTGGCGTAACTTCCCCTGTGTGTTGCGTCCATCGATTGAACTCAAGACACAGAGCAGACATTAACTATTACAGAAATGTGAACAGCTTGGATTAGGTTTTCTATCAATAAACCCAATAAAATCCAACCGCTTGCTTAGGATAACAAACGGAGATTAAAGGGGCAGTGATACCATTACCTGACTAGTCTCAGCCCCCCTGTTCTATTGATCTTAAGGTAACATCCTAGAAAACTTACATTCAATTTGTTTGAAATAAACTACTGATGCATAGAATGATTACTATTGACCCATTTTTGTTGTTGAATGCCGTTGACATCTTTCCATTTAAAAAGATATTGCCCATTATGTCCTGCTTGAGCTGTGCGATCTGATGCGTTTAAACCAAACTCTCGCCCGCCCACTTGAGACAATCCCAACGATTGGCAGCAAAGCCAATGAAAATCCAATTTTTTTCCGTAAACAGCTGTGCAATCAGCCATGACATCACTTAATGAACGACGTGTTTTCGGAGCTACGGGCAGAGTATGTAATATATAGGGAGAAACTCCTCCCCCCCAGTTATAAGCGTTATTGACCTGTCCTTGAGTGAGAGATGACATCTGTAAATTAGGGACAGTCTTAAATGCGCTATGTTCTGATTCTGTTTGCGTGTAGGTACCTGCCATAATTTGTTTTACCATTGTTGCATTAAGTAATTTGGCAAAGTGGGTATAAAAGGTTAGTGAACAATTTGCAGGTATTTTTGTGTAGCCCATTGATGGTTTCCAACTACCATGTCCATGAAGATAAACTGTTGTCATAATTATGTTCCTTTTTATATAATTGTCGTTCATCACAATCATAATGTGAGAGAAAAAATTATACAACATCTTAAAACTAGCTAGATAAGTATTTGTTAGAAAATATATAGCAAATAGATTTATAGCTAACGTCTCCT
>NZ_JABSOV010000164.1 GCF_013215345.1 Colwellia sp. | reverse complement strand
AATGTCTTCTTCTGGTCGGTAGTTACCTGTGCGTTTAAAGGCTTTATCCGCCGATTTCTCAGGTGCAATTCCTTCAACTAAACTGGTATCAGCACGTGCGGCAAGTAATTGCTGTTGTGCTGCGGCTACTTGAGCACCGTCGAGTTTAACGGTACTACGGCTGCTATTAAGTACACTTGCAGTACTTACCCCGCCACTGCCTTTACCGGCACCAGCAGTAAGTAAGGAGTCACGTTGCGCAGCCCTTGTTCGACTGCTGCTGGTATTAGTTTTAGCTAATCTATTGCCTACCATGGCATCAATACTTGAGGTATCCATTAAATCAGATAACTCGTTACTTAAGGCCAACAGACCACTTTCACTGGCAACTTCACGGGCCTTTACTTGTTTTTTAGTTAAGACTTGTTGCTTTTTAACCTGCTGTTTTTTTACTTTCGGTTTATCTTTTACCTTCGGTGGCACCTTTTTAATTACCTTAGGTTTTGGTGGCTCTTTTTTAATGACCTTAGGTTTGGGTTTAGGCTTTGGTTTATCTAAAATAAATTTAGCCACTCGCTCAGGTATTACTACTTTGGCACGTTTTGTTTCTGGTGGTAGCTCCATTGAGCCGATATAAAAACCTAAACAAACAATAAGTAATACAATACTCGTAGCAAAAAAGATAAAAGATTTATCCGTTTTACTTTGAGGATGCCAAGCAAGGGCCAACTGTTGGTAAGTAGCAGTTGTCATTATTATTACCCTTTACTTTTCGCTGTTTGCACCGCGGCAAAAGCTATTTTGGTGTAATTTGTCTGACGGCAGCTCGCTAAAATTTTTCTGAGCACTTGATAAGGAATACTCTCATCACCCATGATGGTTATAGCAAGTCCCTCGCCTGGTTGTTCTTGTGCGTATAAGCGGTTATCAGCTCTGAAATTAAGCTCTGTTACTAACTCAGCAATGATGTTTTCATCACTTGTTAATAACTGAGCAACATCAACAACTTTCTTACCTTGTACTAGCACTTCTGTCGCTGTGATACTTATTATTAGTGTTTCTTTTGGCACCTTATCGGCGACCGAAGTCGGTAAGGTGATATCTTTACTATTGGGTAACTGCTGGGAGCCCGAGCTAACCAATAAAAAGAATACTAAAATAGTAAAAATATCCATCAGCGATACTAGGTTTAACCCAGCATTTTTATGGAGGCCTTCAAAACTCGACATGCGTTTTGAACGACCGGATAACTTAGCCTTTTTCATAATAGTTACTCTTTGGCACTTTTATCACTTGCTTGACCTGATGCTACGCTGGCTTCAACTGCTAAGTCATTAACAGCTAATTCTGTAACAGCGATGACTTGTGCATCACCAATAGAAATATCGGGAAATAACACTACAGTTTCGGCTGAAAAGCCGACAACTACTTGCGCACTGCGTACTTTATCCATGACTTTAATCATGGTTTTGTAATCAACTTCAGGTTCAAGTAATAATGAAATACTGCTTTCATCAGGAAAACGGGTTTTAATGGCAACCATGGCATCAGTAAACTGCTTCCATTGACTGTCTTTTTGCGTACGCTCAATTTTTTTGATTAGGCCGATATTAGCGTCTTGAATATCAAAGCTGTGTTCGCGTATTACCAATTCCAGTTGCAGTTTCACTTTGGCTGAGTCTTCACCCTTGGCGTCTAAAGCCGGCAGGTTTAATTCAAGTACGGTAAGCCTTGAAAACACAGCAGTGATCAACAGGAATGGTACTAATATCACCATTAAATTTAAAAAGGCGGTGATATTAAGCTCTTCAGCTTGTTGTATCGTTTGTAAGCCTCTTCTTTTCATTAATCTCTAACCATTAAGTTAAGTGCTTTTAGCGCTGATTTTTCAATGCTATCCACTAGGTGAGCTGTTTTGGTTACTAGATAAGAATGTACTAGTAATAATGGGATAGCAGCGATCAAACCAAATGCAGTGGTGTTCATGGCAACGGCGATACTGGCAGAAAGTAAGTCGGCTTTTTCAGCAGGATCCGCTTGAGCAACCGCGGTAAAGGCTTGAATAAGACCAATGATGGTACCTAATAAACCTAATAGAGTGGCGATATTGGCATACATTGCTAAATAATGGGTGCGCTGAGTAAGCTGTGGCATTTCATCCATAATGCCTTCTTCTAATGCTGCTTCAATTACTTCACGGCTTTTGTTGTCGTTATGACGGGCAAAACCATAATTAAGTACATTGGCAATAGGGGTTTTTATTTCAGCTGTTAATTTTACCGCTCGTTGAAAATCTAACGCTTTTAACATAGGCACCAGCTCAGTCCATACTGAGTTGGTGGCTTTTTCGGTTCTGATCAAGTAAATGAAGCGCTCAACAGCAATAACAAGGCCAATAGCAAGGACTATCAGTATCGGGTACATAAACGTGCCGCCCGCTTGAAATAATTTAACGATTTCCATAAAAATACCTTTTGATTAAGTGATTATAATTTTTCTGATTAATTTAATTTATTTAAGTTAAGTTAAGTTAAGTTAACTATTGTTTGAGCCTTTGATAAAATTCATACAAGTATCGAGTTTTTTAGCAAAATACGGCTGAGTTTTATCAAGCTGTTGATTATTGTCAATTTGCTGAACATCGCCAATGTCCGGTGTTTGTACCGATAGTGGTGCTGCAGTCACTTGACTAGCTGCGATACCATTAACGTTTAGATCGAGCGCATCTAATAACACTTTTCGCTCACGCCGATAGTCTGCTAACGACAGCTGGTAATGGGCATGAGCTTTAGTCAGCTCTCGTAATTGTTTCGAGCATTGATTAATATTCATATTTAATTCCTCTTTAGCTGCCTACTAAATCCCTAACTAAGCGAAAACCGGTAATTTCATCCGCTTTACCGTTATGATTGGTGATGCTCGTGCTAGTACAAACATCCATAGCCGTTTGATATGAGCCACCGACAGCGGCAACTTTTCTACCCGATAGATACACTAATTCTTGAGCATTACCGGCATAATTAACCACACCCCAGGTATTTTGTTTGCCTGTGGTGGTTTTAATCAATTCATCACCCTTGTTAATACCGCGCGAGCTAATTTGACAGTTACGGTTGGAGTCAAGGCGATTACCTTTAGACTGTGCGGCATGTAGCCATTCACGTTTATGAGGTAAACGGTATTTTTTACCTGTGGTTTTACTCAACCAGTTAATGTAATTAGTCATTTCGGCTAGCGTGATATCGGTCACCGGTAAACGCTTACTGCGACCAGAAATAGCCTTACAGGCCTTAGATTTATTACAGTAGACATTGTATTGCGATATGGATACTTCGTACTTACCAATGGCAAACGATTTAATTTTATCGCTAGCCGGTATTACCACCATGGTTGGCCCGTTACCGCCAACTTTTAAAGCATCTTTACAAACAGCGCGAGAGCCTCGAGCGCCTAGTCCAGCAATAGACGACTGGCAGCCATCTTTTTCTTTAATCACTACCGCAGCTATGTCTTGGCTGTCATTAAACAGTAGTAACGCATAACGTTTAGCGTCTTTGGCGTAATCCGGGCTAACTTGTCCCATAGTGACAATACAAGACGCTAAGTTTTTGGTAATGGTCTTTTCCGACTTTTGATAGCGGGAATAATCTAAGGTGCGCAGTTTTTCAATGGCAATCTTAAAATCTCGCATATTGAGCCGTTGAGTACAGCTCAGCTGTTCATTTACGTTGGCCATGGCTAAATTATAAAAATTGGTGCTGCTTTTTTTATCGGCCAATTGTGTCTCTTTGGCTTCATTGGCTTTTGCCGTTTGTTGCGCTTTTCTTTGTTTTTCTACTGCCGCTAAACGCCTAGCTTGTTGTGCTTTTTTATCAGCCGCTTCTTTGTCACTTCTTTTTTGCGCTAAGGTAAAGGTGTGTTTGTCTAGCTCACTTGAGTCATCGCTATAGCGACTGGCATTCGTTATCAAACCATTAGCGCGAGAAAAACTTGCCGCACTGATAGCCGTGGTAATTTGTGTTAGATATAACTGATAGATTTCTTCTCGTTTGGAAAAGTACCAAGAGGTCGGTTTTTCCGGAAATAAATTAGCCAGCGATTGCATTTCTTCCCACAACGAGCCTTGCCATTCTGCCGAGAAGCTGGGCGAGGCAATAAAGCGATCGATATTTTCTCGTAGTACCTGATAACGAATTTTAAATTCAAGCTGGGTCATTAATTCGGCTTGCGATATTCTCGGCTCTTCAACCTTGCTATATTCATAATAGGCAAACCCTGAAGCGGCAACGGCTACCGCAAACGTAGCAGCTAGTAGCCCATTGGCTTTTTTCTTTTCAGTAATCTCGTTATAAAAAGCTTCCACGGAAACAATGCGATCTTTACGCTCAAAGGCGAGTGCTGATTCAATCGCTTTCCAATAACGTTTTTTAATACCTTGAATACGTTTAGGTTTTAATTTTTTGTCGTAGGCTTCATCAGCGGGTAAACGGGTAAACGGATGATCGCCAGTAAGCATTTCATAGGCAATACAACCTAAGGCGTAAATATCATCACGTACATCAGGCACTTGTCCTAAGAGCATTTCACGGCTGGCATAAGCTGGCGTTAGTGCACCAAGATTACCGGCATCAAATACCGTTCGGTCTTGTTCACTATGACTTCGGTCAATTTTTTGCACCGCTCGCGCAATACCAAAATCAAATATTTTCGCTGTACCATTCTCAGTAACAAAAATATTGCCTGGTTTTAAATCTGAATGAACTATATCTTCGTTGTGCGCGTGTATTAGCGCTAGACTCATGCCCTGTAAAATATGCAATGCTTCATTACGCGGTAAACCCGTAGCGTGATATTGCTTAACCATTTCATCAAGTGGCTGCCCTATCATGTATTCCATGGTCATGAAAACCACATCACCATCACGGTCAAAATCGTATACTTTTACCGTGTTTTGGTTGGCAATATGTTGCGCTTTTTTTGCCTCGCGTTGTAAGGAAATAAAAGCTTCTGGATGGGTTCTAAATTCCTCACTTAATACTTTAATAGCAATATAAGGGTCTCTATCTTGCGCTTCAACTTTTAAGAGATCTTTTGCTTTGTATACCACCCCCATGCCGCCAATACCTAAAATTTCTTCTAGAACAAAGCGACCTTTAAGTATTTTACTCGTACCTGAAGTTTGAGCAGTTGAAGCTTGAATAGTTGCAGCTTGAGTATTGCTATCAGTGCTGTCATCGCCGCTTTGTATTACAGTTGCTGTATTGATTAAATCACGGGCGCTGCCTGGGGCATCATTTGATGAAGTGGCCGTGCTCGGTGAAAAGCTACTTGGGCTAAATCGGGTCGCATCATCAAGTGCAGTCTCTGCTGGCTTAGCTGACGGACCATTTTCAAGCTGAGAAATTTCCGTCTGAGAAACTGTAGCCTTAGCAGCTTGTGGTCGCACACGTGCCGCAAAAACAGTTTTATCTGCATCGACGATACTTGGGCTAGTTTCAGCTTTCACCTGGATAGGCGTTCTTGGTGCAAAGACTGTTTTATCTGAGCTGTTCGCTTCATTATTAGCTGTTGTAATTTTTTTAGCACTAGCCTTTGCTTTAGCAACCGATTGAGCTATTTCTTCAGCTTTGCTCTGAGAAATCGGCTTGCTAAACACTGTTTTCGCATCATCTAGTACTGCTCGAGGGTTATCACCTTTATCAGTCGCTATAACCGTTTTGTCGATTACAACTTTATCTCTGGCAGGCACCGTCTTTCTAAAGACGGTTTTAGCGTCTTGATTGAGATTATCCTCTTGATTAGGCACGTCTGCTTTATCACTTTTATTCGTGCTTAATGCTTCAGTGTTTCCTTCAATAAGCTGCGCATCATTACCTTGTTGATCACTAGTTGCCATGACTAAATAAGTACTCCATTACGCTTATACACTGACATTTTGGTGAATACCTTTAACCAATATAACCGAGACATTGTCTGAAGCTAGGTTGTTTAATGCTGTTTGTATTAATTTATTTACCGATAGTTCCAGAGAAGTTTCGCGCAGACACTGGATAATTTCATCGTCTGCCAACGCGTTATATAAACCATCACTACACAGTAGAAATAGATCCCCTACGCTAACATCAAAAACATCCACATCGATATCAAGACGCTCAGAGGTACCCACTGCTCGGGTGATGACATTAGCCTCAGGGTGAGTTTTTGCTTCTTCTTCAGAAATTAAACCTTCACTGACCAACTCTGCCACATGGCTATGGTCTGTGCTTATTGGGTTAAGTTTGTCATGCCTGAAACGATACAACCTAGAGTCACCTGCCCATAAACAAACACCGACATTGCCTTTAATTAATAACGAAACGAACGTACTGCCAATAATGCGACCATTTAACTGCGCACGGGAATATTCTAATAAGCGGTTGTTAGCATCCGTTACGGTATTTTCAATATCATTGACGAAATCATCAAGATTATTTTTAGTGTTTAAGTGACTTAAATGCTCAACGATCATTTGGCTAGCAACACTGCCGCCGTCATGTCCACCCATACCATCAGC
>NZ_JABSOV010000163.1 GCF_013215345.1 Colwellia sp. | reverse complement strand
GGGGGAATCTAATAGCCCCATAATAGATAACAAGGTAGATTTTCCACAACCCGAGGGGCCAGAAATGGAAATATACTCACCTTGCTGAATTTCAATGTCTATGTCTAGCAGAGCATGGGTGAGCATGTCATCTGTGCTAAACACCTTGTTTAGTTGCTGCATTTTAATGATGGGAGTTGTCATTGATACGCTCTGTGGTGCTATTGTTTTGGATAAAAAATCTAAAAGTTACTTAATTATTAATTTAGTGATTAACTTAGGAATTATACTCAAATTGATTGGAAATTCATTTATATTCTTAGTCATTAAAGTTACTTAAGTATATGAGGTGACACTCTAACATCAGAACAATATGCTCAGGATAATTGCTCCTGCATTATCTAATAAGGTACTTCCTATACCGTCTGCATTGTCTAATAAGTCACATCCCTGTGACATACCATTCATCTGAATATAAAAAAGATGGGCCATGCCCATCTTTTTTTTTCATACTTTAGTTATTACCTTAAAACAAGGACGCTTAATCGCTACCCCGCAGGCTAAATATTGCCGGCTGATTAATGTATTGTCTTAATGGCCAGTAACAGGCAAATAAGGTCACTAGAATGATCAAAACTAAAGTCACCACCATCATCGGCACCATTTGCCAAGAAAGGAATGGCTGAATGTATTCACTCAACCCTATATAGGCAAGAGCAAACAATATAATACTACCAACAAAGCCAACTAATACCGCCTTGGTATTATCGCCAATAATCAAAGTGATCAAATGTTTGCGTGTTGCACCTATTGCCATACGGGCGCCTAATTCAAATCGTCTAAGTTGGGTGCCGTAACTTAAAATTCCGTATAAACCGATGCCTGCTAATAAAAATACCAAACTAGCCAATATCGCGGTAGTCACTGCTGTCGTTATTTCAGAGAATAAGCTCTGCGTAAGAATGTCAGAGGAAGCATTAAAACTAAACACTGAGTATCTTGAATCAACTTCTGCTAACAGTTTACCTAGTTGCTCACGACTAACAGTCTGTCCAGGTTTAAGTTTAAGCATAAAAGACTCTCCGCCAAGGCTGGTAGGTATATAAGCTCTTGCTACGCCAGAATCAACAGCTTCACTGTTATGGTCCTGAGGAGTATCACCGGGTATTGCAATATCTTTAACAATACCTATTATTTTAAGCGGTTCTGGACGACCCGTTGATATTTGTAAACCTAAGACATCACCATCAGCTTGTAGCTGCTTGGCAAATGATTGGTTAACAATCATCACATTGTTTTCATCTTTGAGGTCGACAAGAGTAAAGTTATCTCCTTGTATTAATGGTTGCTCGATCATATTGAAATACCTATGATCCGCACCTTTTAAATAAGGCGTGTATCTCTCATTATCAGCAACATTCGTTAATGCTCTAACACTAAAACCCTCTATTGGAGAACGTCCTTGAGAAATAGACTCTACTTGCGGTAAGGCCTCAAGTTTCTCCATTACCTCAGCCATAATAGGTATCGACTCTTCTTGAGTTGGAAAGTCTGTTGATGAAAAATTCAAAATCAAGGTTGAGATATTCTCGGTGGCAAAACCTAGCGGTGCATTAATGGTTTTCACCGCATCTTTTAGTAAACTAAAGTTAGCAAAGACTAAAACAGTAGCTAAGGCGACTTGGCTAGCAATTAATACTTGGCGAGTTTTTTTAGATACTTGCAAACCACTGCCCTTACCACTGCTTTGTAAGGTGGTATTTAGCGCACGGTAATTGATCATGCGGATACTTAATTTAGCGAAAAACAAGGCAAAAGCTATAGTCACTAATACAGCACAGCCTAAAGTAATAGGGTTAAGTGCTAGTTCATTAACTCGAGGTAATACTGCGCCTAAATATTGCTGCATAATATAAAACCCAGTCTGGGCAATCACTAAGGCAAGTACTATCGACATAAACATCAGCAAGGTCGTTTCAGCAAGCATTGCTTTGAATAAGTGTTTTCTAGTTGCCCCTATTGCAGCTTGAATCGCCATTTGACGTTGCTTTTCTGCTGTTCTAGACATAAATAAATTAGAAATATTAGCACAAGCGATTAATACCAAGCCGATAACTCCCGCTAGCAACATTACCGCAATCGATTCACTTTGTCCGAGAATAACTTCTTTAACCGAACGCACACGCATTTCAATTGACCAGCCTTTGAAAAAGTCGGTATCAGCAACACCTTCTATCCAACGATTACTCACTAACGGCGTTAACAACTGTTTTGCTTGGCTTGGGCTAACACCTTCTTTCAATAAACCGAGAAATTTAAGGTTTCCACTGATGTTACCGAAACTCTCTCTCTCTCTTTCTCTTGCATAATTATAATCCCATGGCATCCATACGTTAGTTTTTCGGCCAATCTCAGCCAGCTCAGGCTCGACAAAATCCTTGCCTAATACACCAATAATTCGGTAACTAATGCCGCTTAAGGTGATTTTTTGTTCAAGAATATCAGCACTGCCATCAAACTCATTTTGCCAAGTGTTATAGCTGAGCATCGCCACAGGGTTATAGGTATCAATAGCTTCGCTTGCTTCAAAGGTTCTACCAAGCGCCAAAGGCGAGGCTAAAATCTGATGAAACTCAGGTGTAACATAAGCGGCATTAATCAACGGCTGACTGCTGTGAGAAATGATGACATCGCCACCATAACTAAGCATTGCAGCTTGCTCGAATGCTTCTTTACTATTGTATAAATGTACTAATCCCGGGTAAGTAAAAGCAACTGCTTTGGTTTCATTTTTTGCGCCGATAAGTTTATGTTCTGCAACAAAAAGACGCTCTTGCTCTGGGTAAGGTAGCGGCTCAACTAGCAACAAGTAGTTGAGCGTTACTGCACATAATAAGGCCCCTAGGGTAATACCCATGGTCATTAATACGGTTAATACAAAGCCAGGTTTCTTTTTTAAGCTGGCCCAGGCCTGTTTATGTTGTTGGATGAATGTCCTCATACTGCCACCTTTAATGGTTCGTCTTTAACGATCTGACCATCGAGTAATTTAAGTTGGATATTCGCCATATTGGCATAACGTGCATCATGGGTAACCATACAGATGGTGGTACCATTTTTATTGAGCTCAGCTAATACCGCCATTACCGTGTCACCACTTTTTGAATCTAGGTTACCGGTTGGCTCATCCACTAATAATATCGCTGGATCGGCAACTAAGGCACGGGCAATAGCAATACGCTGTTGCTGTCCACCCGACAATTGATTAGGTTTATGATCTGCTCTATGGCTCATTTCTACCATTTTCAAACAGGTTTCGACTCTTGCTTTGATAAATTCATCTGTCGGTAATTCCTTTTTATACTGCAAAGGTAGGGCGACGTTATCAAATACAGAAAGTTCGTCAATTAAGTTAAATGATTGAAAGACAAAACCGATTTTTTCATTACGAATACGAGCTGCTTCATCAAGAGAAAGTGAGCTAACATCAAGCCCTTCTATTGCATAAGAGCCTGAACTTGGCATATCTAATAAACCTAATAAAGACAGCAAGGTAGATTTACCACAGCCAGATGGACCAGAGATAGAGATGTATTCGCCAGCACGAATTACAATATCTACGCCTCTTAACGCGTGGGTTTCAACATCATCAGTCTCAAAGACTTTACCAATATTCTTCATTTCAATTTTTATATCAGTCATATTTATTTTCCTATTCTTTTAACTTAAATAAGGGGGTAATTAGTTATTGTTTTTGTAGTTATTTTTTTGTAAGTATTGTCAGCTACTAGATAGCGCCTAAAAGTTTTCTATGGTCAGTTCTGAATTTTTCAGCAGTGATAAGTCCGAAACAATAAAAGTATCATTAACCTTGCCACCTTCAATGATTTCGATATATCGACCCGCCTCTTTACCAAATTTAACCTCGGTTCTCATGGCCGTATTATGTGACTCATCGAGTCGAAATAAATAGGCGTTTGAATTAGCCTTACCATTAACCGGACGTTTCATATAGGTAATATTGGTTAAGGTGTCGGTAATAATAACGGCGTCAACACTGAGTTGCGGACGCGCACTGGCTGGCAGCTGATCCGGTAAAGCGATTTCAATTTCAACAGTATTTTCTACTACCACAGGATCAATACGTACAACAGTACCAATAATTTTGTCACGGCGGGTATCAACAATAGCCTTTTGGCCAATAAAGATTTGTTGTGCCTTACTTTGTGGCACCCTAACCAAAGCAATTAGATCCTGAACACTGCCAATGAGTGCAACTTCCTGCCCAGCCGCTAAACTTTGCCCCAACTCAACCGATAAACGTTGTAAAACTCCACTAAATCCCGCTCTAACGGTAAGACGATCTAAACGGTTTTGAGCGATAGCCAGTTGCCCCTGTTGCTGCTTGATTTGTTCAAGCTGAATATTAATGGCTTCTTGATTGACTAATTTAAGTGCAGCGGTTCGTTGGTGGTGAATTATTATGCGCTTTTTAAGCTGAGCTTCGTGAACTAGGCTTTCTTTATAGGCAAGTACCGAGACTATGCCTGATTTAACCAAGCCGCTCTGTGCCTCTAACCTTACCTTAGCCGTTTCGTAGCTTGCTTCCATTTCTGCAAAGCTGCCACTTTCATTAAGAATTTCACGTTGATGGCTTAATTTTAATTGGCGTAAATTGGCTTTACGTTGTGAAAGTTCTTGGACTGCACTATCTAGCAGTTGTTGCAACTCAGGGTTAGCAAGTTGAACAATAATACTGTCTGGAGTAACTAATGCACCTGGCTTCAGGACAATTTCCTGCACCGTAGCACTAGTTAATGAAGTGATCAGCAATTGTTTATCTGAACGTAAAGCACCATAACCTTCTATTTCTACCTGCAAGTCACCTTGTTTTACCGTACCAAAAAGCAAGTCGTTACGTTTAACAGATGTTCCGCCAGCGTTAGCGCTGACATACCAGGTGAGGGCTGCCAGCAAACAAACCGTTAAACCACCGATAAAGGGCATTGATTTGAATTTGTTTTGCTTAAGTTTAATTTTCTTTACATCCATTTAGGAGACACCTTGATTAAATACTTTACTGAATCGTAATAGTGCTTAAAGCTAATTTCGTGCCAATATTTATTTGCATTGAAAATCAATGTGTTAGTTGTTTATTGGTGTTTAGTTACGTAGGTTTAGTCCGCTGGTGAACTACTGCGCCCCAGAATGGAACTAAGGCTAAAGAAAGGTAGGGGGATTGAAAGCGTAACACCAGGTACATCTGTATTATTAACCAGATTAATAGTGCCTTTGTGATGTTCTGTAATCAGTTTTTTGATGAGAGTACGGCAAAAACTCAGTTTATTAGCTACGGGCTACTACTGTTTTTCTTGGTTAACTAAAGGCAGGGTGATAGATACAGTGACACCCGGCGAGTTATCATTATTGACCAGCTTAATAGTGCCTTTGTGATGTTCGATAATGTTACGACAGAAACTAAGACCAATACCCTGACCATTTTGTTTGGTTGAATACAAAGGCACAAAGAGGTTATCCAAATTAGCAAAACCATGGCCGCTATCAACCACTTCAATTAGTGATGAATTAACAGTTTCACTGAAGGTCAGTTTTATTTTTCCACCAGGTTCAGAGGCTTCAACGGCATTTTTAATAATGTTTAACAAAACTTGTTCAATAAAAGCAGGGTCTGCCCAAAAACGTTCCGTTTTTAATTCTACCTGCAATGGAATATCTTTGAGTAGGCCTTGAATCCGCTTGGCAATATTCATGACTGACAGTATCTGGCAATTTAAGTGAAATGGCTTGCTAATTGACGCATATCGGCTGACAAAATCCTGCAAGTGTTGACATCGTTCGGTAATCACGGTTAACGCTTGCTTTTCTCTTTTCCCCTGAGCCTTTAAACTTAGTCCTTGAGCTAATGCAGATACCGGAGTTAATGAATTATTAATCTCATGTCCGAGCACTCGAATAAGCTGCTGCCAGGCATCAAGCTGGCTTTGTCTCAATGCCGACTCAATATTAACAAAAACCATTAATTGGTGAGTTTGTCCTTGCTCGATAAATTCGCTGTGGCGGATTTGCCACTTATTGTCTCGTTGTTTTTCTTTAAAATGCCAATTATTATCTATAAATTCAAGGCCTAATAACTCAGGAGAGGAATGTCTGAATATCTGCCAGGGCTGGGGGAACAATTCGTTAAAAGCGCCATTGGCATAAGTAAGCTGAGGGTGCTGGTCAAATACCATAATCGGGGTGTCTAGTTGATCTATGAGTCGATAAACCAGAAAGATATGTTGATCGTAGCGTGACTTGAGTAATTGCAAATGAGAACTTAAATTGTCGAGATCAAGATGAAACTCTTTCACCTTGCCGGCGCGAAAAGCAGGTTTTGCATACTGGCAATAGTCATCATTGTGCACAGCTTCGAGGTGCATACTGGCGCGTTTAAAGGCAATGAGGGTTTTTTTATAAATATAAGAAAAGCATAACCACAATATTAATGCCCAACCAGCGCTTGTTAAGACAATGTTCGCCACTGTCCAATGTTGTACTAGCCCTATAATCAGCCACAAACTGATCACCAAAAAACTGGTGGCAATAAAACAAGTTTTTAACAGCTGCTCTAAAGATTTATAGACAAATAGCTTCATAATTCCCGGATCTTTTTT
>NZ_JABSOV010000162.1 GCF_013215345.1 Colwellia sp. | reverse complement strand
AAAAAATTTACCAACTGAACTCTGGGGTCACCCTTTAAATCATAACAAGTTATTATTTATTAAAGAACGAATAAAAAATATAATAAAAAAGTAAATAAAAACAATAATTAAAGGAAACACGTTTTGTCAAAATACAACATATCACTTTCAGTTTCGTTAGCGGCTATCATGATGATGTCATCAACAGCAGCTTTAGCACAAGCAACGGAAAGACCTTTTGCTATCGCCATTCATGGTGGCGCCGGTACTATCAAAAAAGAAAAGTTTACCCCTGAACGAGAAAAAGCTTACCGCGCAAAATTAGCCGAAGCCGTAGAAGCGGGTTACTCGGTACTGGATAAAGGCGGAGCAAGCCTTGATGCGGTAACAGCAGCGATTAATGTTTTAGAAAACTCGCCATTTTTTAATGCCGGCAAAGGCGCGGTTTATACCCATAACGAGACCCATGAAATGGACGCCTCAATTATGGATGGTAAAAATCGTCAAGCAGGTGCTGTTGCGGGTGTTAAGCATATTGAAAATCCGATTAATTTAGCCAGATTGGTAATGGAAGAGTCGGTTCATGTGATGTTAAGTGGCGATGGCGCGGAAGAGTTTGCCAGTCAACAGGGAGTTGCCCTGGTTGATAATACAATTTTTGATACTGAAGGCCGTTATAAATCACTGCTGCGTGCTAAAGCTAAAATGAAAAAAGCCGAAGATGAATTAAAAGATTATCAAGCTGCTCACCAAGCGTTAGCGACTGAATATAAGGTAGGTACCGTAGGTGCTGTTGCCTTAGATAAAATGGGTAACATTGCTGCCGGCACCAGTACTGGCGGCATGACCAATAAACGCTTTGGCCGAATTGGTGATTCACCGGTTATCGGCGCGGGTACTTTTGCTGAAAATGAATCATGTGCCGTGTCTGCTACCGGTCATGGTGAATACTTTATTCGCTATAATGTTGCTGCCGATATTTGTGCCCGAGTTAAATACCAAGGTAAGAGCATTGAACAAGCCGGTAATGAAGTCATTCATGATGTCTTGATGCCGGTAGGCGGCACGGGTGGCGTTATTATTATTGATACCAAGGGCAATATCAGCCTACCTTTTAATACTAAAGGCATGTATCGAGCAACAAAATCAAATATTTCACCTACCTATGTTGGCATCTTTAAAGATGACTAGCCTCAGTCTTAGGTTTAGCCTTAAACTAGATTTTAAATTTTTATAAAATCTTATTGGTGATCTAGATCAAACGGGTAATCAATTGTTAGTCGCTTCTTGCTCTGTTCAAGGTAACAGAATATAATGCGGCTCTTTAGAAGTATACTCTGGTTAGTAATTGGTTTTGTTGACATAAACTGTCATAACTAATTCGATATTATACTTTTAAGCTATTGATTTTTCAGTTGTTGGTGTTGAATTTTAACAGCGGCAGGAATTTGTAACCCTGTTAGCTATCACCTCTCGAACGCACCGACAAAATCAAACAAGCCGTTAGCTGAAAAGTTAGTGGCTTTTTTCATAAATAAAGAAAGTAATTACTGCTTATAAAGTGATTATGTACTGTAAATAATTAAGGATCTGCGCTTGACCATTATGGACATGAATAAATATTCCAATAAGACCAATAATATTAAAACTATTGCTTTAGCCGTGTCACTCGCGATCTCTGCATTATTACCTAGCCAATCCTTTGCTCAAGGCTCTTCTCAAGATAAGACGAATTCAGAGTCTAAACCTCAAGTAGCTGAGTCAAAACAACAGACTGAAAATGAACTTGTGCTTACCCCTGAGATTACCGTTGAAAATCTTGATGAAATTTATCGAGAAATGGCGACCAATACGCTCTGGGAAAATTCAACACAACCCACTGACTTTTATGATTCACCTTTTCAAGTGTCGATTTTTTCAGACGCTAACGGTGAAGACAGTGACAGACTTTGGTCACAAACCAATTCGATTTTTGCCTACGGCTTTGGTGTTATCGGTTTAATTGCTTTATTACCAGAAGATATTTCTAACTGGGATAAAGAAGAAGGTATTTTCAGTAAATGGTCTGACAACGTCAAAGGTGGCCCGGTATGGGATCGAGACACCGGTATGCTAAACCTTATTGGTCATCCATATTTTGGTGGTGTTTATTATCAAGTAGCGCGTAAATCAGGGTACCGTCAATGGGACGCCTTTATGTACGCAACGATCATGTCGACTTTTTACTGGGAATACGGCATTGAAGCCTTCGCTGAAGTACCTTCCATTCAAGATTTAGTCATTACCCCGGTACTCGGTTGGGCATATGGTGAGTGGGCTTTTAATACTGAAATGGATATTAGAGAAGGGGGTAGCACTGTTTGGGGTTCAAGCATGCTAGGTAGCACAGCATTATTCTTTCTAGACCCTGTTGATAGCATGAGTGTTGGCATTAATAATATGTTTGGTAAAGAAATTATCAAAGCCGGTACTGGTTTTGTTAGCTTTAACGAAATCCCCTATGGTGATAGCGGTCAAACAGATACGCAAATTAACTTTAATATCTCCTTACAAATTGGTGATGGTGGTAGTTATACACCAAGCACAATGAAAAGATCTTCATATCAAAAAGATCCTATTGATACGGGTATCATCGGTGTTAGTTATGGTGTGGGTCAAACTACGCTAGATAGTTTATGGGAAATTGAAGGTGATAAAACCACTGAGTACAGTCTAGGTTTATATTTTACCCGCCAATTTTCAAGTCGAGTCACTTACTCTAAAGGTAAATTTACCGATGGTTTGAGCCCTGTCGAAATTAACTATGAAAACTATAGTTTAGATAGTCAATTTTACTTTAATAGTGAAAACGACTTTAGACCTTACCTCACCACAGGTTTTGGCGAAACACTATGGAAAAGGGAAATTGATACCAAAAGATTCCAAGTGAATGTGGGTGCTGGTGTACATTACAAGTTAAATAGTAATTTTGCTTTGCAATTAGACTGGCGCTTTTATCATAGTACCAATGCCAATACTTCCGATCACAATACCAGTTTACGCTTAGTTTATTTATTAGGTAACGGTGAGCGCTAACGCTGTTAATAGCATAAACAGTCAGAGACAAAACTGCATAAATTGTAATCAAATATGAATAGCTACTTAAGCAAGTAGCTAGTTTATCTTGTTTGTAATAGGCTGAGATCATTCCTAGCATTACTTGTGTAGTGGAGTGATCATGAAAAATCGATTTTATAGCCTATTATTCTGTTTACCTCTGTTACTAGCATGTCAAAGTAACCAAAACTTCCAAGCTAATCAAAGCGCCCCTCAGGTAAATTTATACCTCGACAGTCATTTCTATTCCGAAAATTCCATTGCAATTGAAACAGAGCTAGAAATTTTTCAATTGGATGATGAAATGCGCGCTATGGTGCAAGCTAAGTTAATAAATAATCTTCCCGCGCAAAAAAAAGCCATTATATTGCTCGAACATTTGTTTGATAAAAAGCATATAGCCATAAGTTACTCCGGAAATGCCAATGTTACTGCAAGTCAGGCTTATCACCAGAAAATAGCAAACTGTATGTCACTGACCATTATGGCGTATGCCTTGGCTGATGAAGCCGGTATGAATGTAAGCTTTCAAGAGGTCGAGGTGCCCGAATATTGGGTGAGAAATGGTCAATATAGCCTGATAGCAGGTCATGTGAATCTTTTGGTAAAGGAAGATAAAGGTATTAGTCGATATGTGATCTGGGGAGAAAAAGCCACCAGAATAGACTTTGACCCTTTTGTCGCTAAAAAGCACTTCCCATCACATATGATTAAAAAGCACACCTTGCTGGCGATGTTCTATAACAATAAAGGTGCTGAGGCTATGGTAAATAATAATTACTCTATTGCTTATCAATACCTTAAAAGAG
The DNA here is from genome assembly GCF_013215345.1 of Colwellia sp. GTDB lineage: Bacteria > Pseudomonadota > Gammaproteobacteria > Enterobacterales > Alteromonadaceae > Colwellia. Next base: position 2,807 of record NZ_JABSOV010000162.1, on the reverse strand, counting down.
CTTCACAAACCGATAATCAGTTTGCCTCAGCTTGGGGTAACTTAGGTATTTTATATAAGCTAAATGGCCATTATACCATGGCAGAAAAGGCCTACCGTCATGCGATTAGTCTAGATAGGAAGAACTATACTTCACTGGGAAATCTTGCCTTATTACTTCATAAGCAAGGGCGTGTTAGTGAAGCGCAGCCGATAGAGGCGTACATTTACAGGGCGAGGGTAAAAAACCCTTATTATCATGCATTATTAGCTAATGAAGCCTATTTTAATCAGCTATATCCACAAGCAATTAAACATTACAAAAAAGCAATTCAGCTTAGTAACGAGCAGCATGAATTTTACTTTGGTCTGGCTAAAACTTATTACATGCAAAATAAACTGCTGCTCGCTAAAAAAGCAATGAGTAAAGCGGTAGCTCTAACCAGAGCAAAAGACACACAAAGACAATATATTGCCAAACTTAACTTTCTTAAGTACGAAGGTTCAAGTCACCAAGGTTCAGGCCACCATTGAGAGTACTATTAAGTTCACCTTTGGGCACGCCTTTGAGAATAGACAAAGTTAAAGTACTTATCTTACTGATAGGATTACTAAGTACACCTATTAGCTGGGGTGCTGCTAAGCTATTACCTTCATCGACAATGGCGCACGAAGACAGCTTAATAATACTTGAACACTTACGAATTTTATCTTCAGATGAATTTGCCGGTCGTAAATTTGCTAGCCAAGGCAGTCTGCACAGTCAGTCTTATCTTGTCGCTATTCTTAAGGCACTTGATATAAAGGGGTTTAACAATCAATATCGCCACAGCTTTGAGCAATGGGGATTTTTTAAATCAAAGCAGGGCACAAATATCATTGCCTACATACCTGGTACTCACCATGTTGATGAATATATTGTGTTAAGCGCTCACTATGATCATCTAGGTAACAAGGGAAATAAAGTCTATAACGGCGCTGATGATAATGCTTCCGGTACTGCGGCTTTATTACACTACGCTAAACGGTTAAGTCAAACCCCTTTAAAGCATAGTGTTATCTTACTTTTTACCGATGGCGAAGAAGTTAACCTGTTGGGCGCTAGAGCCTTTATTGCTGAGCAGGAAAAATTACTCAGTAAATTTAAACTAAACATTAACTTAGATATGATTGCTGGTAGCAAGCGCACCAAGAGATTGCGCTTTATTAGTAAGGATCTGGATAAGGTGCTTACCTCGGCAAACCTTAGCGACTTCACTAAACTGCAAAGGCACTTTAAAACTCATGCCAAAGCGCAATTAACGGCTGGCTTTAAAAGCCTTAAGCGGAGAAGTTTAAGCTTTAATCGAACAAATTGGCGCATGGCAAGCGATCATGGCATCTTCAGTAAAGCAGGTATTCCCTTTATATATTTTGGTGTTGGTACCCATAAAAATTATCACAGTGAATTTGATGATTACGCTAATATTAATCAAGGTCTATTTCTATCTGCTACCGAGGTGATTTTTCAACAACTTATCTACTTAGATAACGCTATGTCTGCCAGTACACTTGCTGATGAATTGATTATTGGAAAGGTAAATGTTGAAAAGCTGATAGTGATGAGGTAATGGTTAAAGTAGCGATAGCTGAGCCTAACCGCCGTATTATCGAACATGTGGAAACACCAAAGCCAATCATAAGTGGTTTATCTCCTTAGCTCTTTCATTAACTTCTTGCACTTACTCTGTGGTAAAACTACTTAGCCGAACAAGCCATTTTTCTGACCTAAAACAAACTTAGCAGAAATTTCCTGAATAGTGATATAAATCATAATGATAACTGTCGTTAAAATTGTTATTATTTACCACAAATTTAAACAGTTCAAATAAGCTATCTATCGACATTTGTTGCAGACAGCTCTCATTTATAATGGAAAGATAAAGGCAAATGAACAATAAAGAAGCAATCGTAGTTAAGAGCAGCCATAGTTGGAATTTACTGTTCTTTGCTTGGGTATTAGCCACCAGTGGCACCTTAATTAGCTTATTTTTTAGCGAAATAGTACAACTACCGGTTTGTGTATTATGTTGGTATCAGCGTATTGCTCTTTACCCCTTAGTTATAATGTTGCCGTTAGCACTTTTTCCTTTTGATATTAAGGTGATTCGCTATGTAAGCCCGTTAGTTATTTTGGGGTGGTTGGTGGCGTTTTTTCATGTGTTAGTGGTTGCAGGAGTTATTCCAGAAGCAGCACAACCTTGTGTGCAAGGAGTGCCTTGCTCTGAAGTGCAATTCAGTATACTCGGCTTTATAAATATTCCAGTAATGGCATTATTCACCTTTAGCCTTATTGGCTTTTTACTGTATTTATCTAAAAAACAATTTACCCAGGACACTTATTAGGAATCATCATGAACAATAAAACTCTTTTTATCAGCGTTACCGCCTTTATTGGCATTATTTTTATTGCTGCAGTGGCTATGTACAAAAGCCAACTGCCATCAACAATAGCAAACGATCTGCTACCTGCATTGGAGCGCATTGACGCGCCAGCAAAAGGCGGTAAACAAGCGAAAGTCACCATAGTAGAATTTTTCGACCCTGCCTGTGGCACCTGTAGTCAGTTTTATCCTTTACTCAATAATTTAGTTAAAAAATACCAGGGTAAAGTGAAAGTTGTTATGCGTTATGCGCCGTTACATCAAGGCTCTGAAGATGTGGTTAAAATGCTTGAAGCAGCACATATGCAAGGTAAGTTCTGGCCTGCTGTTGAGCTGTTATTTGCCAATCAATCACGCTGGGTTGAACATCATGTATCAAATCCAAAAAGTGCTTTAGCGGGCATAA
>NZ_JABSOV010000161.1 GCF_013215345.1 Colwellia sp. | reverse complement strand
TAATGCAACATTGGAAATATTATCGGTTGATGACCCAAGTTTATGTATTGGTTGTGAGCGTGTTTTCTTAGCAGAAGAAACTAATCTATCAGCAATCAAAGGTGATGCGGATAAAAGCTATCAATTTGAAGTACCAGCTGACGCTAACCGTGTAGTCGCGGTGATAGCGGGTGGTTATCAAGGCGATCCAGATATGTACGTTAGCGTAAACTCTGTGCCAACAACTAACGTTTCAGACTGTGCGCCTTTTAGTGCGCCACGTTTAAGTGAATATTGTGATTTAGGTGCTGGCGGCGGTACGGTTAACGTTATAATTGACCCGTTTTTAGATTACAGCGGTGCAACGTTTAGATTGTACTATGAGCGTAATATCGATACTTCCACTGGTTTACCTACAGCAGAAGCTAACGGTGCTTACAACGGCGTTATAAACGAAGTAATTAGCTTTAGTAGTGCTGGTTCAGTTGATGCTAATGGCAGTATTATTGCGTATAGCTGGGACTTCGGTGATGGTGGCACCAGTGCTGAAGCGAACCCTAGTTACGCTTATGCAACCAATGGTACTTACAGTGCAATATTAACCGTAACAGACAATGATAATAATCAATCATCAGATTCAAGCATCGTCAATATTAGTGCAACTAATGCAGCGCCGATAGCACAAATAAACGGACCATTTGATGAGTTTGTTAATACCAGTATTACCTTTTCAAGTGCTGGCTCTATCGATAATGACGGTACAATAACAAGTTATTATTGGAGCTTTGGTGACGGTAGTACCAGTACTTTAGCTAACCCTAGTCATAGCTATCAAACGGCGAGTACATACCCGGTTGAATTAACGGTAACTGATAATGATAATGCCTCAAGTACAGTTTCAACAACGGCGGTTATTAAGTCGGTTCTTGTTGATTATTGTGCAGTAACGGGTAATACCGGTTATGAATGGATTGCGGGGGTTACGGCTGGCGGAGTTTCGAATAACAGCGCTAAAGAAGGTTATGCAGATTTTACCAGCATTAATATGCCATTAACTGTAGGTAATAATGCTGTTAGCTTAACGGCTGGTGGTAATTATTCAGAACATTGGGCTATTTGGCTTGATACGAATAACAGTGGTACTTTTGAAGCATCAGAAAAACTACTTAGTGGTTTGTCTGGCAAAGGCACTGTAGTTGGTGATCTAGCTATTGATAATTCATTAGTTGGCCTAACAACTCGTATGCGCGTAGTGATGAAATATGGCAGTTCACCGACTAGCGCTTGTGGTTCTATTGGTGATGGTGAAGCTGAAGATTACATGGTAACTATTGTTGATAGTGGCAATGTGGCACCAGTTGCTCAAGCAAATGGCGCATATGTGACCCAAATTGGTAATGCAATAACTTTTGACAGCTTAGGCTCTAAAGATACTGATGGTAATATTGTTAGTTACTTTTGGGAATTTGGTAACGGTGCACAAAGCACTGATGCGAATCCAGTATATGCATACCCAGCAGCGGGCAACTATATTGCTTCATTAACGGTAACTGATAACGACGGTGCAGCTCATACTGATACAGCAAGTGTGACTATTGAACCGAATGTTCCAGGTATCGAAAATGCTTGTTTAACAAAAGCCGCCATTACTGGAGGTAGTTTAACTGCAGGACAGGCTGAATGTTTAGGTACTAATAGCGCTATTTGGTTTAGTTTAGGTGATGTTTCAGCTCATCAAACGGTGTCTATTACCACAGGTCATGGCCAAGGTAATGTAGATGTTATTTATAAAAATGGTGGCTGGCCAAATGATAGCAGTTTTGACGGTCAATCATTAGGTAATGGCTCTACCACAACTTGTCTTTCTTTAGCTGCAGGTGTCGACTATTGGTCGTACTTAAAAGTGACTGGTGGTGCAAGTGATGCGACTATTTTAGTGGAGTTTGATAGCGCAAGTTGTCAGTAGACTCACAGCATTAAACACTAAAGTATAAAGAAAAATAGCAAGGGGTAGGGTAAATTTAAATAATTTATCCTGCCCTTTTTCTTTGGCTAATTTTTGTCTTAATTATTTATTCAAACAGTAAAGTTAAGCTGCCTTCAATAGACTCTTGATGACCGTCGGCTGAAGACAAAGAAAAATCAAAATCGGCTTTTATATTTTTATTATCATTGTAAAAATCAAAATTTATAGTACCAGAATCGCTCTCAGGCAAATTACTAATTTCTGGTAAGACATTGCTGTATATTTTAGCAAAGTTGTCAGTCATGAAGCCTGTAGTTAAAAATGCAAATAAATTTGTTGGGTGCTTATCTAATAGAAACTGTAGTTCAAATGGATTGCCCTGATATTCAGTAAACAAACGCAGAATCGAAGCTTTGACCGTTTCCGAAAGAATGTCGTTAGAATCATATGATTTGACTTCAGAGGTAACCACAATTCCGCATACTTGAGTTGTGTTAGCAAGATTTTCGTAAGATGAAAAATTAATGTTTAGCTCACCATGTGATACTGACCTGTTATCACTTTTCTTAGTGTAAGTGCTTGCCATTACGACTTTATCGCCACACATGCGTTCCAATCTAAATTCGTTATCATTTTGGATAATATTTAATGAGCTGCTGGTCTCACACTGAACATCCGCTGCAAATTCATTGATGTTAATATCGTAGGTATCCGTTAGACCACACTCTGACAGAGTAATCGTTTCGGTGGAAACATTTATGGCTTCAATGTATGTAAGATTCAATCGTCGGGTTTCAACAGTTATGGTGTTACCATTACTGTTGATTGTACTGGTAAAGCTTACTTGTTCGTTAAACCATGTGCTGCCTGAAGTAAGTCCGTCAAAATTTAAGTTATCAACCTTAGGTAAACCTGATTGTGGCATATTGCCGTTGTTCTCGTTAAGGGTTTCGATATTGGCAACTATTACAGATGTTCTCTGGTCAGAAAATCCAATGACTTTGCTTGAATTTTCGAGTGTAACTTGAACGTTAATGGTACTTAATTGATCTACATTAGGTGCAGTAAAGTTAATAGTGTCAGTACCTTGACCGGTAAAAGGAATGTCCTGGCTTACTTGCCAGTTAAACTTTAGTTGATCGACTCCTTCGCCAGCTAAATTCAAAGTTAAACGAACAGTCTCTCCTTCATTAACCGACATAGAGGTTGGCAGAGCGTGATAAGTAACCTTTGGGATTTCCAAAGGGGCTTCGTCAGTCGACCCGCCACCACAGGCAGACAACAAGGTTAAAAATGTAGTTAATATTATAAAGTGCCAAGCGCCGGCTCCCTGTAAATTCATGAAAATCCCTAAATTATATTGATATGAATGCTGTAAAACGCAGTAGTATAGTTATTAAATTTTGATGTTTCAACTTAATAAACATAAGCTTAGTGAATAATTAGGCGCATGCTTGTTGTAAAATTTACAGTATTCTATTTGTGATAAATGCTGTCACAGTCAATTTAAAAACTTAGTCTGACCTTAGTTTTCCATTAGCCATAGTAGCTGTTGTGATGACATGGCAGCGAAAAATAAAGTTTAGTCAAAAAAGTATGACGCTCCTTGCTGATATTTTATTTAACTGTATGCTAACACTAAGTGGTCAGACCTTTGGTTGCGGCCAATTATTTTAGAGGCTCTAAGTAAGCAATGAAGCAACAGTCATTATATATTCAAGGTGAAGATCACCAACTACACCTTCGTCATATTTCCAAAGGTACCGCTGGCACGCCAATATTAATGATTCATGGCGCCATAGAGAATGGCTTTATTTTTTATACTGAGAAAGGTAAAGGTTTAGCCTGTTATTTAGCTGAACAGGGTTTTGATGTGTATGTTGCTGACCTTCGTGGTCGCGGAAAAAGCACACCAATCATAAATGCCAATTCTGACTTTGGTCAATTCGAAGCTATTAGCCAAGATATTCCAATGCTTTTAGATTACATCACTAAAAAAACTAACAAAGCCATGCATGTTGTTTCGCATTCATGGGGCGGCGTATTAATGGCGAGTTGTTTAGCTCGTTACCCAGAACGTTTACCACAGGTGTTAACTAAAAGCTGTTTTGGCACCAAAAGGTCGGTAACTGTAAGAAGTGTAGAAAAGTTTTTGAAAGTGAATCTATTTTGGAATAACCTTGCCATCAAACTAGCAAATAAAAACGGTTTTTTAGATGCCAAAAGGTATGGCATAGGCTCAGATAATGAAACGATAAAATCTCTTGAACACAGTGTTGCTTGGGTTAAAAAAGGTGCTTGGATAGACCCTCACGATGGTTTTGATTATAACACAGCCGCTAAAAATATAGTCTGGCCGCCGTCTTGGCATTTTACCGGGGTAAAAGATAAAGTTTTAGGGCATGAGCAAGATGTAAAAGGTTTTATTGCCGAGTCATATAATCATCAAGCTAAGTTTAATTTACTGTCAAAGAAAAATGGTAATGCCTTAGATTATGATCATATTAATATTCTGACTCATCCACAGGCAGTTACTGATCACTTTCCACTTTTAGCTGAATGGCTAAATACTCACAACTAATTTAAATAAACGGGGTTAAAGTAAATGTATGTCATTTTGCTCTAAGCCCAATTTTTATTACGCCATTGTGGAGAGCATTAGAGCTATTTTCAGTGCTCACTTTGTGAACTAAAGATATCCGCATTGTTACTGTTGACCTTAGTAAACAGTATTCCATGCTGAGAAACATCAAAATGCATGTTATCTATTATCACCGACGATTTTTTTGCCGCTGCAGCATTTGTTTTTGTTATCAATTGATAGTTATTGCTTTGATATTGGGTCCAAAACCATTGATTAGCTAGTTTTTTAATAATAAATTGTCGACTGCGTTGCGCGGCTTGAGAGAAAATAATTGCCTTATCAACAGCTAATTTCTTAGGTCCTGAATACAGCTGATGTTTTTGATCAATCCAAATAATATCTTCATCATTTTTGGCATACTGCACAAATTTCCATCTAGGCTCTTCCTGCGATACTTGATGACTGTCCAAGTGGTAGTAATTGACCCGCCATTGGTTATTCAGCTGAGTACTATAGGCTAAGGTATTATTGTCTTTAAAAGATACTTTTCGGATTTCCGCTTGGGGTATTTTCAGACGTTCAAAGTTGCCAGTATCACTATCAATCAGGTGTATCTCATTAAGCGTAAGTGCCAGTATTAGCTTGCCATCGTATGACCACTTTAAATCTAAATAGTGGCGTTCATCATTAAAGCTGGTCAGTTTACTCCTTTGCTTACCATAGATATCCGTTAACCATATTTCTTCGCTACCTGAGGTCACGCTAATATAAGCAACTTGGTTATTGTGGTGGGCAAAACTTGGTAATCGATCATCCACGGAAGAGTCGGCAATCAGACTTGTAGTTTGCTCGGTTAAATTATAGAGATGAATATTTTTATCAACAAAACCGGCAACAAACAAATAGTCTTTACCATTGCTATGCCTTTCCGGATTTTCTAATTGCTGACTGCCAGAATAAATGACGTGTCGGTCGCCTCCTTGCTGATCATAACTGATTAATTGATAGGCGGGATGTTCACCCATCAAAATGATCTGCTCACCTTGGTGACTCCATATGCCACAACAAGTATAGGCATCTTGCTTAAATAAAAAGCTTAGTTTATCGGAGGATAAATCGAGGGAGTAAAAGCCTTCCCATTGCTGTTTGTCAGGCGATGAAATTAATAACTTGTCTTTTTTTGGATGCATATCAAACTGGATGTTGCCATTTAGTACTAATTCAGGTTGAGGTAAACGACGTTTTTTATTGGTTATAATATTAATTTCAAACAAGGAATAAGGTGAGTTTCTTCCGGTCGATTCAGTATAGACCAAGCGGTTATTATTATGGGTAAAGGCAATTTTCCCTGCACTGCCCACCGGACAATTATGAATGAGCTTTTCTTCACCCAACGCCATGCCATCAACTGCTCGGATAAAATATTGGCATGACTGCTCCGTAGTCACTAGATAGGCAAGTAGTTTGCCGTCATAACTCCAAGAACCTGGACCCACCCAAGTTCTAACATTACCACTATGTTCAATTTCAACCACTCTTTCATCAGCAAAAGACTTCAACAGCAAGTGCATTTTCCCTGCACTGAGCTCGGTATAAACCATGCGAGTGCCATCGGGTGAAATTTGCGGTTGGTATTCTGAACCAGCTCCGCGAGTGAGTGCCTTTGCTTTGGTGGTTATGGCTCGGTCAGGAGTCGAATAGTGGCTAGTTAGTTGCGTTATCAACACTATTATCAACAACAACATGAAGAGCAGGAAAATTTTGTTCTTTAATATTTTGGTGAATACAGCAGTCCTTTGTTCAGCGGATAGTGATGCATTGGTAACAGTGGCTGTTTCCTCTATGACTGAGACCACGGCAATAAACTTGTAACCTTTTTTACTAAAAGTGGCGATAAATTTCGGCTTTTTAGCATCATCATTGAAGAGTTTTCTTAATTTGGTAATGACACGATTTACCGCACTATCGCTAACAATACGGCCTTGCCAGACATGCTCAATTAATTGCTCGCGACTGATTATTTGGTCTTTATTACGACAAAAATAACTGAGTAATTCAACCACTAAGGGTTCAATTTGTTGAGTGTTTTGTCCATTAGAGATGGTCTGGTGCTGATCACAGAAAATAAATTGAGCTATTTGCCAACGCATTGAAGTTCACTTTTTATATTATAAGCAACGGAAAAATATCATATTTATTCGTTTTGGTCATTAAAAGTCATAATAAATCATTTAAAAATAACGATAAATAATAGCAAGGTCATGAATATTTTAAAGACTGCCTCTAGTATAGCTGGCACTTATCAGAGCCTAAATAAATTAAGAGAAAAGTATGTTTTATATAGGAAGTTTTAATACAAATTTTAACAGTAAGAGTATGGCACTTTTAGTGTTACTTTACTTCACGTTGATAAATTCTGT
>NZ_JABSOV010000160.1 GCF_013215345.1 Colwellia sp. | reverse complement strand
GAAACCATGTCGCTAGATGTGGTGGAGCCAATCTTGAAATACCACCCTTGTATGCGTGATGTTCTAACCTAGGGCCCTTATCGGGCTTGGGGACACTGTCTGGTGGGTAGTTTGACTGGGGCGGTCTCCTCCCAAAGAGTAACGGAGGAGCACGAAGGTTGGCTAAGTACGGTCGGACATCGTACGGTTAGTGCAATGGCATAAGCCAGCTTAACTGCGAGACAGACACGTCGAGCAGGTACGAAAGTAGGTCATAGTGATCCGGTGGTTCTGTATGGAAGGGCCATCGCTCAACGGATAAAAGGTACTCCGGGGATAACAGGCTGATACCGCCCAAGAGTTCATATCGACGGCGGTGTTTGGCACCTCGATGTCGGCTCATCACATCCTGGGGCTGAAGTCGGTCCCAAGGGTATGGCTGTTCGCCATTTAAAGTGGTACGCGAGCTGGGTTTAGAACGTCGTGAGACAGTTCGGTCCCTATCTGCCGTGGGCGTTTGAGAATTGAAGAGGGCTGCTCCTAGTACGAGAGGACCGGAGTGGACGAACCACTGGTGTTCGGGTTGTCATGCCAATGGCATTGCCCGGTAGCTACGTTCGGAACTGATAACCGCTGAAAGCATCTAAGCGGGAAGCAGGCTTTGAGATGAGTTCTCACTGGGACTTTAAGTCCCCTAAAGGGTCGTTGGAGACTACAACGTTGATAGGTCAGGTGTGTAAGTGCTGCGAGGCATTGAGCTAACTGATACTAATTGCCCGTGAGGCTTAACCATACAACACCCAAGTAGTTTTGAACTATGAAGTTGTATGAAGACTGACATAAATAAAGAAAAATCACGTACTTACGTGTTACTTGAACCGCTTTTGTAAAACTTTTTATATCAAATTTCTAGATTGTACCCTTTTTGTTTAGCGACCATAGCGCTGTGGCCCCACCTGATCCCATTCCGAACTCAGAAGTGAAACGCAGTTGCGCCGATGGTAGTGTGGGAGTTCCCATGTGAGAGTAGGACATTGCTAAACTTCTAATTTGTGCTTAGGCACACGAGAAGCCCGTTACGAAAGTAACGGGCTTTTTTGCATTCTTGGTTTTTAAAAGCGCGGTTGAGCCGATGGTAGTGTGACTGATATTAGACATGCCCATGTAAGAGTAAGATATTGCTAAACTTCTATTTTGTACTTCGGCACACGAGAAGCCCGTTACGAAAGTAACGGGCTTTTTTGCATTTGAATTTTGAAAAAATTGTAATAGGGCTATTGGAGCACCTGATCCCATTCAGCTTCAATGCCGTAGTGCTTCATAAGTGAAACGCAGTTGTGCCAGTGATAATGAATGTATGGGAGTTCACACGTGAGAGCGCAGCGAGATATTGCTCAAGTTCTATTAAGCAAGTACGTGTCCAGATTTACCACTGTCTAGAGCTTCTCTAACGGGGATGCTGAAGCGTAGTTCCATCTATGGTTGTGTGCTTGTGTTGCAGGTAAGTGCATTTGTGAGGGAAGCAGTACATTACTAGGTTTATATATCTACTGAGAAAAAATCGAAAGACGTATTCTAAATAGAGGGGTTTTTCTTTGTGTTATAGGTAAGTTGGTCGTTCGACATAGTTTAGTTAACTCTATACGAATTTTATCGATCTGTTTGATCGGTGCTTATATATAGGATTGGTAATATTATTAAGTTCTAATTTTTGTACTTCCATTTACAACAGAGTAACGATGATACTTATACGGCCTTCATTATTGATAATAGTTTTTTTAATAAAAACTTGATGGATGAAGTACTAAATTTACTTGTCATAACTGATTTTTCAGATCCTACAAGCTAAGAGATAACTTACTTAGACTAGTTATGACTTAATGTTCGTCATCCCAACACAGACTTATGGTTCAAAAGCACCAACAACCATCGAAATAAGTAGCATAGCTGAAGCTGGTATCATGGTTAATATGAATAACGTGTTTAAATCTAACATGGTCTTTCCTTGTGTTTTTGCATCGATAATTAAATTTAAAATTTATGCAAAAATGTTTGTAGTTATTACTAAGTTGCAATAAGTGTTACAAAGGTTGTGCCAAAGTTATATTTAATTTTTAACTGTTTGAAATTACAACTGATTTAGTTTTAATGCATAAGTTTTTATAAGATGAACTATTGAGAGTCGGTTGGTTGGTGGCTATAAACACTATTTAAAGGTTAAAAGTAATATTATTTAGTCGAATGGCTTGTTTTGTTATATTTTAATCCTCTCAATATCGGGACAAAAATTCCCAATATCGAGACCTTAAGAGGGTTACTCAGGTAAAGTAACCTTATTAAATGCATCAAGCAGTACTTGACCGTCTGCGCCATCTTTACCTGCACACTCACTTAAGTGCTGTCTGAATTTACGTGCGCCAACTAAACCATTACAAAGCCCTAGCATATGCCGTAATATATGCCACGCTCTACCGCCATCCTTAACTGTATTATTGATATAAGGGATCATGAAATCAATGACTTCTGTCCTTGATATCTTTTCTACATTTGATTGATATATTTCAGTATCGGCATCCGCCAGCATAAAGGGACTGTTATATATTTCACGCCCTATCATTACCCCATCAATATGTTGAAGATGAAAATTAGCTTCAGTGAAAGTTTTAATGCCACCATTAATGGAGATGTTTAAGTTATTAAAAGCATTTTTAATTTTGTAGACGCGCTTATAATCCAAAGGCGGCACATCACGGTTCTGCTTAGGGCTTAAACCAGTTAACCAGGCTTTTCTAGCATGGATAATGAAATGTTGGCAGCCTGCTTGTGCTACTTGCTCGATAAAAGTGTGCAAAAACTCGTAAGAGTCCAGATCATCTATACCTATACGTGATTTTACCGTAACAGGAATATTAGTAGCGGCTTGCATTTTATCAACACATTCAGCAACAAGCGACGGCTCCGCCATCAAACAAGCACCGAAGCGTCCATTTTGGACTCTATCAGATGGACAACCGACATTAATATTAACTTCATCATAACCATATTGCTCGGCGATTTTGGCGCATTCAGTCATCGCCTTCACATCACTGCCTCCAAGTTGTAAAACTAAAGGGTGTTCAGCTTCGTTATAGGATAAATAATCACCTTTTCCGCGTAAAATAGCGCCAGTTGTTACCATCTCAGTATAAAGTACAGTGTGCTGAGACATTAGTCGGTAGAAATATCTTGAATGCTTATCGGTCCAATCTAGCATAGGCGCAACACTAAGCCTGTGATCTATTGTAGAGCCTGGTATGTATGGGTTTGGAGTCTTGTTAGTAGTCATTTATTTATACTCTAAGTCGCCTTGAATCGCCTGTACTTTCGTTGGGTTTCCGTTTAAGGTGTTCCAAATGTGCCCCATTTTGGGTAGGACGATTAAGGAAAATACAATGGCTTCAGTAACAATTGATAAACGCCAAAAAGCTAACGGAGATTTTAGCTACCGCTGCACAATTCGCGTAAAAAAGAATGGTGTAATTATACATAGAGAATCGAGAACATTCAGTAAAAAAGAATTAGCAAAAACATGGGGTAAAATACAAAAAGAAGCAGCAGAGCTAAACAGCATAACCAAACAAGACAAAATAATTACCATTGGCGAACTATTAGACCTGTACTTTAATGATGCTGATTTATGGACGGCTACTGGAAGAACTAAGCAATACGTGGTGAAAATGCTAAGAGATTGCCCAATTGCAGATATATTATCAAACCAACTTAAAAGTAGTGACTTAATAGCTCATTGTAAAATGCGAAGAGCAGCAGGAGCTGGAGCAGAAACTATTTATCATGATATTGCATATTTACGCAGTGTAATGAAAATAGCTTTACCTGTTTTTGATGTAACGGCCAACTGGAAAATATTTGAAGATGCTGTACCTGTATTAATAGAAATGAAGTTAGTGGGTAAGAGCCAAAAGCGAACACGCAGGCCTACTGAGAATGAACTCGATAAGTTAATTACAGCATTAACTGAAAGGCAGGACAAACAGGGCAGTAAAATTCCCTTTGTTGATATTCTTAATTTTTCTATATTCACCTGCATGAGAATTGGCGAAGTTTGTAAAATCGAATGGAAAGACTTAAACCATGAACATAAAACAGTAATTGTACGAGACAGGAAAGACCCAAGGAAAAAAGAGGGTAATCATATGATCGTTCCATTGTTAGCTGGTTCATATGACTTAGTAAAAAAGCAGACTGAAACGGATGATAGAATATTTCCTTATAATCCTAGGTCTGTAACAGCAGGTTTTCAGCGTGTTAGGAAGGATTTAGGTATAACTGACCTAAGGTATCATGATTTAAGGCGAGAGGGAGCATCTAGGCTATTTGAGAAAGGTTATAGCATTGAAGAGGTAGCTCAAGTCACAGGACATAGAAATCTAAACATACTTTGGCAAGTATATACTCAGTTATTCCCTCATAAGCTACATGATAAATTTGAAGAATAAAATGGACTACATCAATAGCAGTAGCTCCCTTTAATTCAGAGATCTTATTAAGTGCTTCCTAATAATCAGTATCAGCTATTTTAGCCACTCACTGCTTGAGCTCTCATTTTATGAACTTTCATAATTGCATTAGCAAGTTCTAGTAAAGATTTATACTCATCAAGTTCAACTATATTGATACTACCATTAATAAGTTTTTTACCGAGTTGAGATATTCGATCAGGTAAGAGGGGGAGCATGCAAACATCCTTATATACATTGTGATTGTAGTATTATTGTAGTTGAACATGGCAATTTTTCCCAAGTACCGATAGTCGCTAGAGTTTCTCCTAGAAAGCGAAAATTTAACCATTCAAATACAAAAAATAAAAGCTGTTAAAACAGAGACTTTGAGCCAAGGCCGCATAGTTTGGTGGAATCTACCCCCGTAATACATGACGGGGGTTTTCCGCTCTCTTCTCCTCCTCGTTGCTCAGGCTTCGCCCTCGTCCTCATCGTTCGCTACCAAAACCAATAAAAAAAAACGAACAAGAAAAAGTTCAAAAGAAGGTTCCAAAGAGCTTCAAGCCTAATTTAGTAAAGTAAAATAAAGGTTTCTAAGAACATTTTCAAAGACACGAAAATAACCTCAGACACTCCTTGATTTTCATTGACAAAATTATTCTCTCACTCTGTTTGATTAGCATCAAATTAAGCGCGCACCCCTATGTTTCTACGAAACGGGTACTTCTTAAATTGACACTATCAAGGAACTTTGAGCATGAATACTATACCTGAGCTAGACAGCACTGAGATTGAAAAAGAACTTCAAGAACTAATGAATGAGACTAGAGCATTAGTAGCGAAAGCAAAGGCAGCTAACGAAGCTGATGCCATAAAAAAGGAAGTAGTTAAAGTTAAGAGAGTAGGTCTGCACTTAACCTTTCATGAACAAAAAGACCTTATACCGTCAATTGTTAGAACTTTAACCACAGGAAAAATAAAAGGAATTCATCATGTTAATCAAAATAAATGAATCAGAGTCTGAGTTCGTAGCGTTCATTGACGAACTGAAGCAACATTACAGCGAAGCAACCGCAGCTGGTGCAGCAAAGAAAGCAATTGTTAATCACGTATCAGTTGTTAATGATTTAAGGAAGACCAAAAGGAAGCTGGAGAGGCTAGAAGATATACTTGAAGAAATAAAAAACATAAAGCAGCAACAAAAGGGATTACAGCAAGCACTCGACATTTTAACTGATTAGTACCAAAAATTTCTCCTGGCAATGGCTGCAGGAGCATAGAATAGTACCAAAATGTCGTTGCCGGTTTAGCCAGGTAAAACAAGTTTGGTACTAAAACTGACACTAGTAGTGTTAAATGCTTAGCTGAAATACCTGAAGACTTATACTAATTGGTATAGCAAAAGCTCAAGTGTCCTATGGTGATGGTTTACTGATTAAAAAATCTAAATTACCAATTACCAGGAATGGAAAAACACCAACGATGACAATTGATGTTTTCTTAAATGCTTAATTTAAAAATTATTAAGATTATTTCTTAAATCGACGTAAAGCTAAGTCTATGATTCCTAATGCGAAGATATAAAGTGTAAATGGTTCAGATACCGAGGCAGCGGCAGCGGGATCATCAATAATTGAAAATGAGACTAAAGCCACTTCTTGCCCATTAGCTGAATTAGTTCCCCCACCTTCCCAACGAAACTGAATTTGATCACCAATACTCGCTGCTGTTGATGAAAAATTGAATTCATTATATATCCAATTAAATGAACCTAGTGTTGGAACTAAAACGCCCGTTAAAGATATACCTTCGGTCAAGTTGAAAATTTCAATAGTTGCACCAGTTGCATTTCCACCTCTCACCCCACCAAAAAATGAAAGAGATCCTAGTTGATTTGCATTTATAGTTGAACCTAGACTAAAAGTAGCAGTTAAAAGAACATCTCCAGAAGTATCATTAACTTCAAGACCACCAGGTAACACGATTTCAGCAGTCGAAGGGTTATTATCGTGATCAAACATACCGCTCATACCTCGAGCCCCTGCACCACCAGTGGGATAAACTTCAAAACCACCACCAGTAGAGTCTTGCCAATCAACAATTAGTGAGTTTTCAAGTGCAGTACTTAGCCCGCTAAAGTCTTCTGAAAATATAAGACCAGCATAAGCATTGTTGATAATAAGGCTGGCTGAAAAAGTTGCCGCTACAATAGCTGAGTTTATTAATGGAGATCTCATAAAGTGCCTCTGTAATTACTTTTTATTATTTCTAAGGTAATAATAAATTTAATAGGTTACCGACTAATGCAAAGCTCGTACCAATCAAAAAGGATAAAATTAAATAGAAAATTCAATGAGTTAAAGAGAACATATTTAGATAAATTTCGTTGCATTGCATATTGCAAGATGCAATTTCAAAATGCGGAATTATTATTTACTCAAAAATTAGATAACTTTAAAGTTTGTTTATGTTCTACCTATAAACAAATCCAAGGCATCTAAAAAAGTATTGATGCAACAAGGTAATAATTTAATATGTGTGAAATATAATTTACGGAATGTATCGTATTTTGTCAGGGCATTACCAAAACTTCTATTGGTAACTGTCCAGGAGGATGAATTAGTACCAAAATCAGCTTGCCGGTTTAGCCAGGTTAAACAAGTTTGGTACTAAAACGTATTACTCCATACTACACATCTCAAATCAATTTCATTTCAACAG